>NZ_QTLK01000006.1:0-260697 GCF_003602705.1 Bacteroides sp. AM16-13
TTGACTTTCTTATTTACCGGGCGTAAAAAATCTGTTTTTTTATATACCTTTGTATAGTATTCGCACTAAAACAAAGTACATCATGGAAAATGAAAAGAAATTAACCCGTTCTTCCAACCGAATGATCGCAGGCGTATGCGCCGGAATAGCCGAATATTTCGGATGGGATCCTACCTTATTAAGAATAGTGTATATACTGGCTACATTCTTCACTGCTTTCGCCGGAGTAATCATATATATAATCCTGTGGATTGTCATGCCGGGAAAAAGACCTTCAGACGGATACGAAGACCGTATGAATCAACGTTTACATTAAATTAAAAGTATAGACCATATTTTCATACCAGTATCCGATATAGATAAAAGCCTTCGTTCCTGGAAGATGATAATCCGATAGAAGTAAGTACATTAGTATAGCTCCAGTCCGAACTCATCTTTCAGCTGCATCAACGCCTGATTCTTTTGAGCCATCATCTGGAATTTCTCGACACGTCCCACAGGACGTATTGTTTCCGTTGCCTCACTTACCCGCACTGTCATCACCACTTTGCTGTTTTTCAGCCTACCACGAAGATAACTCTGCAATTCAGGAATCAAAGCTGTAAAATCCTTTGCAGCAAACTCATTATCAACCACCACTTCAAAAGTCGTTGAGTTATTAAGCAATACCGGACGGAGCATCTGCATACGTTTAGTAAGAGCATCCTGTTCTTTCGGCAACTGACCGGCATATTCCTGCCAGTAATAATTCAAATCCCGGTCATTGAAAATAAAATCTTCTTCCGGTTGCTGTACTCTGGGAACATGAGTGGTAACTGTATTCTGCGTTGTCTGATCGCGCTGCGGATTCTTGATAGACACGCCCAAACTAGACATCTTCATCACCGGAATTTTCCGTTCTTCCTTGACAGTCGGGGCAACTCCCGCTCCTTGCGACGGAGCAGACGAAGCCGCACCGGAAGAAGCCGATGCTCCCGGTTGCACTGCTGCAGATGCTTGCGGATGCCGGGCAGTAGTGCCATTAACAGCCTGTGTTGTTACTGAAGACGGAGACGTATGAAGGGAAGCCTGCTGAACCTGGGTTGCAGAAGCGACCTGCGGCTGCTGAGCTGCGGCAGGCTGTGTGAATATGGGTTTTATGGTCTTCGTAGGGCCACGCCCACCACTCACGTCATCCCCCTCGGTGGTAAGCTGTGCAACCTGTATCAAGGTCAGTTCTACCAGCAAACGCTTATTTTTGCTGATGCGGTAATTCAAATCACACTCATTACAAAGCTTCATGGCCCGGTACAAGAAAGGTAACGGACATTTCTGCGCCTGCTCCTGATAGCGTTGGCGTATGCTCGCTCCCACTTCCAGTAGAGGCAGTGTCACCGGGTCTTTCCCCACCAACAGGTCACGGAAATGAGACGATAATCCGGTAATAAAATGACTTCCGTCAAAGCCTTTATTCAATATATCATTGAAAAGCAACAAAGCATCACTTACCTTGTTTTCGAGGAAACAATCCGTCAGACGGAAATAATATTCATAATCAAGAACGTTCAGATTATCAATCACACTCTTATAGGTGATATTTCCTCCGGTAAAACTTACAACCTGATCGAAGATAGACAAAGCATCACGCATACCACCGTCTGCCTTCATAGCTATCACGTTCAGTGCTTCCGGCTCCGCCGTAATTCCTTCTTTCGAAGCAACATACGACAGATGATTCACCGTATCTTCCACGCTTATCCGGTTAAAGTCATAAATCTGACAACGGGAAAGAATGGTAGGGAGAATCTTATGCTTCTCCGTCGTAGCCAGGATAAAGATAGCATGACGGGGAGGTTCTTCCAGCGTTTTCAGGAACGCATTGAAAGCAGATGCCGAAAGCATGTGCACCTCGTCGATGATATATACCTTATATTTACCAATCTGCGGCGGGATGCGTACTTGCTCCACCAACTGGCGAATGTCATCTACCGAGTTGTTGGAAGCAGCATCGAGTTCGTGAATATTGTATGATCGCTGTTCGTTGAAAGCTACACATGACTCACACTGATTACAAGCCTCTCCGTCGGCAGTAGGCGTCATACAATTGATGGTTTTGGCAAAGATACGCGCACAAGTGGTCTTTCCTACCCCACGTGGTCCGCAAAACAAATAAGCATGAGCCAGTTTTTGGGTAGCAATTGCATTTTTCAGCGTAGTAGTCAACGCCCGCTGTCCTACCACCGATTCGAACGTGGACGGACGGTACTTACGGGCTGAAACAATATAGTTTTCCATATCCGGGATTCTCTCTGTTTTTTTTGAATTTTCGCTTACTCTGCAAAAACAGTGCAAATGAGAGCAGAGTCAAGCTAGCTTGAACTATGCCGAGTGAAGCCTGTTTTCGCTTACTCTGCAAATGTACACAAAAAAAGTGAGATGTAATAAGGGATAAAGAGAGAAGTTTTGAAGCTAAAGCGATAAGTTTTTAAGTTATTAGTTTTATCTTTGCGGATATTAAAAGGAGAAGTTATGGGTAAACTAATCAGTATCTGGAGTTTCATACGCAGACGAAAGTATCTCATTACGGTCGTTGCGTTTGCTGTTATCATTGGCTTTCTGGACGAGAACAGCCTGGTCCGTCGTTTCGGATATGAACGGGAGATCAGCCAGTTGAAAGAAGAGATAGAAAAGTACCGGGCAGATTACGAAGAGAATACCAAACGTCTCAACGAAATAACGACCAATCCGGACGCCATCGAGCAGATCGCCCGTGAAAAGTATCTGATGAAGAAACCCAACGAAGATATTTACGTTTTTGAAGATTAAAGAATGAAACAATTAGTACCCGCCCTTTTCGTTGTAGGCGCTATCATGGCTCTCACCGGAGCAGCTGTATTTATCACCGGATGGATCTATGCTCCTTACATATATACTATCGGAGCCGGATTTTTCGCATTGGCACAAGTGAACACGCCCGTCAAAGGAAAAGGCAAAACACTAAAACGCCTACGCGTTCAGCAGATATTCGGAGCATTGGCGCTGATCCTGACCGGAGCCTTTATGTTTACCACCCGAGGCAATGAATGGATTGCCTGCCTCACGGTTGCTGCTATCCTCGAACTTTACACCGCTTTCCGTATTCCGCAGGAAGAAGAAAAAGAAAGGGCATAAAAAAAGCCTGTTCATAGCTTTACAGTCTTGAACAGGCAGAAATCGAAAAAAATATTGAATAACGTTCCGTCCTTTTTATCAGGAAACGGAACGTTTATTTTTTATCCTTCACTATTATTTCTTCACAGGTGAATATCTTGCATTCAACCCATCAACAATTTCTTTTGTGATATTAAAAGTGCTGTCAGCATAAAGCAGGTTATCAAAACCTGTGTTGCTGAAAATCAGGCTATATCCGTGAGTCTTATTATATTCTTTCAGGAAAGCGTTGATAGAATCGCGGAACTGCAAGCTGTTCTTGTTGTTCTCTTCCATCAAACCATTCTGAAGTTTGTTACTCAACTCTTGCAAATCTTGTTCCAACTTCACCAGACGGTTGTATTCTTGCTGCGCTCTATCTTGTGACAGGAAAGCATTGTTTTCTACTTTCTTCTGGAAGTCTTGTTTTTCCTTGTTCAAAGAGGTAGCCTTCTGATTCAATGTCATACGAACGTTCTCGCTCTTCTTTACCATCGCCTCATTCAAGTCAATACAGAAATTGTATTTGGCAAGCAGCGTATCTATTTCAACATAGGCAATTTTCATTCCTGACAGTTCGGCATTAGCCTGTGCCGGAGTACTTGTAGTTTGATTGTCAGTTTTGCCAGCACATTGTGAAAATAAAACGATAAACGCAAGAGCAGCCAAACCGTTCATGAGGTAGTTCATTCTATTCATAATTAATAAGTATTGTTTTTAATAAATTTAATTCATACTATCGTTCAAGGCTTTTTCCAACTCATCAATAGAAAAACGCGGTTTCTTTTGTGCTTCGCGATCCTGCGACTGTGCGCATCCGATTCCTTTCTGACGCAACGTTTTATTCCCGCTCACATGACCATTCGGGAATTTTCCACCCTTCGTAAAGAATACTTTCACCCCTAATAATACCAGGGAAATAGCAACTATTAACAAAGTTATCAGTATAGTCTCAACCATTTCTATTAATTTTGTGAGTGCAAAGATAGGCTTTAATGAGATATGAGTTCAGATAAGTCAATCAAATTAACCATATTTAGCAATAGAAGAAGCGAAAACAGCCCTTCTATTCCTAATTATAAAATAAAAACAGCATGGAAAAAAAAGACTTAAAGCCGGCTGGCGTATTCAAGTATTTCGAAGAAATCTGCCAAGTGCCACGCCCTTCGAAGAAGGAAGAGAAAATGATTGCCTACCTAAAGGCATTCGGAGCAAAACATAACCTGGAAACCAAGGTAGACGAAGCCGGCAACGTATTGATTAAAAAACCCGCTACTCCGGGAAAGGAAAATCTTCAAACCGTCGTATTGCAATCACATATCGACATGGTGTGCGAAAAGAACAATGACGTTCAACATGACTTCCTCACCGACCCCATCGAAACGGAAATTGACGGTGAATGGCTGAAAGCCAAAGGCACTACCCTCGGAGCCGACAACGGTATCGGTGTAGCTACCGAACTGGCTATTCTGGCTGACGACAGCATTGAACATGGTCCGTTGGAATGTCTGTTTACAGTAGACGAAGAAACGGGGCTTACCGGAGCTTTCGCCCTGCAGGAAGGCTTTATGAGCGGTGATATTCTTCTGAACCTCGATTCGGAAGATGAAGGGGAAATCTTTATCGGCTGTGCCGGAGGTATTGACTCCGTTGCAGAATTTACTTATAAGGAAGTGGAAGTTCCTGCCGGATATTTCTTCTTCAAGGTGGAAGTGAAAGGTTTAAAAGGCGGTCACTCCGGTGGTGATATTCATTTGGGACGGGGAAATGCCAACAAAATACTGAACCGTTTCCTTTCACGCATGGCTGGCAGGCATGATCTGTATCTTTGTGAAATCAACGGTGGTAACCTGCGCAACGCTATTCCCCGCGAGGCATACGCTATCTGTGCTGTTCCCGAAGATGCCAAACATGATGTCCGCACCGAACTAAATATCTTCACCAGCGAAATGGAAGACGAATTATCCGTTGTAGAGCCCGACTTAAAGTTGGTTCTCGAATCGGAAACTCCCCGCAAGACGGCTATCGACCAGGATACCACTACCCGTTTATTAAAAGTTCTGTATGCAGCTCCTCACGGTGTATACGCCATGAGCCAGGATATTCCCGGACTGGTGGAAACTTCTACCAATCTGGCATCTGTCAAGATGAAGCCGAATCATGTCATCCGCATTGAAACTAGTCAGCGGAGCTCGATACTATCCGCACGCAACGATATGGCGAACACGGTTCGTGCCGTATTCCAACTGGCGGGAGCCAATGTTACGTTTGGCGAAGGTTATCCGGGATGGAAACCGAATCCCCACTCGGCTATCCTCGAAGTGGCTGTTGAATCTTACAAGCGTCTGTTTGGTGTAGACGCGAAAGTTAAAGCCATCCATGCAGGATTGGAATGTGGCCTGTTCCTTGATAAATATCCAACGCTGGATATGATCTCTTTCGGACCAACACTGACAGGTGTTCACTCTCCTGACGAACGAATGCTTATTCCTACCGTTGAGAAATTCTGGAAACATCTATTGGATATCTTGGCACATGTTCCTGCCAAGAAGTAACAGACAGATAAGTCAACATAAAGAAGAGTATGGTAACAGTGAAAAGAGAGTAGCTGTTGCCATGCTCTTTTTTGCAATGAATTTAATAGCTGTAAGTTTCTTTGCTCCTTCTTATGCTATCGCACAAGATTCTCACGAAGGACAAGGCTATCACGACACACAAGTCCCCTCTCAACAAGAAAGAATCCCTTTCCGCGTTGTAAGTTGGAACATAGAAAACCTGTTCGACACTCGTCATGATAGTTTAAAGAACGATCACGAATTTCTTCCCGACGCGATGCGTCATTGGAATTATAGCAGATATAAAAAAAAGCTGGTTGACGTTGCCCGTGTAATAACTGCTATTGGCGAATGGAGTCCGCCTGCATTAGTCGGATTATGTGAAGTAGAAAATGATACAGTGCTTCGTGACCTGACCCGCCGTTCTCCTTTAAAAGAGCTTAGTTATCGTTATGTAATGACCAACTCCCCTGATTTAAGAGGAATTGACGTAGCCTTGCTTTATCAACGGGATTTATTCAAACTATTATCTTCCCGTTCCATTTCCATCCCTCCGTTGAAGCAATACCGCCCGACAAGAGATTTGCTACACGTCAGCGGACTTCTACTGACGGGAGATACCCTCGACGTATTTGTCTGCCACCTCCCCAGCCGCTCGGGTGGAGCCAAAGAATCGGAACCCTATCGCTTATATGCAGCTCACACTCTGCGTATGGAAGTTGATAGCATCATGAACATTCGTTCTCTTCCGCAAGTCATTATTATGGGGGATTTCAACGATTACCCGACCAATCAATCTATTCAGAAAATACTGGAAGCCGAAGCACCTCCTGTTACTACCAATGACCTAGCCTCAACAACCGGCTCCACCAACTTCTCAACAGTTGCCCCCTCCTCATTAAAACTATATCACCTACTCGCCCGGAAAGCTAAATCAAAAGACTTCGGTTCTTACAAATATCGTGGTGAATGGGGATTACTCGATCACTTGATTGTATCAGGCACTCTATTAAATCAATCAAATCACTTTTTCACCAGCGAAGAAAAAGCAAATGTGTGCCTTCTCCCCTTTTTACTGAAAGATGACGAAAAATATGGTGATAAAGAACCTTTCCGCACTTATAAGGGAATGAAATATCAAGGAGGCATCAGTGACCATCTTCCTATCTATGCAGACTTCGAGCTGATTCTACATTAATTATAAGAAACGGTAGCAGCTAATAATATCCGGTTATTACAAAGAAAGAAAGTCAACCATTATCAGGGAAGTACAAACGCCGTTACAGTATGCTCTGACAAGGGAGTATTCTCACCGTAATGAGAAAAGATTCTCATAGTAATGGGAATATATTCTCATTGGCATGAGTATTTTTTCTCATAGGGATAAGTATCGTTGAGAAATATAACGCCTCATCGTAGCTCCATTAATTAGTCCGAATACTGATAAACTTTCAAATCGAACTTCGGTACCATTGCCAACAAATGATCGAAGATATCCGACTGAATACGCTCGTATTCTTTCCATACCTTATTGCGGGAGAAGAAATAAACCTGAATAGGTACTCCGTACATCGTAGCTTCTTTCTGACTGATAATCAAATCCAACTCCTGATTGACTACGGGCAGGCTACACAAATAGCGTTCAATATATACCCTATACACTTGAGAATTGGTAGGAACCACTCCTTCTTCCGGCTGGTAATCTGCCATTAGTGGAATTTCTTTCCGATAACGGTCCAGCATTTCCGGCGTACAGAATTGAAGTGTAGTCAAGTCCAATGTTATACTCTTCATCACCCGTCGTCCTCCCGACTGTGTCATTCCCCGCCAATTCTGAAAAGGGCTGCTCACTAATGTATAAGGAGGAATGGTGGAAATGGTATTATCAAAATTCTGAATCTTGACTGTATTCAGCGTTATCTCCTGTACAATACCGTTTGCGTCACCGGAAGGAAGCGTCACCCAGTCCCCCGGACGAACCATATCGTTGGCAGAAAGCTGGATACCTGCCACAAAACCTAGTATGGAGTCTTTGAACACTAACATCAAAATAGCCGCCGAAGCGCCCAGGCCCGCAAACAAAGTGGCCGGAGACTTATTCACGATAATAGCGATGATTACAATCCCGCCTACAAAGAAAAGAAGCACCTGCAACACTTGGATAAATCCTTTCATCGGGCGGTCTTTCATCGACTCTCTTCCGTCATAGATATCCATTATCATCAACAGAATTCCATTAATAGCCAATAGCAAGGAGAAAATAATATAAATGACACACGCTTTCTGGGAAATCAGTAACAACTCTTTTCCACGGATAAAAGCCATTGGCAACAACGAATAAACCAGAAAAGCCGGGATGGTATGAATCAAATGATGAAAGACCTTGCGTTTCATTAACAACGTGTTCCATTGATGAGGTCTCCGCCTCGTATACTGTTTCATACCTCCGATAAGAATCGCCTGGCAGAGGTAATTCAGCACGATAGCAATCACTATCATCAGTAAAGCCATAATAGTCTCATCAAAACGATCGGCAACTGCCGGATCTATTCCCCAGTCAATAAGGGTTTTATTCATCCATTTTCCTAAATCTACTACTAACATAACTTCTGTCTTTTTTAATAAATAACAGTAAAATATTCATTTGGTTTAGAAAAAAAAGAGACCGGTATCTGATTCATCAAGAACCAAGACGCCAGTCTCCATTGCTACTCTCTAAGCATATCTTTCAATGAGGGCTCCATCAGGGAGTTACCATCACTCCTATTTCATTCATTTCTATTTTTGCGGTGGTTGCAGTTGGCGTAGTAGCTTCCAGTTTAATAAAACGTGCCTGTATTTTCTGTCCGAGAGTGACCGTCTGCGGCAACGGATTGTGCATAATATTACTAAACTCTCCATTAGTCGGAACTTCTTTCCACATCCTACCGTCCTCACTCACAAAGAATTTGTAACGGAATGCCATCGTCGGTTTTGCCTCTGCCTTTGCAGGAGCATACGTGAAGCTACCCAACGTCACTGTCTTACCTAAATCAATAGTCAACGGAGAGATAGCCACTTGTTTCCATCCGGAGCGCGGCAAGTTATTCCAGTCTTCTTTCTTTGTTTCTTCCTGCAAAGGTTCTGCATAGTAAGCGGCAACCTGACTAACGTAAGCAGTCAACCGACATTCGCCTATTTTCACCCGGAGCTTACTGGCGTTAACCGCGGGAAAACGCAACATACGTTTATATCCTATTGTCGTACCTTTTCCAACTTCTTTCCAGCCCTTATCAGTCAAGGCTTCCACAGTGAAAAGCTCTACCCGCTGCCCTTTCGTTATATCTTCCTGCAACATAACCAAATTGATTTCCGATTTGGCCTTCAAGGTATAAACAATCTCACTACCCGAAGTAGCGCACCAGCATTTCCTTCCGTTTTTCACACGGTTGTCAGCAAACGTTTGCTGCCGATAGTCGGCAAACTCTTTTAACCGCTTGATATCAGCTTCATGAATCAGCCCTCTCCGGTCAGGCGGAATATTCAATAGAAGCACTGAATTATATCCTACCGACTGGAAATAAATATCCGATAAATGTTTCAAAGATTTCACTTTACCATCTTCCTCCGCATGATAGAACCATCCCGGACGGATAGATACATCCACTTCAGAAGGATACCAGAATAATTCCGTAGCTTTCTCCAAGATCTTACGACTTCCCAAATCCTCTGCTTTACCGAAAACACCCAAGCGTTTGTTATTCTCTTGCGAACGGGTGTATATACCGGGAGTAAGCACAGTTGCAGTCCATTCCGTTTCACGGCCTATCCCTTTCTCGTTTCCTACCCAACGGACATCGTCTCCCATAATCGCCATCACAGCTTTCGGTTGAAGGCGTTGAATGGTTTTATAGAAAGCGTCCCAGTCATATATTTGTTTCTTTCCGTTCGGGCCTTCCCCATTCGCTCCGTCGAACCATACTTCGTGCACTTCACCATAATTGGTGAGCAATTCTGTCAATTGACGGACAAAAAATTCATTGTAACGGGGAGAGTCTCCATAACATTCCGCATTCCGATCCCACGGAGAAAGATAGACGCCGAACTTCATATCATATTTATCGCAGGCTTTCCGAAGTTCTTTTACGACATCCCCCTGTCCGTTCTTCCAAGGAGAAGAGGCTACAGAATGTTTCGTTGTAGCTGTAGGCCACAGGCAGAAACCGTCGTGATGCTTTGCGGTCAGAATAACCATTTTGAAACCTGCATTTTTCAAACTCTTCACCCATTGTTCAGCATCGAGTTCTGAAGGATTAAAGAGTGCAGGATCTTCTTTTCCGTCTCCCCATTCACGTCCGGTAAAAGTGTTGATGCCAAAATGAAAAAAAGCGGTCAGTTCCATTTGTTGCCAGGCATATTGTTGCGGAGTGGGTACCAACCGCGCTGCCATATCGACTTTCTGTTCGAGCGTTGCATCTTGAGGAAATTCAACATGCTTCACGTAGTAGTTTTCTTTTTTCTGTGCCTGCACTCCACCGATGAGGGTAGAAGACAATAAGAGAGAGATTAGTAGTTTATTCATAGCCTATAAATTATTGCAGTTTTACAAAAATAAAATAAAGGTACGGATTTCACGATTCTCATGGAATACTTTCTTATGATATTCCATTCAATCAGTGTACCCCCCACCTTTATATATAATCTAAATAACCTATTGATTTAGTATCTATTTCACCGGATAAAGGGTAAATTCAAAACTCTGTTTCTTTAATGGAACCAAGTATTGCGGTAACACTCCGGGACCACAAGTAGCCGTTCCCACGCCTGCCTGTTCGGCATCCAGATGCACTGTCAGCAATCCATCACGTTCCAGTTCATTGATATGGCGGGCCTTCTCCAATAATACATCCGAGAAAGGAATCATACTAAACTGGAAAGCACGATTTGATTCTACAAAGAGGCCTTCGCCGGAAGTATTTGCCAACTTCGCCCAACGTACATCGGTGCGGTTGCCCGTAGATTGCGGAGCAACATAATAATGAAACATCCGTTCCGGTGTGGTCTGATATACACCGATTTTGCCGGACTGATTGCGGTCAATGTATGTTTCATTCTCTCCACGTCCGAGGTAAGAAACCTGATCGTAGGTGTTCGCCACACGGAATGTCAATCCCAGACGTGCCATTGATTTCACGATGGTCGTGTCGGGCTGGAAAGTAGTAAGAACTTTCAGCGCACCGTTTTTATCCAATGAATAAACAAAGTCGGCAGTTCCTATCTTTTGCGCTTTCGCATTTAGAATTTCCACCCGGGCAGTGGTCGAAGTCTTGCCCTCTTTCAGTGAAACGACCTTTTGGGTCAGATTATCCAATCCTGCATTACGCCACAGACGTGCACCGTTCTTATCCCGGTTGTCATTATCCGTTGCCGGGCGGAAAAGGCTCAATGTCAGCGGAGCAGCTAATAATTCTTTGCCATTCAGGTTCAATGAAGTCAGCGCCCCTGTTTGCTTGTCAACAGTGAAAGTCGTTTCACCTGCTTTTTGCGGACGGTAGCCTGTGTAATTCTTATTACCGGCAAACACGAACTGATCGTATGCCACTTCCCAGTCCTTATCGATCATTGAAGATGCTTCACGACGCGTCCAGCTGATATTCAGATAAGCCTCACGAATTGTATTCGGAAGTTTGACAGCGCCTAAAGCTACATCTACGGTAGCGTGCGGTGCACAATCAATCGTTTTCGTACCTTCTGCCAAGATCTTGCCATTGTCTGCCGTCACATTCCAGTTCAGTACATACTCATTCAGATTAGAGAAGTCATACCAGTTCTTGACACGGATAGTCAGATTCTTTTGATCCGCCAAAGTCGCTTTTATATTCTGATATACTTTCTTTACTTCAAGCAAATGCGGATGCGGTTCACGATTGGCGCCTACCAAACCGTTACAGCAGAAGTTACCGAAACTCGGGATTCCTTCCGGCCCGTAATCACCGCCATACGTCCAATACCATTTACCGTTTTTATCTATTTCGCGGAATGACTGGTCCACCCAGTCCCAAACGCAGCCACCTTGTGCCATCGGATTGTTTTCAAATACATCCCAGTATTCTTTCAATCCGCCGCAACTGTTGCCCATCGCATGAAGATATTCGCAAAGAATGAAAGGACGATAGATGTCTTTCTTCGCAAGATATGCTTTGATGTCGTCCACACTGCGGTACATACGGCAGTAAATATCCGTATTATAGTTCAATTCGGCACGTTCGTATTGCACGGGACGAGTGTTTTCTACCGATTTCAGCCAGTCGTAGGTACGCTCGAAGTTGATTCCGTTGCCGGCTTCATTTCCCAACGACCAGATGACGATAGCGGGATGATTCTTGGAACGTTCATACATCCGGTGGGTGCGGTCCATGTGCGCGGTCAGCCAGGTAGTGTCTTTGGCAAGAGAAGCAGCCCCATATCCCATTCCGTGGGATTCGATATTTGCTTCATCAATCATGTACAATCCGTAGCGGTCGCAAAGCTGATACCAGTAAGGGTGAGTCGGATAATGCGAGTTACGCACCATGTTGATATTGTGCTGTTTCATCAGTTTGATGTCCAGTTCCATCAGTTCTTTGCTCACGGTACGTCCCAGCTGGGAGTGTTCGTGGCGGTTGGTTCCTTTCACCAATACCGGAACACCGTTGATGCAGAAACGTCCGTCTTTGATTTCCGAGGTACGGAAGCCGACTTCGCAACCGGTCAGTTCGGTGACCTTGCCTTGTTCATCTTTCAGTTCGAGTATCAATGTGTAAAGATGAGGATGCTCTGCGCTCCAAGCCTTTACATCAGGTAGATTCTTTCTATCAAACGTGATAAGATTGCTCAATCCACGGGATTTTATCCGGATAGCATCCTGCAGGACAGCTTTGCCTTCGGCGTCTTTCAGGGTGTAAGCAATAGAAGTGGCTCCAAGTGTAATAGAAGGTCCCTCTACGGTCACTTCAAGTCCGAAAATTCCATCTTTGTATTTCTCTTTGTCCAAAGATGCATTCAGTTTGTAGTCGGCAATGTACTGTTTGGGAGTGCTGTAAAGATACACATCGCGTTCGATACCACTCAAACGCCACATATCCTGACATTCCAGATAAGCCCCCGCACTCCATCGGTACACTTCCAAAGCAACCACATTTTCGCCTTCATTGAGGACGTCAGTAATATCCCATTCGGCAGCTGTCTTTGATCCCTGATTGTATCCAAGCAATTTTCCATTCACCCATACATAATAGAAAGAGATGACCCCTTCACAACAAAGTACTACCCGGCGTCCTTTCCAGTCGGCAGGCACTTTGAAGGTACGGCGGTATGAGCCGACTTCATTTTCTGCATGCGGTACCAACGGCGGATTCTTCTTGAAGTTGAACATTTTATCGTCAAATTCATACGTTTCGTTGACATAGATAGCTGTGCCATAACCCTGACATTCCCAGTTGCCGGGCACATTGATGTCCGCCCATCCTCCTGTGTAATAAGAAGGTTGGTAAAAGTCCTTCGGACGGTTATCGGGATTCTTCACCCAATGGAATTTCCACTTTCCGTTCAGGCTCATATAAAAAGGAGACTGTTCATACCCTCCCGGTTTTTCAATGTCGGAAGCGTTGGCATAAGGCCATACGTATGTGTGAGGAGCGAGTTTGTTCAGTCCCACCGCATACTGGCTCTGCCATTCGGGTAACGGTTGTTGCTGCGCTAACGTGAAAGTAGTGGCAGCCAGTACTGCTGATAAGATTAAAGAAGTTCGTTTCTTAAAGCTAATGTTCATAAGCATGTCATCATAATTAGTTTATACAAGATTGTTTTACAAAGCACCTAATTGCTATTTTTTAACTACTTGATTACTATTCTATAATCACTTCATCAAAATAGACTCTCGCTTCCTGACCGGGGCGGACATGCTCGTCAGGACATACCCCTGCACCTTCTGCCGTCACCCGGACATAACGAGCAGATACTCCGCCCATGTCTATCGAATAGTCATTTCTGAAAGTTCCTTCCTGATAGATTTCTTCCGGAGAAAAGTTCAATTCTCCTATGGCATGGTAGGTACGATTATCATCAGAAACTTCTACGCGAATCATTTTCGGTTTGTGCGCTCCCATTCCATAATTCGTAATGCAACCAATAGCTAATTTATTCAGTTTTTCCTGACTCTGCAAATCTATTGTGAAAGAGATAGAATCATTCCGGCTCCAGTTACACCATTCAGAATCAGTATATTTCAAGCTTCCCCGCAATCCATTGACTAATAACATTTCGTTCTTCTTATTGTCAAGCAAAGGTTTTGCCGTAGCTTTGTTCCATGTGAGTGGCAACTCTAAGGTTTCTCCCATTTGCTTGCCGTTCATAAAGGTAGCGGCTTTCACCATTTGCGTTTTCGTCACACAGATAGGTCCGTCGTAACGATGAGAAGACATTGCCGGATTACTCCCATTCAGTGTATAATAAATTTCCACATCCGGACGGATACATTCCAAACTCACTTCCAGATGTCCGTCCACTGGTGTCACCGTCTGTTGTATGTTATACATTGAGCGGGCATAAACAATTCCTTTTTCTGCAATATGCGAATTGTATACATCCATTCGTTTCAAAAATCCAGTCCAGTCCTTCGTTCCTGCAGCTGTCCAAGCCACTTCTGCCAAGGCAGCCAGACGAGGGAACAAAAGATAATCCACATCTTCCGGTTTATTACAGAATTCCGTCCACATACAGGCCTGTATCCCCATTAGCAATGATTCGTATTCCGGTTTCCAGTCTTTTTGTACAGGTTCGTAATCAAAAACATCTTTTAGGGTATTGTTACCAAAATACGTTACCGGTTCAAACCATTGCGGTCCCTGATAGCGAATCAGGTACATGATACGCGCCGGAGTCATGATGAAACGATGTCCTTTTTCAGCAGCTTTCAGGGCAGCCGTTCCCATTCCCTGCCAACCGAGAATAATGGACTCTTCGGGAAGAAAAGAGCTGTTTGTCAATTCATCCCAGCCAATCACCTCGCGTCCTTTCTTACGCAGATAATCACTGATACGCTTCATGAAATAACCTTGCAAGTCTTCCTCATTGGCTAAATGCTGCTTTCTCATCCGTTTCTGACAAAGCGGACATTTTTCCCAGTTCGTCTTTCGCGCTTCATCTCCTCCGACATGAATATAGCGGGAAGGGAAAAGTGCCAGAATTTCGTCAAAGACATCCTGCAAGAATGTAAATACGCTATCATTTCCCGCACAGTAGATAATCTCGGAATTTCGTCCTCCCAAGCCGGGAAGTACACCGATAAAGTCTTTCACAACCGGACAAGCAAACTGGGGATAAGCAGCCAAAGCAGCGTTACTGTGTGCCGGTACATCTATTTCCGGAATGACTTCTATTTGTCTGTCGGCAGCATAAGCTACAATTTCCCGAATCTCCTCCTGTGTATAGAAACCACCTATTGGAGTAAGCTCTCCACGCTTCGGGTTACGGCGTGAGTGAAAAGGTACATCCGTACGGTCTACTCTCCACGCTCCTACTTCCGTCAAACGAGGATATTTCTTTATTTCAATCCGCCAGCCGTTATCGTCCGTCAGATGAAAATGAAGTTTGTTTATTTTCAACATCGCCATACAGTCGATGATTCGCAGTACGTTCTCTTTGGGAATAAAGCAACGTACCGGGTCCAGAAGTAATCCTCTGAAACCAAAACGGGGCTCATCCCGAACTGTCATTGCGGGAACGCTCCAAGCGATATTCTGTACCGGTTGCTCTGATTCTATGGTAGCAGGCAGGAGTTGACGGACAGATTGCAGGGCATAGAAGAAGCCCTTTGTATCCGAAGCTTTAATAAGTATCTGTTGCGGTGTAATCTCCAACAGATATGCTTCGGGTTTAAAAGAAGAATCTGTCACAAAACGGACTTGTCCTTCTTTGCTGCCGACATTCAAAGCCGGAGTTATTCCGGCAGCACGGGTAAACAAGTCGATAAAATTGCGGGCAATCGCAGCCTGCTCCTGATTTTCTACCGCAAATGCCGTTTTTGCAGAAAAGGTGAAGTTACCACTACCCGGCACAATCTGTGTCGGGCGTGGTACTATTGAAATTAAAGGGGATGTTAAGTTATCAGCCTGCAAGAACACTGTCAGTGGCGAAAGCAGTATGAGAATGATTAAGATGTATCTTTTCATGGTGTATATACGTTGGTGTTATTCCTTGTCTCTTTCCGGTGAGAAGCGGACAGGGTCATTGTATTGCTCCTGAAGTTGCAGCATTTCTTCTTTCAGTTCTTTCACTACCGGTTCGTATTCAGGTTGCCCGTAGAGGTTGTGCATTTCCGACGGGTCTGCCTGCAAGTCGTAGAGTTCCCACCAGTTGATATCATTATAGAAATGAATCAATTTATAGCGGTCTGTACGTACCCCGTAATGACGTTTCACCATGTGTTCGGCAGGATATTCGTAGAAATGATAGTAGAGAGCTTTCCGCCAGTCTTTCGGATGTTCGCCTTTCAGTAAAGGAACGAGGGATATCCCTTGGATATCAGAAGGGATTTCTGCCCCTGCCAGTTCGAGGAAGGTGGGTGCATAGTCGATGTTCTGTACCATTTCTGTGATATCACCTCTGCGGTCGAATCCTTTCGGCAGACGCATGATAAGCGGTGTACGCATGGATTCTTCGTACATGAAGCGTTTATCAAACCAACCGTGTTCGCCCATGTAGAATCCTTGGTCGGAAGTATAGACGACAAGTGTGTTATCCAGCAAGCCTTTCTCTTTCAGATAGTCGAGTACACGACCAACATTGTCGTCCAGTGATTTTACGGTCTTCATATAGTCACGCATGTAACGCTGGAATTTCCAATTGGCAAGTTCCTTGCCTTGCAGGTTCTGCCTGTAGAAATCATCTATAACCGGTGTGTAGAATTTGTCCCATGCAGCACGTTGACCTTCGTCCATACGTCCGATATACTTCTCATATAAGGATTTCAGACGGGTGTTTTTATCAGGACGAAGCATTTTGAGGTCATAAATCATGTCCATGTCCTTCACAATGCTCATCTCTTGCGCGGCAGCGGCGGGACGTCCTTCGTAATCGTCAAAGAAATTATCCGGTAGCGGGAAGGTTTTATCTTCGTACAAAGCCAGGTTGCAAGTATCCGCCAACCAGTTACGGTGAATTGCTTTGTGGTGAATCAAAAGGCAGAAAGGTTTTTCCGGATTGCGTTTGTTTTCTATCCAGTCAATGGCGTCATCAGTAATAAGATTCGTGATGTATCCATGTTTTTGGATAGTGTCATTGTTCTGCGTGATGAAATCCGGGTTGTAGTAGTCTCCTTGTCCGGGAACAATCTGCCAGTAATCAAAGCCGGAAGGCAAACTTTCAAGATGCCATTTACCCACCAATGCTGTCTGATAACCGATTTTCTGCAACAGTTTCGGAAAAGTTTGTTGTGAACTGTCGAATACGCAAGTGGTATTATCATAGAATTTATTGGCACAACTATGTTTGCCCGTTATCATGCAGGCACGGCTGGGGCCGCTTAAAGAATTGGCAACAAAGCTTTGAGTAAAACGTACACCGTCAGCAGCAATGCGGTCGAGGTTGGGGGTTTCCATGTAGCGTGTGTCGTAACAGCTCATCATTTGAGCTGTGTGGTCGTCTGTCATAATGTAGACGATATTCAAAGGGAGTTGCTCCGCAGACTTTTGCTTGTTTGAGCAGGAAGCAAGGGAAGCTACGGCAGCTATTCCTGCTAAAGGAAAGAATAAGTTTGATTGCAGTTTTTCCATAAAACAACTTTATATTAGATTGTAGTGACAAAGGTAGAGACCTGTCAACAAAATCCATGTTCACAAATAACCAATTAATTTCCAATATTCTCCATTTTTGTCTGTTTCAGAAGGAAAAATGGCAAAAACACTATTTACAACTCATTTCCAATCCAGCAAATCCAAGAAAATATATACAATGATTTCTATTTATATAAAGAAAACCCGAATGAAAAGCAGAAACACTCCTCCTCTGCATTCGGGAAAAAACAACTTGTTATAACTACTATTTTTAATAGCCGAAGTTATTTTTTGTAATAGCTATATTAGTATTCATTTCATCACGCGGAATAGGGAACAACAAATTCTTTTTCAAGAAAGTCTCATCATTCAAATTTCCATTATTGTAAATACGTTCACCCCAGACTCCCGTTGCATTGGGATTATTCTCCTGCCACTTTTTAGTTATTGAGTGATTATTATTCACAGTAAGTGCTTTTTTCAAATATTCAGTTCCACGCAAGCGCATCATTTGATACATTTCAGTTTCACCGGCACCTTCAAAAAGTCTTTCAAAGAATATCTTTTCACGTACTTGATCTTTTGTTAATGTTGACTCCCATTTGGCTGGTTGTGTCGAAACCTTAGCTCCCGACTTACGTGCACGCGCCAACACGAGATCTACTGTATTAATTGCATCGTCTTTTCTATCCAATTCATTATAGACATCAGCCAACATCAATAATAAATCTGCATAACGATATAAAATTAGATTTTTATGACTGGCAATACCTGCCATATTCATATCAAAAGCTTTTGCAAAATGAGGCCATGCCGCTCTTTCTCCTGTCCTACCCGCCGCAGTACATACATTCAAAAAATCTTTCAATCCTTTACGATATTTCTCATCAAATTTGGTTTCATCATTCGTGATAGCCAAAATTTCATCCGCGCTCGGATTCTCTTTATTAGTCAATAACTCATAAGGAATTCTACCAACTAACAACTTGTTATTTTTCCAACCGGCAGGTTTTATACCGCTATCATAAGTGAAATAAGGATATTCATAGGTAGAGTCACGGGCAGACGGCACAGGCTCTACTTGAGCTACAGGTCCGATATTGTTTGTACATTTTCTCCATTTTGCCATAAATGTAGTCTCAATACGAGGATCTCCCCAATAGGTTCCCGCAAAGAAATCATAAAAAGCTTTCGTACACTTCACTCTATGGAAACTTTTACCATAAGATGATGCAGCAGGATTAAAAACCCAAGATCCCCTATTAAAAGAAGACAACTCACCATTCACCTGAAATCCCAGTTGAAATATAGATTCTTTAGAACCTTTAATCTTATCAACAAATAAATTAGAAAATTTCGATTCCAAATCATATTTACCTTTCACTCCTTCAAAATAGGTCTTTGCTTTTTCCCAAGCTGTAGCATCACCCAAACAACCTAAAGTATGATACAACTTACCTAAATATGCTTCTGCAGTCCATTTCGTTGGAAATCCATCAGAATTCGTTTCCGGCAAATATTTTGAAGCAAATTCCAAGTCACTTCGTACAACATCCAACACCTCTAAACGCGAGGAACGAGGTACAGCTACGCCGTCATGAGAAGAAGGAGTTGTCTTCAAGGGTACATCTCCCCAACATATTGCAAGGTTATAATAAGACAAGGCACGCAAGAAATGAGCCTCTGCAGCCATTTCGTCTTTATCCTCCAAAGAAGTACTTTCTACGTTGGCTATAAATGCATTCGTTTCATTAATTACTTTATACATTACATACCATGCATTTGTCAACAGATCATCTGTATAGTCACATTGCAGCCATCCACACATATCATTTGTACCCCCATTAGTCTGTGCCCATCCGAAACCACTATATCGTACCGGAATTTCTTGCCAATGCTGACCATATCCTCCACTAGTCAATGCAAAATAACCATAGCATCCATATAATGCTGCACGTGCCTTTTCAGAAGTAGAAAACTGAATTTGTGTATTCAAAGTATATTGCGGGTCTTCATCTAACCACGATTCACAAGAAGCCAATAATAAGCAGCTTGCTAATAAAAATATATAGGTAAATTTCTTCATTTTCATAATCATTTATTGTAAATTAAAAGGTTACATTCAAGCCAAACACAAAAGAACGCATATTTGGAAAAGCATTCATATCAATACCCCGACGCAGGCCATCAAATGCAAAGCTATTTACCTCCGGATCATATCCACTATAATTGGTTATAACAAATGCATTCTTTACTGAAGCAAAAATACTGGTATTCTGGAACCCAATCTTAGTCATCCACGCTTTAGGCAAAATATAATTCAGCGTAATATCTGAACAACGCAAATAACTTCCATCTTCTACATAACGATCATAAACAACACCTTTTACATTTGAAGTAGACGACGGATATAAATTAGAACGATTCTCCGGAGTCCAGGCATTATAATAAGCATCTTTTCTCAAGTTTCCGGCCTGCCTGGAAGGAGTCTGTTCGTAACGGATATTTGTATTCAGAATATCATTACCATAAACACCTGTAAAAGAAGCAGAAAGAGATATATTCTTCCATTCCAAACGTGTCTGGAAACCATAGGTGAAATCAGGATTCGGATCACCTATCACAACCATGTCATTAGGATCTACTATACCATCTTCATTCACATCCACACATTTAATATTACCAGCTGCCATATCATTTCCAACAGATGAAGTGTAATATTTGGTAGAACCATCTGATGAGATATATCCTACTTTGCCATCAACAACATCTTCTTCCTGAATAATTCCCTGTGTCTTATAACCGAAAAATAGTCCCGGAGCCTCACCCTCAATAAAAACATTTGCAGGTCCAAAATGATCGCCAATCGTCTTACCTAAATAACCACGTACTCCTTTCAAGGAACCTATATCAGAAACTTCCAAACCTAAATTCTCAATCGTAGTCTTGTTGAAACCAATATTTCCGCCTACATTCCACTTCCACCCGTTACTGCGAATAATATCAGCATTTAAACTAAACTCAAAACCTTTATTCAACAACGAGCCTTCATTTATCATCACTGTTGCAAATCCACTGGAATATGGCAGAGCACGCTCAACCAACAAATCTTTTGTGTTTTTACGGTAATAATCAAATGCACCATTCAGGCGACCATTAAAGAAACCAAAGTCAAGACCAACATTCCACGAAGAAGTACGTTCCCACTTCAAACCCTCATTTTGCAGACTTTTGATTTGCATAGACGTCAGTTTATTCCCATCTCCATCAGCATAGTCCACCTTATTTTCATAAATAGATAGAGACTGATATGGATCAATACCCTGATTACCTGTCTCACCATAACCAACACGTACCTTCAACTGACTTAGCCAATCAATGCTCTTCATATAAGCTTCCTGTTCCATACGCCATGCTAATGAGAAAGACGGGAAATATGCCCAACGATTACCCTTTTTAAATTTACTGGATCCGTCAGCACGCAATGAAGCCGTCAACAAGTACTTATCATAAGCAGATAAATTAACACGTCCTAAATATGAAAGTAATTGATAATCTTTTTGTATAGGCTGTTTTACATCCACTTTTCCTGCATTAGACAATCCTTTAGTACGTAAGTCATAGATAGAAAAAGTATTGCCTGAAACATTCTCTGTCAGAAAATGATATTCATCATAAGTGATACCCGCTGTTGCCGACAGACGAAAATCCTTAGTCAAGTCCATATTAAAGTTTAACAGGTTTTCCACTGTATAATTAGACTTATTGACATTACTGATTGCCAGTAAACCCTTCACATTTTCTCCCGGAGGTAACTGAATCCCATACCAACGTTTACGGTCATTGACAATTATATTCCCCCCTGCACGCAGACTATACGAGAAATATTTATTAATGTTCCAATTCAGATTCAAGCTTCCATTAAATGTCTTATTATTAGTAATATCATCATAATCATTTACCCAACTAAATACATTCATTTTTGATTCCAAAGCACCCGGATCATCATCAGGAACAATATAAGGAGCTGTATCAAGAACCGTACGAGCCAAAGATCCGGCAACGCCTCCGGTTGTATTACCGCCCGTCATCATATCATTCTGCTTTAATGAACCGCTCAATATCAAATTTAAAGTTACTTTTTTAGATAATTCAGCAGTTAAATTAGCACGCAAGTCACCCTGTTTTATTCCTGTATTTTCTACGATACCATTAATATCCTTAAAGTTACCGGAGATATAATATTTCATACCGGCAGTTCCTCCACTGACAGAAGCCGAGTAGACCTGTGAGAAAGCTGATGTATATGCTTCTTTTTGCCAGTTGCGATAGGTAATAACCTTATATAATTCCGGATTATTCGGATCTGCCTGATAAGCGGATTCATTACCACTAAATACGTAACGCATTTCACCATTAGGTTGCAGATAATATCGCGGTTGGTCTAATTTAGAATTAGTGTAATCGGCATACTCTTCCAAATTTAACATATCGTGCAAGTTACGTGCATTAGCTATCGTAAAGTTCGCTGTGACATTTACTTTTGCCTTTCCGGCCTTTCCCTTTTTAGTTGTAATAAGAATTACGCCATTGGCACCACGAGAACCATAAATCGCAGTAGCAGAAGCATCTTTCAAGACGGTAATATCCTCAATATCATTAGGATTTATTGCACTCAACGGATCTTGAGCTATTTGGAAGTCACCACCTCCCACAGCAGACTCGGCAAACTCACCAGTAGATGCTTGCGGCACATTATCAATCACATATAACGGCTGATTATCTCCACGTAATGAGTTAGCACCACGAATAGTGACAGAAGAAGCAGCACCCGGAGTAGACATTGAAGCTGTTACATTTAAACCTGCAATCTTACCTTGCAATAGCCCGTCAATAGATACAGCTTTTGAAGCATCATTCGCATCAGGACGAAGACTGGCTGTAGCGCCTGTTAAATCGCTCTTTTTAGCCGTTCCATAACCAACAACAACTACTTCATCCAAATTTTGTGCATCCTCTTTTAATTGAACGTTAATTTTAGTCTGATTTCCAACCACTATTTCTTGTTTGGAATAACCGATAAAAGTAAAGACCAACACTGATTTTGAGTTTGGAACGGAAATGGAGAATTTTCCATCAATGTTGGTAATTGTCCCATTAGTAGTACCTTTTACTTGTACATTGACACCAGGCATACTTTCATTTAGAGCATCCACTACCTGACCGGTAATGTTTTTTCCTTGTCCCATAGATTGCGCTGCAAACGCAAACAATGTGATGAAACATAGCAGAAAAACTTTTGATAGGTTCTTCATAGAAGTCATTTTTATAAATTATTAAATTTAAAGATTAAAAAGCTTATTCCAGATTTTTTGCTGAAATCCATACGCAAATATAGACGTGGTTACTGAATATGCATGTTCTATTTTAGCTACTATTTTTCCAATTTTGTCTAAAATCATCCATTTCATCGATATATCTAACCATCATAGACATTGTTGGACATCTTACGAATCAAAAAAAGAAAGCGGAAGTATCCATTCTTGAATATTCCCGCCTCCTTTATATTTTATCCTAATATAACTACAACAATTTTCCTATGAAGATATATTATAGGTTTTCTATATCAGAAGATTGAAGACCCGTATATTTGATAATTATATCAATGGATATTCCGTCCTCTCTCATCTTCCGAGCAATTTCAATTTGCTTCTTTTGCTCTCCTTTCTCCAACCCTTTCTCCAACCCTTCCTTCATCCCTTCTTTCATCCCTTCTTTTATTCCCTCTAGCCTTCCTTTTTTCACTCCTTTTTCCAACCCGGCCTTCATCCCTTCCTTTAACCCTTCTTCAGCCGCTTTTCTCCGCATCTCTTCGTTTTTACGCCGTTCATCCTCCTCTACAATTTGGTTGACCCTATACCGATCTAATGCCTTATCATAAGCGATACGGTTTTCTTCCGAAAGATCGGCAACTGCTGCCAATCTCGCCAGATGTTCAAACACTTGTTCTTTCAAAGCATCCGGCATTCTATTCCAATTGCTCATATTCTTCAGTGCATAAATTAATTTATCATATAATGTATGGCAGTCCGACAAATCCTTTGTAAAATAAGGAAATTGCAAATAAATCTGCCGGAGATGCGGATTAACAATCTTCCCTGTATCACGGTCGGAAAGAACCGTATCCGTACGGAATTTAGCCTCTAAATTTTCCTCTTTGAAATTCATCAGGAAAATTCCATATATAGTAGGTAGTCTATACTGCTTTCCATAAGAGACAAGTGGTTCTCTTGCAGTCATCGGATCTTCAGGGACAGGGACTTCTTTTGAAGAAGGAGATTCTATCTGCCGACTCACAGCACGACAAACATAATAAAGTGTACGATCTAAAAAATTACTGTGCCAACGATTCTGCATCTCCACGATAATATACTCACCACTTGCTGTACGGCAATAAAGATCATAAATGATACCTTTATCACTCACATTGTCCGCATGATCTTCCTTATCCAGAAAAGTAAGTTCTGTAATATGATGTTCACCTGCAAGTAGTTCGTTCAACAAAGTGATGAGCAAATTCTTACTGGCCGGTTGACCAAAAATAATTTTAAATCCTATATCAGTAAAAGGATTGACGTATTTGGACATGATATTCTATTTTTAGCAAAGGTAACTATTTAAATCCATAAACATAAAAAACAATCCCAAACTTTACGGATTTATAGCCTTTTATAGTAAGCTGTCTCCCTTTCAATTCCTCCAAACAAACAAGAGAAATGTTCTATTTTTCAGATTAAGAAAGAAAACAAAACTATTGAAGATGGTAATCCGGAATTAAAAGCATCCATATTATCACATATATATGCATATTACCACCACAATACAGCATATATTTTCAGATGATATGCGTTTTCTTTAAAGAAATAAATGATTTTCCTCGGTGAGCAATAAGCCATTCCTCGGTGAGGAACACATCCTTCCTCACCGAGAAAGCCTTCCATACTCACCGACCAAGTTATAAAAGCCCTCGGAAAAGCCCGTTTATAGGCTAGTTCATCATCACAAGCGCACAAAAGAAAAATGATAAAGCAAACTACATACGGGCAAATAGTAAGCATATAGATAGCAATACAGAGAAATTATTTATTTTTAGACAGGAATTATCCAGGATAACAAACAACCCTACATTCTTTCATCCAAAATGCAGAGCGTTTTTTCCTTCACCACAAACAAGTGACCGATATATTAAAAACAGAAAGAATAGAATATACCCTTTTTCAGATCAGCACATTTTTAATCCCCTCCTTTCAACAACCATACTCTTTCAGAGTCTGCATCAACTTCGCACCATTGATCGGCTTCACCAGATAATCATCACAACCGGCTTTCAACGCAGCTACCCGGTCGGCATCAAAGGCATGAGCAGTCAGGGCGATAATCGGAATTTCAGCATTAAACTTCCGGATCTCCGAGGTTGCAGTACGCCCGTCCATAACAGGCATCTTCATATCCATCAGTACCAAATCCACCGGTTGGGTACGAACAATCTCAACTGCCTCCAGTCCATTCGGTGCGTGTAACAACTGGCATTTGTTTTTCAAAATAGAAGATACCAAAAAGAAGTTACTTTGAATATCCTCAACGACCAGCACTCTTTTAGGTACTTTCTTTGTTTCTTCGGAGTCAAGAATGCTTTCATTATCTGCATCCTTCTCATTATTCCGACGTGAAGAAGTCGGCTCGCTGTCAACCGAATCAAACAGGCATGGCAAAACCGCCCAAAATAAAGATCCTTTATCAAATTCCGACTCAAAGCCTATCTCTCCCCTGCAAGCCTCAACGATGGCTTTACAAATAGACAGTCCCAGTCCGGTTCCCTGTGCAAATTCATCCAGTTTCTCAAAACGATGGAACACCTTGTCTTTTTTATCTTCCGGTATACCAATACCTGTATCACGAACGTAAAGACGAATATCTCCGTCTATCTTTTCATACCCCATTTCAATAGTTCCTTTGGAGGTATATTTGATAGCATTAGTTACAAAGTTAGTGAGAATCTGCGCTAACCGGTTTTTATCCAAACGAACGGTACAGGTTTCATAAGGATTCACGGGAACTAACCGAACCTGCGGATTTACTACACGACGATGCATCGAAGCAGCTAATTCGTTGAAATAAACAGCCAAATCAAAATCTTCGTATTTCAGTTCTACCGAGCCGGCTTCTATTTTCGAAAGATCCAGTATGTCGTTAATCAGTTTCAAAAGCAACTCATTGTTGGCATTGATAATCTGAATAAATTCTTCTTTTTCTTCTTGATCTTCCGTCACCATCAATAAGTCGGAAAAACCAACGATAGCATTTAACGGTGTACGAATTTCATGGCTCATATTTGCCAGAAAGGCGGATTTCAACTTATCGGATTGTTCAGCGCGGCTCCTTGCCTTTTCAAGTTCACCAATCATGTGCTGCCGCTCGGTAACATCATCTACACGAATCACGACACCGTCAACATCTCCCTGTTCATTAAATATGGGAGTAGCAAAGACTTCTATGACATGCTTGTTATCCAGATTAAACAAGATAGACTCTACCTGACCGGATTTCCGGGCACGTTGCATCACACAATTCTCACAAGGAGTGGTGCGATTATGGGCTGTCAGATAGCAAGGTTCTCCTTTTTTGTAAGCCTCATAAGAAAGGCTTTTACTACAAAGCGAGATATTCTCCCATTGTACGATATAGTCGTTCGCAATATATGCCAATCCCGAATTAATATTGTTCAATACCAATTCATTCTGACGAATCAAATGGATCATTCTTTGTTCGCTCTCAAGAAGTTCTTTTTTCGAACGCACAACCTCTTCGTAAAGATTGTCATATTTGTTTTGCCACAAAACACGTTCGGTGATATCTTGAGTTATCACCATATAATTGGTAATTTCAGACTTATCATTATGTACAAAAGAAACGGTAATCTCGAAGAATTTTATACCGGACAGATTAGTAGGAAAAAGACGGCACAAGTCATCAAAATCATATTTTGCCATGAAACGCACTGTTTCTCCTTTTCTGATCTGTTCCTTGATTTCATCAGAGAAACTGGTGTAGTTGAATAGATTATAGCCCAAAATATCCTTTTTGTCTTTTATCCCCATTGATCTCAACCGTGAATAATTGACATCTATCATGAGACCGTCCTTATCATACAATTCCAAGCCTACAGACAAGTCATTAAAGATATTATGCAATAAGTTATCAGCTATCCCATTTACCAAAGTCTGTTCCATGCAGCAAAATTTGTATAGTATTACAATATTGATTGTTTATCCAAGCAAAGTTACTTTAAATCTCTGGAAAAGACGAATAAAAAGGGACAAATGTCTTCGTAATGCCTGTCAATAAGGCGTTTGCGAAGACAAATGAGGACAGGCGAAAAATCGAGGTAACGTAAAGGAAAGCGGATTTATGAAGAAGAACGGTCTCCAAATCATTACCCGCCGAATGGTGATTTTTAACACACCGTGTTGTATTTGGCAGCTTGTGGCACAGGTTGGCATATCAAGGTCTAACTCGTTGAGTAATAACTTTGCAAACAAAAAACGAGTATGGCAAGAAGCACATTCAAGGTTCTGTTCTACGTGAACGGCAGCAAGGAGAAAAACGGTATTGTCCCCATCATGGGACGAGTGACAATCAACGGGACTGTGGCGCAGTTCAGTTGTAAGCAGAACATCCCGAAAACGCTTTGGGACGTGAAAGGAAACAAGGCGAAAGGCAAGAGCCGCGAGGCACGAGACATCAACCTTGCCCTTGACAACATCAAGGCGCAAATCATCAAACATTACCAGCGCATTTCAGACCGCGAGGCATTTGTTACGGCTGAGATGGTGCGCAACGCCTATCAGGGAATCGGCAGCGAGTATGAGACGCTGCTAAAAGCATTCGACCGTGAGAACGAAGTGTTCAAGAAACGGGTAGGCAAAGACAGGGTAATGGCTACCTATCGGGCACGTGTACGGGCAAGAAACCATGTAGCCGCCTTTATCAAGTCGTTTTACAGACGCAGCGATATGTCCATGTTGGAACTTACTCCCGATTTCATCAAGGAGTTCGCCGCATACCTCTCGACTGAAGCCGGATTGCGGAACGGTTCGATATGGGCAAACTGTATGTGGCTGAAAGGCGTGGTCATGAAAGCGCATTATAACGGGTTGATACCGCGCAATCCTTTCATCCAGTTTCATATCAGCCCCAATGTGAAAGAACGGGAATATCTGACGGAGGATGAACTGAAAGCGGTCATGACACATGAGTTTGCAGACAGCAAGCTCGCATACATCCGTGACATTTTCATCTTTGCCAGTTTCACCGCCTTGTCATTCGTGGACATTCAGGAACTGACGAATGACAACATCGTGGAGGTGAACGGCGAGAAGTGGATATTGTCCAAACGCCACAAGACAAAAGTCGCCTTCCAAGTGAAGCTGCTGGATATACCCTTGCAGATAGTCGAACGCTACCGACCGATGCAGAAAGACAATCGTATATTCCCCGGCTTGAACTATTGGTCTATCTGCAAACCGTTGAAACGGATGATAAGGGAATGTGGCATAACCAAGTCAATATCATTTCATTGCAGTCGTCATGGCTTCGCAACATTAGCTTTGAGCAAGGGGATGCCCATTGAAAGCGTAAGCCGTGTGTTGGGACATACGAATATAGTCACGACCCAACTCTACGCAAAGATAACCACGCAGAAGCTCGACAACGACCTGACCATGTTCGGCGACAAACTGAGTAAGACGTTTAACGGAATAACGATGTCATGAGTATGAGAAGAAACAGCATAACAGTGAATGAATCCGGCAATATCATCATGCCGGAGAATGTCTCAAACATTTGGATGAGCGAGCCGGAATTGGTGGAACTGTTCGGAGTAATTGCTCCGACACTTCGTTCTGCCATCAGAAACATCTATAACAGTGGAGCATTAAAAGAATACGAGGTACAGAAGTATGTTCGGCAGGAGAACGGGTATCATGCCGATGTGTTCAGCTTTCCGATGATAGTCGCACTTGCTTTCCGCATTGACAGCTTCGGTGCGGAACAGGTGCGCAATGCCATATTTAAAAGGCTGTACTTGCGAAAAGAGAAAACAAATATCTTCTTTTCGCTGGGTATAAATGGTTGGGATATGTCTAATTATCAGGCATAAGTTCTAATGATATGACGACATGAAGTAGTGAGACCTATGCGTATTCCCATTGCCAACAATGTATTTATACGAGTATGTGAATAGGTGTATTGCCATTCATACGTACGATTACGACAAACCCGAAGAAAAATCCATTAGAATGGCATTTCTTCGGGCTTTTGTTGTATGTCATAAAGCCAAATCCAAGAAAATCTTACGTGAGGTATGCGTGAGTTGTTAATCCGTTCTGCGCTAATTGCCGAGTTTTGCACTGATTAAACAAAAAAATGAAGTGCTAATGAAACAAGGCAACTTTGAAAATGAGGAGTTTATCCGTGTGGGTACTACCCTCTACAAGTTAGTGAACCAGCCCCGTCTGAACGGAGGCTATGTGAAGAAGCGCATCGTGTGGAACAACGAAACACTGCGGCAGGACTACGGCAAGGACTATCTCGCCACCGTGCCGAAGTACGACGGCTTCTGCACCGTCCCCGACCATGTGGACTACCGTCCCGTGGTGGACAAGTTCCTGAACCTCTACGAGCCGATAGGACACCGTCCGCAACAAGGCGAGTTTCCCTGTATCCGGTCATTGGTGCGCCATATCTTCGGTGAACAGTATGAATTGGGCATGGACTATCTTCAATTGCTCTACCTGCAACCCGTGCAGAAACTGCCTATCCTGCTGTTGGTATCAGAAGAACGCAACACGGGCAAGAGTACATTCCTGAACTTCCTGAAAGCTGTGTTTCAAAACAATGTCACTTTCAATACCAACGAGGACTTCCGCAGCCAGTTCAATTCCGACTGGGCAGGAAAACTGCTCATCGTGGTGGACGAGGTATTGCTCAACCGCAGGGAGGACAGCGAGCGGTTGAAGAACCTCAGCACCACACTTTCCTACAAGGTGGAAGCCAAAGGCAAAGACCGTGACGAGATAGCGTTCTTTGCCAAGTTCGTGCTATGCTCCAACAACGAGTATCTGCCTGTTATCATTGATGCAGGTGAAACACGCTATTGGGTGCGCAAGATAGACCGTCTGCAATCCGATGACACAGACTTCCTGCAAAAGCTGAAAGCTGAGATACCTGCCTTTCTGTATTACCTGCAATACAGACAACTTTCCACCGAAAAGGAAAGCCGTATGTGGTTTGCGCCCTCTTTGCTGCATACCGAAGCCTTGCAGAAGATTATCCGCAGCAACCGCAACCGATTGGAGATAGAGATGTGCGAACTTATCCTTGACATTATGGAAAGTGTCGGCACGGACACATTCTCGTTCTGCCACAACGACATTCTTCTTTTGCTGGTACATTCGCAGGTAAAGGTGGAGAAGCACCAAGTCAGAAAGGTATTGCAGGAATGTTGGAAACTTACTCCTGCCTCTAACGGGCTTACATATACCACTTACCAATTCAATTACAATCGGGAGTGCCGATATGAGCCGATAAAAAGAGTCGGTCGTTTCTACACCGTCACAAGGGAACAACTTGAATCCCTGTAATACTATTCTTTTTTTGTTGAATTGATGAATAATGATATAACCATACTGATAATAAACAGCATACACTCTCAACAAATTCTCAACAATCGAAAAGAAAAGTTGAGAGGGAAACAGCATCAGTTTGTTGGATTCTCTATTTGTGAGTGGTTTGTTGAGAAGATGTTGAGAATATAAAGCATTAACGTATAGGACAATACATATCTCATTCATCAAATCAACGTTTTTACAGTCATCATCAAATCCATAGAAATTATATCATGAACATCCAAGAAGCAAAACAAATCAAAATTGCGGACTATCTGCAAAGTTTGGGTTATTCGCCCGTAAAGCAACAGGGAAACTGCCTGTGGTATAAATCCCCGTTCCGTCAGGAAACGGAAGCCTCGTTCAAGGTGAACACCGGCCGCAACCTGTGGTTCGATTATGGACTGGGAAGAGGTGGTAACATCATCGCACTTGCAGGGGTACTGTACGCATCCGACCATGTGCCTTATCTGCTTGGCAAGATAGCGGAACAGGCACCACACATCCGTCCCATATCTTTCTCTTTTCGCCAGCAGGCATCCGAACCGAGTTTCCAACATTTGGAGGTGGGCGAACTCACCCATCCGGCATTGCTCCGATACTTGCAGGAACGGGGCATAAACATCGCTTTGGCAAAGGCGCAATGTAAAGAGCTCCACTTCACCCATAACGGCAAGCCCTATTTCGCCATCGGTTTTCCGAATGTGGCGGGAGGATTTGAAGTGCGTAACCGTTTTTTCAAAGGCTGTGTCGCACCCAAAGACATCAGCCATATTCGGCAACAGGGAGAAGCGAGAGAGAAATGCCTTGTATTCGAGGGCATGATGGACTATCTTTCATTCCTCACGTTGCGGAAGAGGAACTGCTCGAACTTGCCCGACCTTGACAGGCAGGATTACGTCATCCTCAATTCGACCGCCAATGTTTCCAAAGCTATAGATGTGCTGCACGGGTATGGACGTATCCACTGCATGCTCGACAATGACGAGGCGGGAAGAAAGGCGTATCGGGAATTGGAAAGGAAGTTCGCCGGACGCATCCGCGACTTCTCCGACAACTACAAAGGGCATAAAGACCTGAACGATTACCTGCGTGGAATCCGGCAGAAATTAGCCGTTAGTCCACCGCCAAGAACTATCGTAAAACCCAAGAAGAAAGGGTTGGGATTATGACATCCCGAATGAGAAAAACGGGAGATGCCCGAAACTCATTCCTTAAGGATTGGGAGGTAGCAAGTTTGTGTTTCGGGTGTACCGAAACCGCTTGCCACCCACCATCCAAATTGCAGGAGGTGGCATCCCGTCGGTCTATACAGTTGAATCAGTAACCGAATTAAAAGGAATAAAATATGGAACAGACAAAGGAACACAAGGAACGCAACAAGGGAGGTCGCCCCAAGAAGGAAGCAACCGAGAAACTGAAATACCGTATCGCAGTGAAAATGACGGCAGCCGACTACTTCCGCCTGCTGACACGATCGCATGAGGCGGGCGTATCACCAAGCGAGTACATGAGGGAATGTTTCCGTAACGGTCATGTGAAAGAACGGCTGTCGGAGGAACATGCCGGATACATCCGCCAACTCTGCGGCATGGCTAACAATCTCAACCAGCTTGCGCGTAAGGCAAACGCCGGAGGCTTCCACGATGAACGGTGGGACTGCAAGGTGGCAGTGGCAAGGATTCATGAACTTATAACCAAGATAGGGATATGATGGCGAAAATCGTAAAAGGAAGCGACTTCAAGGGTGTGGTGGATTACATCATCGACAAGAAGAAGGATACGCAGATAGTAGCAAGCGAAGGCTTGTTTATGGAAAATCTGGAAACTATCGCCATGAGTTTCAATGCCCAGTCACGGATGAACGATAAGGTGACAAAACCTGTCGGACATATCGCGTTGAGTTTTTCCAAAGAGGATGAGTTACGGCTGACGAACCGTATCATGGCAGGCATCGCGCTTGAATATATGGAACGGATGGGAATCAAGAATACGCAGTTCTTCATCGCCCAGCATTTCGACAAGGAGCATCCGCACGTGCATATTGCTTTCAACCGCATAGACAACAACGGCAATACCATATCGGACAGGCACGAGCGTCTGCGCAGTACCCGCATCTGCAAGGAATTGACCTTGAAATACGGCTTGCATATGGCTGGCGGAAAGGACAATGTCAAACGCAACCGCCTGAAAGAGCCAGACAGGACGAAATATGCGCTTTACGACATCATCAAAATGGAAGTCGGCAGATGCGGCAACTGGAACGTGCTTATCGCCAACCTGAAACGGCAGGGAGTGGAAGTACATTTCAAGCATAAGGGGCAGACCAGCGAGGTGCAGGGTGTTGTATTCTCCATGAATGGCTACCATTTCAACGGCTCCAAAGTGGACAGGCGTTTCAGTTATTCCAAGATTGACGCGGCTTTGCAGCACAACAGATGCAGGGAACGTATGGGAATAACAGCCGGAATATATGAAACGGCTACACCAAGCGCACCGTCCGGCACGGCACAAAGCGAGTTGTTCAACGGCTCTTGGGGATTGCTAAAAAGCAGTGGCTCATCTTATAACGCTGCTGATGCGGAAGCCAATCAGGAAATGGTGGATATACTTCGCAGAAGGAAGAAAGTTAAGCGCAAGAGAGGTGTTGGGTTCTAATATTCTGTACTAATCCAATTCTCACGACACTTGCGCTCTATATTCATTCGGAGTGTAACCTACCTCTTTCTTGAACAGTCGGGTAAAATGTTGCGGGTACTGAAAACCGAGATTATAGGCGATTTCATTAACGGTGTCGTCTGTAGATGCAAGTTCCGTCTTGGCTATTTCAATAGACTTGTCATGAATGAAATGCAGGGCGGTTGAACCTGTTTCTTTTTTCAATAAATCACTGAAATAGTTGGGCGAGAGGCAGAGCTTGTCTGCACAATACTGTACAGTGGGCAAGCCTATCCGTTTAGCAGCCCCATCATGGAAGTATTCGTCAAGCAACCGCTCAAATCTTGCGAGGATGTCTCGGTTTTGGTTGTCGCGTGTGATGAACTGACGGTCATAGAAACGTGTGCAGTAATCAAGGAACGTCTTGATGCTGTCTGTGATGAGGTTCTTGCTGTGACGGTGTATCGGATGGTTCAATTCATATTGAATCTTGTGGAAGCAATCCATGATGATTTGCCGTTCTTCCACACTAAGGTGCAATGCCTCGTTTGTCTCGTAGGAAAAGAACGAATATTCACGCATTATCCGCCCGAGAGGTGTATTCCGCAGCAGGTCGGGATGGAACATAAGCAGGTAGCCATCTGGTTGGAACTGCATGCCGTCATCTTCCGCACCGAACACCTGTCCGGGCGCGATAAATATCAGTGTGCATAATTATTCCTAAGTCTGTGAAACCGGAACGCATGAAGCAGAATCTCGACATATTAGACTTCACCCTGTCGGCCGACGACATGGCACGGATAAAGACGCTGGATACCGACAAGCCTTTCTTACTCGGCTCGCACGAAGATCCAGAAATCGTAAAATGGTTCATGCAGTACAAAAACGCCTGAACATCAACAACCATATTTCGATAGCCGCTATCGACTATATTAAGAAGTTATTCGTATATGCCTTTATTGTAATCCGTCATGTACTGAGTAAATGTTTTGCCTGTTTGCTGTTTGAAGAAGCGCATGAGATGGCTCGGATCAGAGAAATTGAAATCATCCGCCATTTCACTGACAGTGCGGTTGGAGAATAGCAATTCGTTCTTCAGTTCCTCAAGCAGACGTTGTTTTATCAAATGGGTAGCTGATACTCCGAATTGGGCTTTTACTGAGTTATTGAGTGTGATGCGACTGACATGAAGCATGTCTGCATATTCCTGCACCCGCTGGTGGGTGCGGATATTCTGTTCCAACAAGTCCTTGAACCGAAAAGCGAAATTGTTTTTAGCAATTTCAGCGGGCAAGCAATAGGCGGCAGCGTATGTACGATTGATAATCAGCAAAAGATAATATAGTAAGGAAACAATGATATTGTACGTATCGGACACTGGATTCATCAGCTCATACTTAATCTTTCCGAGCAGCCGCATATATTCCTTCATTTCGTCATGTGTGGCATTGATGTAAGGCGGCGTATCTGTCTGGTAACAATACAAAAGGCGAAAAACGAAGAACTTGTCGGCGATAAAAGTACGCATGAAATCTTCGCGGAATATAAGGAACGTGTAATCCAACGCCGTCTCATCTACATGCCACTCTTGTTGCTGATGGGGTGAAAGCAGGAGAACCATGCCGTCGCGCAGTTCAATCTTGCGGAAGTTCAGTAGCAAATATCCGTTTGCCTTACGGAAAAAGTAGAAGCTGAAGAAGTCTGTCTTAAACCGCTTGTTTTCTGTCAGCACAAGTCCGATGTCCTTGTTTATGGCAGTATTGATGTAAAAATCCACGCCGCAGCGTGTCTTGTTGAACGGTACGCTGACCAGTCGATCAGGGTTGATTATCTCGTCCATATCCTTGTCGTTTTTGCAAAGATAATAATTTCATTTATCAAAATGGCATAATTACCGTTTTTTCAGGCATAGATGTTTCGCCGGATTCTTCCGAACTTTGCACCCGTAATCAATAACAAGACATATAGTCATGAAAAAGACATCTACAGTACAATTGGTGCGCAATGCCACCTTGAAAATCAGGTATGCGGGACACACCATGCTAATTGACCCCGTTTTAGCCGACAAAGGCACTTTGATATCGGCCCTCGGTGTGAATAAAACACCGAGGGTACACCTCACCATTCCTATTCAGGATATTATCGGAGGCGTGGACATGGTGCTCCTGACCCACAATCACATCGACCATTACGAGCCGAGTGTCCCCACACATTTGCCCAAAGAAATTCCTTTCTACGTTCAGCCCCAGGACGCGGACGCCATCAGAAACGACGGATTTACAAATGTGATACCCATCGAAGAAATAAAAACAATAGACGGCATATCCATTTACCGCACGACCGGACATCATGGTTTCGGGCAGATCGGGCAGATGATGGGACCTGTATCAGGTTATGTGCTAAAAGCCGAGGGCTTCCCGACCGTTTATATAATGGGTGACTGCCGATGGGAAGCATGTATCCGAGACACCGTGGAACGGTTCAATCCTGACTATATCGTGGTAAACTCCGGAGGTGCAATCTTTCCCGAATTTTCCAAAACGGACGGTCCTATCATCCCCGACGAGAACGAAGTGATGCAGATACTTGACGAATTGCCTTCGCATATCAAGCTGATAGCCGTACACATGGATGCCATCGACCATTGCCAGACCACCCGTGCAATTCTGCGCAATGAGGCAACGCATCACGAAGCCGACATGAGCCGGCTGATTATCCCGGAGGACGGAGAAACAGTTGTGTTATGAGTGTCTGCATTAAATCCCTGATAAAAAACATGAACATAGTGGTAGGGTGCACTATAGGATGCCCTTACTGCTATGCCCGTAACAACTGCCGCCGTTTCCACATTACCGACGACTTTTCCGTGCCTGAATACATGGAACGAAAACTGCGCATCATCGATACGTCCCGTCCTCATGTGTGGCTCATGACAGGAATGAGCGATTTCTCCGATTGGAAGCCTGAATGGAACGCAGAAATTTTCGAGCGGATCAGCAGCAATCCCCAGCACGCCTATATCTTTCTGACGAAGCGCCCTGACAAAATCAGTTTCTCCTCTGACGACGAGAACGTATGGATGGGCGTGACCGTTACGCGCAGTTCCGAGAAAAGGAGGATTGATGATTTGAAAAAGAATATCAAAGCACGACACTACCATGTCACGTTTGAACCTCTCTTCGATGATATCGGCGAGATTGATTTCGAGGGAATTGACTGGATTGTCATAGGCACAGAGACCGGAAACCGAAAAGGAAAGTCATATTCGCGCCCCGAATGGGTGCTTAGCATTGCAGAACAGGCAAAGGCTCATGGCATACCGGTGTTCATGAAAGAGGATTTGCTGCCGATTATGGGCGACGAAAGAATGATTCAGGAATTGCCGGAACAATTTACCAGACGAATACAATGAATATGGATACAATAAAGGAAATAGATGTAAAGAGTGTAATGACCAAATCCTCTCTGCCGGTGGGAGGATATTCGGTCAACCCTTATGTAGGGTGTCCCCACGCCTGCAGGTATTGCTACGCATCGTTCATGAAACGGTTCACCGGGCACACCGAGCCGTGGGGTACGTTTTTAGATGTAAAAAACTGGAAGCCGATAACGAATCCTCATAAATACGACGGTGAACGTGTTGTAATAGGGTCTGTGACGGACGGTTACAATCCGTATGAAGAAGAATTCCACCGTACCCGAAGGCTGCTCGAAGAGCTGCGAGGAAGCGATGCCGAGATTATGATATGCACAAAGTCCGATCTTGTCCTTCGCGATCTCGACCTGTTGAAGAGTTTTCCCAAAGTGACTGTGTCATGGTCTGTCAATACGCTCGACGAGCAGTTCTGCGCAGATATGGACAACGCCGTAAGCATTGAACGCCGTCTGAAAGCGATGCGTCAGACATACGAGGCAGGTATCCGCACCGTATGCTTCGTCTCGCCCATATTCCCCAGAATAACAGACGTAAAGGCAATAATAGAGGAGGTAAAAGATTATGCTGATTTAATCTGGCTTGAAAACCTGAATTTACGCGGGCAGTTCAAAGGCGGGATAATGACGTATATCCGTGAGAAGTATCCTGACCTCATACCGCTTTACGAGGAAATTTACAATAAAAAAAGGCTTGAATACTGGCAGGCATTGGAGCAGGACATTTCAAATTACGCCAAGGAGCAGGGCTTCCCGTATCGTATAAACGATCTGCCATACGGACGCTCGGAAAAAGGCAAACCTGTCATCGTAAACTACTTCTACCACGAAAAAATACGATTGACAAAATGAGGCTATGCCGGACTGATGCAGAAAAGTTGTAGCGCGGATAAAAGCACCATGTATGTGGATAATATCCGGCAATCTTCCGAGCGTATGCGGGAGATGCTCAACACGCTGCTGGATTTCTTCCGTCTGGACAACGGCAAGGAGCAACCCAACCTTTCCCCTTGCAGGATTTCCGCAATCACGCATATTCTTGAAACGGAGTTCATGCCCATTGCCATGAACAAGGGGCTGACTTTGATAGTGGAGAGCCACACCGATGCGGTGGTTTTGACCGACAAGGAACGTATCCTGCAAATCGGCAACAACTTGTTGTCAAACGCCATCAAGTTCACGGATAACGGTAGTGTATCATTGGCAGCGGATTATGATAACGGTTTGCTGAAACTTATCGTTGAAGATACCGGTACGGGCATGACCGAAGATGAGCAACAACGAGTATTCGGTGCATTTGAACGTCTTTCAAATGCCGCCGCAAAAGACGGCTTCGGATTAGGATTGTCCATCGTGCAGCGTATTGTGGCGATGCTCGGTGGAACTATACGCTTGGAAAGCGAGAAAGGCAAAGGGAGCCGCTTCACGGTGGAAATTCCCATGCAGACAGCCGAGGAACTGCCGGAACAGACAATTCAAGCGCAAATGCGCCATAATCATATCTGCCATGATGTGATTGCCATCGACAATGACGAGGTACTTCTCCTTATGTTGAAAGAAATGTATGCCCATGAAGGGATGCACTGCGATACCTGTACCAATGTTTCGGTACTGATGGAGCTGATACGAAAAAAGGAATACAGCCTGCTTCTGACGGATCTGAATATGCCTGAGATAAGCGGTTTTGAACTGCTGGAACTGTTGCGCTCATCCAATGTAGGCAACTCGAAGAGTATTCCCATAGTCGTGACAACCGCTTCGGGCAGTTGCAGCAAGGAGGAACTTATAGGGCGTGGATTTGCCGGATGCCTGTTCAAGCCGTTCTCCATATCCGAACTGATGGAGATTACGGATAAATGCGCATTAAGCAGCATATTGGATGAAAAGCCGGATTTTTCCACTCTGCTATCTTATGGCAATGAATCCGTCATGCTGGACAAACTGATAGCGGAAACCGAAAAGGAAATGCAGGCGGTCAAGGATGCAGAACAGCGTAAAGACCTCCAAGAACTGGACACACTTACACACCATCTGCGAAGTTCATGGCAGATTCTCCGTGCCGACCAGCCATTGAGGGAACTTTACGCCCAACTTCATGGAAGTGCCACTCCAGATGACGAAGCGATATGCAAAGCGGTGACCGGCTGTGCTGGATAAAGGTGCTGAAATTATCCGGCAGGCAAAAGAAGAAAGGAAAAATACGAAAATGGATAAAACAAGAATCATCGTGGTGGAGGACAATATCGTGTATTGCGAGTTTGTCTGCAACCTGCTGGCACGGGAAGGATTCCGTACCGTGCAGGCTTACCACCTCTCGACCGCGAAGAAACTTCTGCAACAAGCCTCAGACGGGGACATCGTGGTTTCTGACCTACGACTACCCGACGGTGACGGCATCGACCTATTACGATGGATGCGCAAGGAAGGCATGACACAACCGTTAATCATCATGACCAACTATGCCGAAGTGCATACGGCAGTCGAAAGTATGAAACTCGGCTCGCTGGACTATATCCCCAAGCAGCTTGTGGAGGATAAACTTATGCCTCTGCTTCATACCATCCTGAAAGAACGGAGTATCGGACGAAATCGTATGCCCGTTTTTGCCCGTGACAGTTCCGCCTTTCAGAAAATCATGCAACAGATAAGATTAGTTGCCCCTACTGATATGAGCGTGCTGATATTCGGAGAGAACGGCACGGGCAAGGAGCATATCGCCCACCATCTGCATGATAAGAGCAAAAGGGCAGGGAAACCGTTTGTGCCTGTGGACTGCGGTTCACTCTCCAAAGACCTTGCGCCCTCGGCATTCTTCGGACATGTCAAAGGCGCGTTTACGGGTGCGGACAGCACAAAGAAAGGATACTTCAATGAGGCAGAGGGTGGCACATTGTTCTTGGATGAGGTAGGCAATCTCGCATTGGAAACCCAGCAGATGTTACTCCGTGCCATACAGGAACGGAGATACCGCCCTATAGGTGACAAGACGGACAAGAGCTTCAATGTCCGCATCATCGCCGCCACCAACGAGGATCTGGAGAAAGCGGTCATTGAAAAACGTTTCCGACAGGATTTGCTGTACCGTTTGCACGACTTCGAGATAACTGTTCCGCCCTTGCGTGACTGTCAGGAGGACATCATGCCGTTGGCGGAGTTCTTCCGTGAGATTGCCAACAATGAATTGGAATGTAGCGTGACTGGGTTCGATGCGGAAGCCCGTAAGACATTGCTGACCCATCCGTGGCCGGGTAATGTCCGTGAGCTTCGGCAGAAGATAATGGGCGCGGTGTTGCAGGCACAGACGGGAGTTGTCATGAAAGAGCATCTGGAACTTGCCGTAACGAAACCGACCTCACCTGTCATCTTCGCCTTGCGAAACGATGCGGAGGACAAGGAACGCATCTTACGCGCGTTGAAGCAGGCAAACGGAAACCGCAAGGTTGCCGCCGAATTGCTCGGAATCGGACGTACAACGCTGTATAGCAAGTTGGAAGAGTATGGATTAAAGTATAAATTTCAGCAATCATAGCCCGCAACTTGCCGAAAATAGAAGTAACGGTTAAACCGGATTATTCAGCGAAGATAAAAAACGTCCTGTGATAAAAATCATGGGACATTTTGATGTGTATCCGATTTTTATTGCTACTTTTGTACCAAGACGAGAGACATTGACAGCAACTCACAGCAGAACGTAGAAATAGACAGGGTTGCCAAATCATTACCTCATTTTTACCTTATCCTCAGAACTGCTTGCTAATAAAGTGGTTATAAAAATCTTCCAGAATTACTTTAATATTTTGTTACATAGAAAGAAAGAGGCCTTTTAGCCTCTTTCAGTATCTTTATTTCGCATTTTGGTATAAGAAGCCTTCTGCTTTCGCTAATGTTTCCGGTTTGCCTATATCAATCAGATGCAACTTTTCTGTCAAGTAACCACCATAGTTTACTTGCCGGCAAGTGGCAAGATAGAAATCCATGATAGAGAATTTTCCATCCCATGAGGGAGAGGTCATCCATTGAAAAATGGCGGGCGAAAGTACATGGATGCCACTGAATGCATATTCTTGATAAAGGGAAGAATCATACTGAAAACCTTCCGGTTTCACTTGTTCCGTATCCTTGTTTATCCATCCGCAAAGTCTCTTATCTGTATCAAAAAGAAGATAGCGGGAGGTTTTACGTTGGCTGGCCAGTAAAGTGGCAACAGCACCGCTTCGTAAATGGTAGTCATATAATTCTTTCAGACTCACGTCTGAAAGAATATCGACATTGTGTATCAGGAAAGGCTCATCGGAATTTTCAAAGAAAGAACGGGCTTTCTTAACTCCCCCACCGGTGTCGAGCAACAGGTCGCGTTCGTCGGAAATATGTATGATGAGTCCAAAATTCTCATTGGCTTTCAGGAAGTCAAGTATCTGTTCGCCAAAATGGTGGATGTTAATCACTATTTCTGTAAATCCGGCAGCTTTCAGTTTTAAAATCACATGTTCCAACATCGGACGTCCGGCTATGGGAACTAAAGCCTTCGGCATGGTATCGGTGAGTGGCTTCAGCCGGCTACCCAAACCGGCTGCAAATATCATTGCTTTCATTCTTTCGGTTACTTTCTTCTTTATATTTACTCTTCTTAGATTGTTGCCTCAAACGTATGTTCGATGTTCTGTTCCCGATGCACCAGTTCGACTTTCACACCAAATTTCTGATTCAGGTGCTCTGCCAGGTGCTGGGCTGAATAAACAGAACGATGCTGTCCGCCGGTGCAACCGAAGCAGACGGACAAATTGCTGAATCCGCGTTCCATATAACGTTTCACGGAGGCATCTACCAAAGCATAGACATGATCGAGGAAACGAAGTATTTCGCCATCTTCTTCCAAGAAAGTGATTACAGGTTCATCCAGTCCGGTGAAAGGTTTGTAACGCTCATACTTGCCGGGATTATTCACGGCACGGCAGTCGAATACATAACCTCCTCCATTGCCGGTAGAGTCATCAGGAATTCCTTTCTTATAGGCAAAGCTCATTACTTTGACGGTTAGCTGCCGCTTTTTCAGGTCGTCCGTAAATTGTTTCAGTCCGGTAAGCTCCCGCAAAACGTTACAGAGATACGGATATTCCGGATATTCTTCTTTCAACAGTTCACGCAGGTTTTCGATGGCATAAGGAACGCTTTGGATAAAATGCGGTTTCTTTTCAAAGTAACCACGGAAACCGTAGGCTCCCAGCACTTGCAGCGTACGGAAAAGGACAAAGTGGCGAAGCTGGCTATAAAAATAGGATTCGTCAATCGGTTGGTATTTGCGAAGAGCTTCCATATATTCTTGCAGCAGTTCTTTACGGAGGCTATCAGGATATTTCGCTTTCGCTTGCCACAGGAAAGAGGCTATGTCATAATAGAACGGGCCTTTGCGTCCGCCCTGAAAGTCGATAAACCACGGTTCCCCGTCTTTTATCATCACATTACGACTTTGAAAATCACGATACATGAAAGTAGCGGAAGAACTGCGGAGCAGGACATCGCTCATTTTCTGGAAATCATCTTCCAGTTTGTCTTCCTGAAACTCCATACCGGTAGCTTTCAGGAAGCAATATTTGAAGTAATTCAAATCCCACAGAATGGAGCGTTGGTTGAACTCCGGTTGAGGATAACAACGGGAAAAATCAAATCCATCCGCCCCGGCAAATTGAATAGCAGGAAGCAGACGGATCGTTTTGCGAAGCAACTCTTTTTCCTCTTCTGAAAAAACACTGGTAGCACGTCCTTTCTCTATGGCATGGAACAACAGAGTATCGCCCAAATCTTCCTGCAAATAATAGGTTTTATCTTCCGAGGCAATGCGCACTTCGGGAACAGGCAGTCCACATTTGCGGAAGTGTCCTGCCATATAAAGAAATGCCTCATTCTCATCAATAGAAGCCCCGTAGACTCCAATCAATGTTTCTATACCCGTCAGCCGAAAATAACGGCGGTTGGAACCGGAAGACGGTAATTCTGTTATGTTTTCAGCGGGAACGCCCGTATATGACTGATAAAGTTTCTGTAGTTCTTCGGTAATCATAGTCGTATATTTTCGAGCAAAGATAAGCATAAAAACTAAAAAATAAGAGAGGGGATTTAACTAATATTCATCCGAATAGACTATCTTTGTTTCAGTTTAACTGACCTGATCTCATGAGAACAAAAACCTTTTTACTACTATGCATTGCATTTATCACACTGTTTATCGGCGTTTCCACTCTTCAAGCCGGTCATTATTACTATAAGCAAATCTCCCTAAAAGATGGTCTTCCCTCTACCGTGAGATGTATTTTAACGGACAAACAAGGATTTGTATGGATTGGAACCCGTTCCGGATTAGGGAGATATGACGGACACGAACTTAAAAAATATATTCATCAGGCAAATAACCCTCATTCCATTCCTCACAATTTAATCTACCAGATGATAGAAGACGAACAAAACAATATCTGGATTCTGACAGACAAAGGAGTGGCACGTTATCAGAGGCAAAGCGATGACTTTTTTATACCGACTGATGAGACAGGAAATAATATCATCGCCTACTCCGCCTGCCTGACTGATAACGGAGTGTTATTCGGTTCGAAAAATAAAATCTTTTTCTATAATTATCAGGATACCTCTTTACGCCTCCTACAAACATTTGACTTAGAACCCAATTATAATGTGACTCTACTAAATCTATGGGATAAACACACATTACTCTGTTGCAGCCGGTGGCAAGGACTACTCCTGCTCGACCTGAATACCGGAAAATGCCGACGTCCTCCTTTCGATTGCGGAAAAGAAATTATGAATGTACTCATAGACTCACAAAAAAGAATCTGGGTAGCTCCCTACAATGGAGGGCTGAACTGTCTGACACGCGACGGTAAACTACTGGCTACATATACTACCCACAACTCCTCTTTAAGCAACAATGTCATACTAAGCCTCGCCGAACGGGAAGGAGAAATCTGGATTGGAACAGACGGAGGAGGCATTAATATTCTCGACCCGGAAACAAGACGTTTTTCGCTGTTGGAGCATATGCCCGGAAGTGACAACTACTCACTCCCCGCTAACTCTATTTTATGTCTATACAACGACTGCAACAATAATATGTGGGCAGGTAGCATCCGTAACGGACTAATCAGCATCCGGGAAGTTTCCATGAAAACGTATACAGATGTACCTCCCGGCAACGACCGCGGACTAAGCAACAATACCGTTCTAAGTCTTTTCCAAGAATCCCAAGACCAAATTTGGGTCGGTACAGACGGAGGAGGCATCAACAGCTTTAACCCACTCACAGAGAAATTTATCCATTACCCTTCCACCTGGGAAGACAAAGTAGCCTCTATCTGCCAGTTTACTCCCGGCAAATTATTAATTTCTCTTTTCTCACAGGGAGTATTTATTTTCAATCCGGCAACAGGAGAAAAACAGCCTTTCACCATTGTTGACGCTAAAACGACAGCACTCTTGTGCAATCGAGGCAAGGCTGTAAATCTACTTCGAAACACTCATCACAATATTCTGTTCCTTGGAGAACATATCTATATATATGATTTGAATACACGTACTTTCAGTACCGTTATAGAACAAGAAGAGCAGGAAATTATCGGTGCTCTCTTACCTATCGACAATTATAAGAATATCACTTATCTAAATGATACGAAGCACATATATGAACTGGACAACCATACCAACCGGCTGAAAGCCCTATACAGATGTTGGAAAGATACAACGATCAACTCTGTTGCACGAGACGAAGAGGGAAATTTCTGGATTGGAAACAACTACGGATTGGTACACTACAATCCTGCCACCAAAATACAGACACCAATCCCGACCTCTCTATTTAGTGAAATCACATTGATCGCATGCGACCAGCAAGGAAAAGTATGGATAGGAGCCGACAGTATGCTTTTCGCCTGGCTCATCAAAGAGAAAAAATTCGTTCTATTCGGTGAATCAGACGGTGTAATCCAAAACGAATATCTTTCCAAACCTCGTCTATTAAGTATGCGGGGAGACATCTACATGGGTGGAGTGAAAGGGTTACTGCATATTAACAGCAAAATACCATTAACCACTTCCGAACTTCCCCAACTCCAATTATCAGATGTCATCATTAATGGAGAGTCAGTAAATAACGAATTAACGAATCATCCAACAGGGATTTCTGCTCCCTGGAATAGTAATATCACTATTCGAATCATGTCGAAAGAGAAAGATATTTTTCGACAGAAAGTGTACAGATACCAGATAGAGGGGCTGAATGACCAGCAAATCGAATCATACAATCCCGAACTGGCCATACGTTCACTTCCTCCGGGAAGTTATAAAATCATGGCATCCTGTACCGCCAAGGATGGTAATTGGATTCCCAGTCAGGAAGTACTGGAATTGACCATCCTTCCTCCCTGGTATCGGACATGGTGGTTTATTCTTTGTTGCGCCGTTTTTATTGCTGCCGCTATTATCGAAGCTTTCCGAAGAGCATGGAAACGTAAAGAAGAGAAGTTAAAGTGGGCAATGAAAGAACATGAGCAACAGGTATATGAAGAAAAAGTACGTTTTCTTATTAATATCAGTCATGAGTTGCGTACACCTTTAACGTTAATATACGCACCACTTAACCGGATGTTGAAATCCCTTTCTACCGAAGATACACAGTATTTGCCAATAAAAGCGATCTACCGTCAAGCGCAGCGAATGAAAAACCTTATTAATATGGTACTCGATGTACGCAAGATGGAGGTTGGCGAAAGCAAATTACAGATACAACCGTATGCTCTCAATCAATGGATTGAACATGTATCCCAAGATTTCATCAGTGAAGGGGAAGCAAAGAACGTCCATATCCGTTATCAGCTTGATCCACATATCGATACTGTAAGTTTTGATAAAGATAAGTGTGAGATTATTCTAAGTAATCTGCTTATCAATGCCTTGAAACACAGTCCGCAGGATGCAGAAATAACAATTATGTCGGAGTTGCTTTCCGAAAGAAATAGCGTACGTATCTCCATCATTGACCGGGGAAACGGATTGAAACAAGTAAATACACAGAAACTCTTCACCCGTTTCTATCAGGGTACAGGAGAGCAGAGCGGCACAGGGATCGGACTGTCTTATTCCAAGATTCTGGTAGAACTACACGGAGGTTCCATTGGTGCACAAGATAATCAGGATGCCGGTGCGACATTCTTCTTTGAACTGCCCTTAAGACAACAATCGGAAGAGATTATCTGCCAACCGAAAGCATATTTGAACGAATTAATGAGTGACGATAGTAAAGAACAACAACCGGAGGAAGATAATTTCGACACGAGTCCTTACAGTGTTTTAGTAGTGGATGATAATCCGGACTTGACGGACTTCCTGAAAAAGTCACTGGGAGAATATTTCAAACGGGTAGTGATTGCTTCGGATGGTGTGGAAGCCCTTCAACTGACCAAAAGCCATGCCCCGGATATTATCATCAGCGACGTGATGATGCCGAGAATGAATGGATATGAACTATGCAAAAATATAAAGGAAGATATTACGATCAGTCACATTCCTATCGTTCTGCTGACAGCAAGAGATGATAAACAAAGCCAGTTGAGTGGTTACAAGAACGGGGCGGATGCTTATCTGACTAAACCTTTTGAGATAGAAATGCTGATGGAAATCATTCGCAACCGGTTGAAGAACCGCGAATCTATCAAGAAGAGATATTTGAATACAGGGTTAGTCCCTGCGCCGGAAGAGAGCACCTTTAGCCAGGCAGATGAAACATTCCTGTTGAAACTGAATAAAATTATCCTGGAGCATTTGGATAGCAGTCATCTGGATGTCACTTTTATTTGTAAAGAGATAGGTATGAGCAGAGCCTCCCTTTACAATAAGCTGAAAGCTCTGACCGATATGGGAGCCAATGATTACATTAATAAATTCCGGATGGAGAAAGCGATCACCTTAATCACCAGTACTGACCTGTCGTTCACGGAAATTGCCGAGAAGGTCGGTTTTACTACTTCACGCTATTTCAGTACGGCTTTCAAACAATATACCGGAGAAACGCCGACTCAATACAAAGAAAAGCAGAAACAGGAAAGAAAAAAAGAGCAATAAGAAGCTACCCGGAAAATAAATATTTTTTAGGCACGGATTACACAGATTTCACTTCTTTTTATAGTTGTTTTATGATAACTATCATTTTAAAAACCGTGAAATCCATGTAATTCGTGCCTAATATTTTAATATATTGCAAGTTTCATTGCTTACTCAACCATTGACTTTTTTATAGTCTTCCAGGAACTTCTTCAATCCCGAGTCAGTCAGCGGATGATTGAGCAATCCTTTAATAGCGCTCAGCGGGCAAGTAGCAACGTCGGCTCCTACTTCTACACATTCGATAATGTGTTTCGTATTACGGATGGAAGCAGCCAATACCTGTGTTTTATAGTCATACGTACGATACATACGTACGATATCTCCCACAAGCCTTACTCCATCTTCACAAATATCGTCCAGACGGCCGACAAAAGGTGAAACATACGTAGCTCCGGCTTTAGCTGCCAGCAATGCCTGCCCTACTGAAAAGACTAATGTACAGTTCGTGCGGATTCCCTTTTCCGTGAAATGTTTGATAGCTTTAATGCCATCGGCAATACAGGGAACTTTTACTACAATATGCGGATTGAGCTCGGCAAGTTCTTCGCCTTCACGAATCATTCCTTCATAATCGGTTGCTATCACTTCGGCACTTACATCTCCGTTGACGATCTCGCATATTTTAATATAATGCTCACGCTGATTCTGCGTTCCTTTGATACCTTCTTTCGCCATCAGCGAAGGGTTGGTAGTCACTCCGTCAAGTACTCCGAGGTCATAAGCCTCCTGGATTTGCTCCAAATTAGCTGTGTCAATAAAAAACTTCATACTCTTAATTTTTAATGGTTAACGATCTAATAGTCAAAGATAAGAATTTATTTTTATTCATCCCTGATTAAGCAATCGTAATTGACGAATCAAGATATACATCCTGAATGGTATTCAATAATTCCACCCCTTCGTTCATTGGTTTCTGGAACGCCTTACGTCCGCTAATCAATCCCATACCACCGGCACGTTTGTTGACAACGGCTGTAATGACAGCATCACGCAAATCTGATTCTCCGTGAGATTCTCCACCGGAGTTAATCAAACCAACGCGTCCCATATAGCCATTGGCAACCTGATAACGGCAAAGGTCAATCGGGTGTTCGGAAGCCAGTTCGGTATACATACGTTCGTCTACCTTGCCGAAGCCGATGGCTTTAAAACCACCATTGTTAGTAGGAAGTTTCTGTTTTACGATATCAGCTTTAATAGTCACTCCCAGACGGTCGGCCTGTCCTGTTAAATCGGCAGCCGCATGATAATCGACAGCACCTTTCTTGAAATCATTATTACGCAGGTAACACCAAAGAATGGTTGCCATCCCCAGTTCGTGAGCATATTCAAAAGCATTGGCAATCTCCACGAGCTGACGGCGGCTCTGTTCCGAACCAAAATAGATGGTGGCTCCTACCGCTACTGCTCCCATATTCCAGGCCTCTTTGACTGTACCAAACAGTACTTGGTCGAAAGTGTTGGGATAAGAAAGTAGTTCATTGTGATTTAACTTGACGATGAAAGGTATTTTATGGGCATATTTACGTGCTACGGAACCAAGGATACCAAAGGTAGAAGCGACTCCATTACAACCTCCTTCAATAGCCAGTTTCACGATATTCTCCGGATCGAAATAGATCGGATTGGGAGCAAATGATGCTCCGGCAGTATGTTCGATGTCCTGATCGACAGGAAGTATGGATACATAACCGGTATTTGCCAGGCGACCATGTCCCAACAACGTTTGCAGACTGTTCAATACTCTGATATTCCGGTCCGAATCAATCCATACTTTATCTATTGTATCGGGAGACGGAACGTGAATCAGTGATTTATCAATGGTTTCGCAAGTGTGGTCCAGGTAATAACAGGCCTTATCTCTTAATAATTCTACTACTTTACTCATAACTTCATTTTTTAATGTGTAACTTTTCTATTTTTTCTTTCCCTGATTGGCTACTGCTTCCATCAGTTTTTTGATCTCTTCCGGGTTTCCCAGGAAATAGTCGTTGGCCACGTTCAGGTTTTCATCAAACTCAAAAACGTAAGGCACAGCAGTAGGCAGATTCAGTTTTATGATATCTTCATCGGAGATATTTTTCAAATGTTTTATGATACCCCGCAGGCTATTACCATGAGCCACAACCAATAAAGTATGGGCCGTTTTCAGGCTGGGGAATATATCACTTTCCCAGTAAGGCATGATACGTTCAATGGTATCTTTCAATGATTCGGTACGAGGTAACTCGGCGTCGGGCACTTCGTGATAACGGTAATCAAAACGCGGGTTTCTCAAATCACTCTCCGAAAGCGGATTGGGAGCTATATCATAGCTACGACGCCACACAAGCACTTGTTCTTCTCCATATTTCTCGGCAGTCTCGGCTTTATTCAATCCCTGCAATTCACCATAATGCTTTTCATTCAGGCGCCAGTTTTTCTCTACAGGTATCCAGTCCAGATTCATCTTATCGAGAACACAGTTCAAGGTTTTCACCGCACGCTTCAAATAGGAAGTATAAGCCTTATCGAAATTGAAACCATATTCTTTCAATGTCTCTCCGGCTTTTTCAGCTTCGGCAACTCCCTTTTCTGTCAGATCGACATCTGTCCAGCCCGTGAAGCGGTTTTCTTTATTCCATGCACTCTCTCCGTGACGAAGTAATACTATCTTTTTCATTTCTAAAATTCTCCTTTCTTCTTTTTATATATACAACAGATTGTTTCTTCACAAAGTTCACTAGAAAACAAATAGTTATCAATACCTAGAAATAATGATTCTTTCTGCAAAGAAGCGGGATGCAGTAATCAGGGACATAAAAAAATACCCTCCTCTAATTCTAAGCTTGCATTATGGATGATGATTCATCAAAGCAAGGTTATCATTAGAGAAGAGTAAGTCTGTTAAAGTAAAAAAGAGAGAGTTTATATATACAAGAAAATCTGTTCTACTTTTCTGTTCTTTTTAAAAAGTTCCACTGTTGAAGTCTACACATCAGCATTTTTTCCATAATAGGTTTCTTTCGTTTTTTTGATGTTTCGCAGCAAAGATGAATAGTGGCGATAGTTCATATCTCCTTCCTTACAAGCTGCCAACTGTTCCTTTACATGCTCTTCAATCTTGTCCAGATGTTTCTCCATAAAGAGTTGAATATCAGAACGGGTGACTGTCATATTCAAACTTGTATTATCTTTCTCATTAGGTTTAATCACACGCCCTACAAACGACAGATAAGTCCGGTGTGTTTGACGACGGAAATTGTTCTCCAACTCATTAGGATCGTTCAACGGTTTCCATACAGCGACAAATACGTCATTCAAATACTCGTCCAGTGAATACGGTTCGGGTACGCTGAAGGAAGTTGAATAGATATTGTGAAGCATTCCCGGCGCAAGCAACAAAGCTAACGCAGAACTCTGACGGTCGCTAATTTCATCTACCGCTTTCAGGCCTACACGACTTACCACTTCGTCCGGATAGAGCCAGAGGGGAGCTACGAACAAGTTACGTCCCAACCATTCAACAACCTCTTTTTGTATACTACGCGGCACATAATCACGCCCTTTGCTATCCGGCACATTTTTGGTATAACGGCCTCCGAGGTTTTTCTGTACTTGCAGCGTATACTTCAGGTATTGGACGCGAACTGAATTATAGATAGTATTCAAGTCGTCATACTGACCGTCGGGTTGCGCCGTCCAAGTCAGAATATTCTCCATCACTCTTTTCAGATTCTTGATACCATATTCATTAGCCTTCATATTATTGTCGCCCAAATCTTCGCTTTGGCTGCGCGGGTCAGAGCCTTTTCCTTCATCACCGATAAACAATAAACGATGGTCTCCTTTCAGTTTCTTGGTAACTTCGGCACGTAATGCCGCTTTCTCTTTAAAGGGGTCTTTAAATTCCGGACGATATTGATATCCCCATTTTATAGCCCATTTATCATAATCGCCAATGCGAGGGAAAAGTCCTTTTTCTGAAATCCGGTCTTCAGGCTGTGCCACATAATTGAATCGTGCATAGTCCATGATTGATACCGTATGACCGTTGGCTTCCACCCAGGCTTTATCACGTAACTTCTCTACCGGAGTAGCTGAACTGGCAGCCATATTGTGACGCAAACCGAGTGTGTGTCCTACTTCATGCGAGGAGACAAACTGGATCAGAGTTCCCATTAATTTGTCATCAAAGGTCATTGACTGCGCACGTTTATCCAAAGGTCCGCACTGCACCATATACCATTTCTTAAGTAGGTTCATCACGTTATGATACCAACAGATATGACTTTCCATTATTTCTCCGCTACGCGGGTCTACAATACGCGGTCCGTAGGCATTCTCTGTTTCCGAAGGCAAATAACGCAATACGCTATAACGTGCATCATCCAAGCTCATTGTGGGATCGTCCGGCCACTCTTTGGCGATAATGGCATTTTTAAATCCGGCTGCTTCAAAAGCAACATTCCAATCGTTCACACCGGCTTTAAGATAAGGGATCCATTTCTTGGGTGTCGCCGGGTCTATATAGTATACAATAGGGCGTTTCGGTTCAGTGAGTTGTCCCCGACGATAACGTTCCGGGTCTTTCGGTTCCAACCGATAACGCTGAATGATAGCTCCACGCGATGTGACTTGCTGTTCATCAGAGAATTCTGTCACCGGATTCTGAAAAAAGCCGACCCGTTCATCTGCCAGTCTCGGCTGCATCGGCTCTTTAGGCAACATTACCATACTGGTATTCAGTTTCACAGTCACTGATCCTGTTGCCGCAGCCGGCAGTTTGCCGGAAGTTATGTTGTAAGTACGCAAAGTTACTACTTCCACATTAATAGGATAGGTCTTTATAGTATCCATAAATGTACGATCCTGAACTAAAGAACCAATACCAAGAATAGAACGGTCACTTGATGTAAAGCCACAGGTCTTGTTATCACTTAAAAGGAACTTGGAGACGTTGACAAGCTGTGCCCGGGTCTCCGGATTTCTACCGATAACATCAAACTTACCGATAACCGGATCTACAGTAGACTGCTTCAACGCCTCTGCTATCTTATCACCCGGGCGGGCAAACTGCGACTGTACATATTCACGTAAGAAGAGAGTTTTATCATTATGTTGTTCCCAGTAAACCACACTTCGGTTCACTTCTTCTCCACTAAGCATTTTAAATCCTTGCGGAACAGCTTTAAAGCGGGTAACAACCAATAACAATCGTCCCAATAAAGAATCCGGTACTTCAAAATACCAGTCATCTTTGATGTGACGGATCGTGAACATACCCTCACATTCACTTCCTCCATCTTTCAACAGTTTCTCGTAAGCGGTAGCCTTCTTGACAGTGTCTTTCTTGACCGTATCTTCATGAACTACCAGATTTTTGGTTCCATACTCCAGCGGAAGTTTACCACCGGCATACACTCCAACACATTGGAGTGTAAGGAGTATGTATGCCGCCATCATTAAAATTTTTCGCATCGCTTTTCTATCTATTTTATTCGTTAGTATTTAGTGTCAAATTGGGATTCTTCTCACGGGCAGCTACTGGGAACGGGATGATGTACAAACGTGAATCCGGTTTCAATGTATATATTTTCTGTTCTACGGTCGTAGTTACCAGCGGAAAAGTACGGGTAATCGTCTTTGCATAGTCGGCTTCCGTATTGAACCGTTTCAAATCCCAGAAACGGCTGAATCCGAAGAGCAACTCTTTACGACGCTCGTTAATGATTTCCTGCATCATCTCACGCTGTGTAGCCGGTTCCGGAAGCACAGCTTCACTTCCTTTGATTCGTTTTTCACGTAACTGATTCAACACTTCAACGGATCCGGACAAATCGTTTAAACGTGCCATCGCCTCTGCCAAAATCAAATAAACTTCGGCTGTACGCATACCTACAGCCATGTATTGAAACTTAGAATAGGTAAGGGCAGTGTTCCATAAAGCAGCTCCAGAACCCTCGTCAAAGTTATAGTCAAAATTACCAGTCGTTTTAAAAAACAAATTCATCCGTTCATCATTATCTCCGAAAAGTTGTACTAACTCCGGACTAATCATACCATAAGCAATAGACGGGTTTTCAGAATAACTACCCATATAAGCATAATTCAACACTTCCGGATTGCCACCTTTGGCATAAGTTGAAACCTTAGTCGGTCCCCCGACGGCATCCAAAGCTATATAATCTATCAAGGCATTGTTCCGTTTCAAAGATTCCTCCGCCGCATCCTTAGCCTTTTTCCAGTCACGGTGGAACAAGTAAACGCGTGCCGCCAATGCATAGCCGAATGCTTTCGACGGATGATATACATTCACCGGTTCTTCCTGCAGATAAGGTAACGCATCCTCGATATCCTTGATGATAAAGTCATAGACTTGGGCAACAGTAGCTTTGGTAGGAGTCGCTTCCAAGTCATATTCGCTGACAATAGCAATACCACCGTCAGTGGCTGCTGTCTCCGGATTGTAGGCTTTAGCGAATGTATTCACCAGAATAAAATGATCCCACGCACGCATAATTTTTGCTTCCGCTTTAGCCAGTTCCTTCACATCCTTGTCACCTGTACTATGATCTACCAATGAAATCACGATGTTAGAGCGTAAGATGTATTGATAACAGTTGGCATACAGATTATTATCACTTAATTCTTTACGATCGGCATCCTCATTAAAAGTCATATTGATTCCATCAGAGGAAAGATATTCCTTGCCGATAATATTCGATTCTTTTGACCAGACATTATCACTCAACAAAGCAAAAGACGACGGATAATAACTCCGGTTCGGCAAAGCCACCAATTCATAATAAGTCTCGGTAGAGTCCACAGTCTTCTTTCCTGTAGGGGTAATATCCACGTAATTCTCGCAAGCTGCAAATCCCAAGATAAGCAGAACCGACAATATATAAAGCAATTTACGCATATCCTATATTCTTTTTAATAAATTAGAAACTTGTTGATAATCCGATAGAATAAGTCTTGGGTGAAGCCATGCCGCGTGTGCCGCTGTTCAATCCGTAGCTTTCCGGATCAATGTCGCTTCCTGCCTTACACCAGGTAAACAGGTTGTTCACTTGCAACTTCAAATTCAATGAATTAAGCCGGATTTGACGGCAGATACCAGACGGCAAACTATACCCCAGACTCAAGCTACGCAATTTCACATAACCAGCATCTTTCACATTGATATCACCATATTGCCACCAATCCTGGAAAGTACTTGCGTAAGTTTTAACCTTTGTGGGCATATCAATATACATACGTACATTTGCATCCGGCGCATCCGCACTCCAACGGTTGGTTATGTCTTTCAACGTCTGGCTTCCCACCTGGTCACTCATACTTACCACACTATTACGCAGTTTGTTACCGCCTGCATACACAAAGAAAGCATTCAAGGCAATTCCCTTGTAGCTAAGTCTCAAGGACACTGCTCCATTGAATTTCGGAGTCAGCGAGCCAAGATTTACAAGATTCTCAGTACCTTTCAGTGACGATCCGGTAGTAATATTGGCAACCGTACCATCCTCGTTGAACGTCACCAGGTCATTCCCATCTTTGTCCACCGCTACCGGATATCCATTTTCAATGCGGTCGATACGGTAAGCCCAAAGCGTATTATAACTGGTTCCTTCCATAAAGTAGTTCTGCGGGCTCATAATGAAACTTGTCGAAGTGTCCGAATCACTATGATCCACCTTTAACATCTTGTTCTTGTTATGGGCAAAGTTGAAATCAACGGCAAAGTTCCAGTCCTTCTTCCTGATGAGATTGGCAGTAAGAGAAAATTCGATACCCCGGTTACGCATCTCACCGTTGTTCACTACACGTGATTTAGCTCCCAATGTAGGATCCATGTAGCGGCGTACAAGCAAATCAGATGAGTGGCGGTTGTAATACTCCAAGCTACCATTGACTAAATTATTGAAAAGACGGAAATCCAGTCCCACATTATAAGTGGCTGTTTTCTCCCAACGGAGTTTCGGGTTCGGAAGATCATCATCATCATAAGTCAGGTATGTCGTCTTGATCGGATTGCTCTGGGTCTTCTGCTTTACTACAAAATAGGTAGTCGAACTCTGATCCACATTACCGTTGATACCATAGGTCATACGTGCTTTCAGGAAGTCGAGCCAAACAATATCTTTCATAAATGACTCTTCCGACATAATCCAGGACGCACCGACAGACCACAGGGGATGACGCTGGTTACGGATATCAAGTCCGAACAAGTCCGCCTGATCCCAGCGGATACTTCCGGATACATTATAACGGGACAGATAAGAATAGCTTGCATTGGCATAAAAAGATGCATAACGATGGCGTGATTCTTGCAACGTAGGCGACAGGCCACTCAAAGTAATCGTATTGCCGGAAAGTGCACTGGTTCCTACACCGTCACGGTATGCCTGCCAATCTATAATGTCAGAAGTCAGTGTCTGAGGATCGTATCCATACATTAATTGCCGGGTAGGTTTCGGAATCTTATTTTCCCTGAATTCAAGTCCGGCAATGGCGGTTACTGCATGGTTCTTCCAACTTTTGTCAAAGTCTATCTGATTACGTACAGTATAACGGTTACTGCTCAACTCATTTTGAAAGAACCGTCCGCCTTTCGGCATTGCCGAATTTCCATTCGTATCAATCATAGAATTGTACGTCATACGCATCAAATAGGAGTCCTCCGCATCAAACACTTCACTCTTGCTATGATTCCATTCATACTGATACATGAAGTTATATTTAAACATCTTCAGGAATCGTGCCTGCAAACTGACAAACGGGCGGATGCTGACATTGCGTGATTTGGTACCGCCTTCACCCAATGCGTCAAGCACATTGAAACCAAATGTTTTATAAGGTGAAACACCTTCCGCCTTGCTCACGACACTGCCATTGTAAGCTCCACCCGAATATCCGCTTACATTCACATAAGGAGAATTATAACGGTTACCATCGGCATCCATTATTCTTTCATAACGTTGTTGCATAGTGTAACTGGTAAACAGGGTATTCGGTGTATCGCTACTTCCCAGACGGGCGTCCACCCCGGCATTCACATTCAACCAACTGGTTATGGCATAGTTCGACTTATAATACAAGGAGAATTTATTCCTTTTATCATTTATCGTACGCCCCTTGTCATTTTCATAATTGAACGAAAGGAAGTGATTGTTTTTTCCGACTTTCTGCGATACGGACACATTATAACGCTGAGTTACAGCCGTGCGCCAAGCATTGTCACGATATTCTTTATAATAGTCATTATTACGCCACTGATTCAATGTAGCTTCGACTTCATTATTACTTAGTGTACCATTCTCCCGATCCAGATAAAGTTGGAACAACGGATTATAGTAGCCTGCCTTATAGCTGGACAAAAAACCGGACGCACTGCCTGATTCGGCTACATTCGCATCAAACACATCTGTTTGATAATCAATAATGTCGCTTGTAGAAGCCAGGTTCAAACTATTGAAATTCGGTTTGCTGGTGATGAACCAATCAGCATTGATATTCACATGCGCACCCTCTTCTTTAGCCTGTTTGGTAACTACCACAATAATGCCGTTTGCAGCCAAAGCACCATAAATACTGGCTGCCGCCGCATCCTTCAAGACAGTAATACTCTCTACATTATAGGGATTTATCTCACTCAGGGTCAAGTCAGTCGGCATATCATCCACTACGATTAGCGGATGTGAGCCTACATCATTCGAGAACGTACCTCTACCGCGAAGGATAGGGCTCATATCCCCGTTATTCGGATTGATATCCATACGCAGGCCAGCTATTTGTCCTTCCAGAGATGACGCCAGGTCAGTATGCATCTGCCTTGTCAGTTGTTCGGAATCTATAAAGCCGAAAGAGGCAGTAGAGCGTTCACGGCTAATGCGCTGATAACCCGTCACTACAACATCTCCCAATTGCTGTTTATCTTCATGCATAATCACATTGACATGAGTACGCCCTTTAATAGATACCTTTTCAGTTTGCATACCGACAAAAGAAACTTCCAATGTGTGAGTTTCCTCCATCACTTTACAAGTGAAATTTCCTTTGATATCGGAAATAGCTCCAAACGGGCTGTCGATTCCCCGGATATTCGCACCTGGCAACGGTTCCCCTTTTTCATCCACTACCCGCCCTTCGATGTTCCTGACTTTACGAGTAGTCGATGCAGGCTTCACTTTACGGACAGTGATAAAATGTTGTTTCACCTCATATTCAAAAGGTTTCCCTTCCAGTATTTTCTGGAGTGCCGCCAAAGGTGCCAACTGATGTATGCTTACGCTTACCCGGTACGCTCCGACATCTTCACTAGGAAAATTCACCTTATAGCCGGACACATTGCTAAACTGCTTCAAAGCCTCTCCCAATGGCGCTTCCTTTAGTTCCAAAGAAATCAATTTGCTGTCCGTATTTTGTGCCCGTCCATGCAGGGCAATTACAAACATCAGCAATAAGAAGGCGGCTTTCATCCATACGACCTTTCTCATTGCCTTTTTGCGAGACAATGTAATTTGTTGCTTTTTCATAAGAGTTGTATTTGTAAAGTTATATATGTTTAATCGTAATAGTCCCGTCCTGATATTCTACACGTACTTTTTCCAGTTTATTCAGAAGTTCCACCGCCTCGTCCAAATGAGCGTTGCGGTTCGCCCAAAAGTTCAGGCGGATATTGTATAGTTCCACCCGTTCAAAGTCGACGTTCACGTTGTACCATCTGCCCAGAGAACTCATAATTTCTTCCAGTGACGAATCTTCAAAATAGAACATTCCTTCTGTCCATGCCGTATAGGTAGCTATGTTGACACGCGATATTTTCTCTTCTCCGGTTTCCGTATAAGTCAAGTCCTGTCCGGGTTGAAGTACTACGGATGAAAGGCTGTTCGTGTTGGTCACTTGCACTTTTCCCTGCACCAATGTCACGTGGCGGTCTTCTGTTGTGTATGAACGTACATTGAATTTAGTACCCAGCACATGGGTATCCATGCCGTCGGCACTTACGATAAAGGGACATTTTTCATCCTTTGCCACTTCAAAACAGGCTTCTCCTTTCAGCTCTACCCGTCGTTCCTTCCCGTTGAATGCGACAGGATAGCGCAGGCTACTTTCAGCATTTATCCACACTTTAGTCCCGTCGGACAGTACCAGTAAGAAACTTTTTCCACGTGGTGTAGTCAACGTTTGGCAACAGGTGGTATCCGGCGTCAATGTTTTCCATTCTTTGATGTCCATCACACTGTCTTCCAACAGTTGTTGTTCATGATGGCCGTCCATTTGCAACATCACATGTTCTCCACTGACAGTTGCGGCAAAGAATCGCACCGGTTCCTCTTTTTTTATAAAGAAAGAAGGAAGTAAAGAAGGTATAAGAAAGGCCAAAACCAAAACGGCAGCCACAGCAGAAGCCGCTACCCAAATACGTGTTTTCATTTTTGCCTTGCGTCTCCTATCCAAGCTTTCACGCATCACAGCTTCCTTGCAAGCCATCAAGTCGAGAAATAGTTCCTTGTTTTCAGGTACGCTAATCCACTGGTTGAACTCTTCCGTCTCCCTTAGTCTCGGTTCCTGTATCGCACGCAATGCATAATCTGAATTCTGGTCTGGATTTTCCATCATAATAATCAACTGTTTATCTTAATACGTAGAGCCAACCGAAATTAATGACACCTATGAGAGATTTTTTTTCTTGATGGAAATTCAGAAGAACAAAAGATGAAGCCTGTATACCAATGACGATAACACACAAATGAACTATTCCAACGGTTCACAGGCTTCACCATTGAGATGAACAACTATAAATCAGACATTTATGGTGAAGGGAAGCAGAAAAACAAAGCAAACAACCCTTCACATCCTTCACCTCTTTTTTCATATGCTATGAGCTAAAGTAAATATGCTATAAGCAAAAAAGAATATGCTATAAGCAAAAACAAATTAGCTTATAGCAAATGACCCGTTGGGTATTAACTTTTGAGTTATCAAGTATTAACTCTTGAGCTATAAGGTATTAACTCTTGAATTATCAGGTATTAATACCTTGTTTACAGGAGATATATGCCGTGCGTATTGGACATATAGATCCAATATGCTAGACATATAGATCCAACACGTCAGACATATATGCCCCACAAATCCATATAAGTGCGTGAAGGATGTGAAGGGTTATTTACTTTGTTTTTCCTACTTCCATTCACCATAAATATCTGATTTATAGTTGTTCAGCTAAAGTGTGAAACAAGTGAAGAGCAGGATTCAACATTAAACTGTAATAAGTAAAAAGACACTCAATCGTTTACGGAGTATTTTTAAAGCCCGGGCAATATGGGTTCTGACTGTATTATCACTGATATTTAATATTTCACTAATTTCCGCACATTTCTTTTCATTCAGAAAAAACTCTTCCACTACTATGCGCATTTGCGGCGCCATCTGGCGGATACTCTCCTGCATCCGGTCTATTTTATCTTCGTAGTCCCGATACTCTTTGGCAGTCCAACCGCTATAAAGTTCTTCCAAGTATCTTTCCGCATTCCGGTTCACTACATTCTGATGACGTATGTGGTCAATACAACGGTTTTTCACCATGACATAGAATAAAGGCAGCAAATCAGTCTTCCCTTCAAACTGCTCGCTGTTTTCAAGTACTGAGCAAAACACATCACTCAATACATCCTTTGCGCTTTCTCCGTCATTCAGCAGATTGTATGCATGAATATAGAGCTTTTGCCAATATTTCCTATACAATACAGCTATGGCATTTTGGCTACTATTCATATCTTTGTGGTTACTTTTTGCATTTAATTAAGCACAAAGATAACCAAATAACACAAAAAGCAATCAATTCATTAAAAAATATTAGAAATCATATTCTAATATATTAACGTATCATTTCTTTTCAAGAAGATGCGGTTTGTAATCGTATCCGGAAGTTCTGATTCATAATGTGTTACCATAATCATCGTCTTATCTTTACGTTTACAGAAGGCTTCGATCACCTTTTTGACCCGACGACGATTGTAAGTATCCAATCCATGAAGCGGTTCGTCCAAAATCAGTAATTCAGGATCTTTGACGAAAGCACGTGCCAACAGAGCCAGACGTTGCTCCCCACTGGAAAGCTGCAAGAAAGGTTTGTCTTTCAAGTCGGCAATGCCGAATATATCCATCCACCACTCACATACAGCCATCTGCTCCGGTTGGGGGCGTTTGTACAGTCCGATACTGTCGTGCAGTCCGCTGGCTACGATTTCAATAGCCGGCAAGTTTTTGAGATAAGCACGATGCATCTCGGGACTTACATATCCGATGTGTTTCTTGATTTCCCAAATACTTTCTCCAGTTCCCCGTTTGCGTCCGAAAAGGCTGATGTCGCAAGCGTATGATTGTGGATTATCCGCACAAACCAAACTCAATAATGTAGACTTTCCTGCACCGTTCTCCCCGCTCAACGCCCATTTCTCCCCACGATGCACTGTCCAGTCCAGTTCGTTCAGAATAGTGCGGTCGCCATAGCGGATACTTACCTTATTCAGTTTCACCACTTCGTTCGAGTCATAGTTGTTGCCGTCATAAGGCAAATCAATAATCCGTTTCTGCAATTCATCGAAAGAAGTAGCTGCGTCTCTGTTGCGGAAAGCAGTCAGGTAGGCTTCGCGTTCCATCTTGGAAAACACTTCCATTTTATCAACAGGGATAACATGAGTGATAAAGGAAGGTATATCATCCATCATGGAAAGCACCAGAATAATCTGGACGGACGACATTTTTGTCAGACGTTCGAGCAAAGAGAATAACAATTCGCGGGTAGGCGCATCCAGTCCGATAAACGGATTATCCATTATCAGAACGCGGGGGGCTGTCAACAGTGTCTTTGTGAGCTGGAATTTACGCAGTTCACCACTTGAAAGAAGGATTATCTTTTTATCAAGAAGAGGTTCGATGCGGAAGAGCTCGAACAGTTCATTTTTCAGTTGTTCGTCTTTAATCTCTCCCAACATTTCGCGGACGTCCGGCGTTTCATCCTGGTCGTGCGCATTCCAACGCTGTTGGTAGTAATAATTGGCATCTGCCGCTCCATAAGTATCACGGAACGCGATATATTTCACATTATCATAAACAGTTTGAGTAGCGGAAGGGGAAAAGTCATACTGGAGTGTTCCTTCACGTAGCGGATATTTTCCGATTAATGTATCTACAAAAAGGCTCTTGCCACCCCCATTGGGACCTACAATGGCTATGTGTTCGTTCGCTCCGATAGTTGCCGTGATAGGTTTGGCTAAACGCACAAGCGGGTTGCGTGCTACGCCCCCCGCCATGCAGAATGTATTTTGGCTCATATTCTTATATTCTGTTTTATTTTTGACCGCAAAGGTAACAATTTTATCACAGAATAAGCACTTTTCTTGTCTATTTACAGGAAAACCGTATTAAAAGTTCCTTTTTAGCAATATCCCTTATTGAAATTTCTTATCTTCTTCGAGAAGCTCCTGGCTAAATTTCTCCGGCGACAGAGGGGTAAAGAGTTCTATAAGATTTTCTTCGGGGTCGCGCAGATACAAGGTACGCATCCCCCAATCGGGCATATCCGTAGGTTCACTGATAAACGTCACGCCTTTGGCTTTTAGGGCGGCAAAGGTTTCGTCTACGTTATCTACATAGAATGAAACCATTAATTTTTCACGCATCGCAACGGGTTGCTGCTTATCTGCATTGCCTACCGAAGGTGCCATCCAGTCGGATACAAAAAGGGCGAAGCCTTCTATTCCGTCGGCTACTTTAAAACTGGCGTATCCGCTATTTTCATCTCCCCAAGCAGGTTCTAGTCCGAGTTGTTCGGTGTAGAATTTGAAACATTTGGCGAAGTCCTTCACTAATAATCTTACGTTGCTGAATTTCATTGTTTACTGATTAATGGTTTGTTATTTGTTTCTTATAATCAAGATACAAATATAATCATTCTATCGGGTAAATCCGTAAGGCGGACATTCAAAATTAGTGATATTCAGTTTGTATTCCATCATATCTTTCAATTCATGCACCGGACGTTCCAGTTCATAAGGTATCGGCTGCTTGCTGAATTGCTGGAAATAGAGCAAGCAGGCATCTTTCCACCACACTGCGTCACGTGCCTGAATCTTCAACCGGTGCTGTACGTCACGGAATCGTTCCGGGTCGATGTATTTCTCCATAGGCGCCCATAACTTCTGGAAGTTTCTGGTTTCTTGCACCCCACGATCATAAGCATAGCACAACTCTGCCCAAAGTGTACGCCCGCTCTTCATCCGATGATTCCAGAGAACATGGTGAAACCAAAGAAGCAGGTTTTCGGGACAGGTGTCTACATTATCCAGTTGTTCGCATAAAGGAGAGTGATATTGTGCGGTCGCATTGCTCCCTTTGCTGCTGCGGTCGAATCCGATACCGCCGTCATCTGCCCTATGGTAATAAGAAGGCATCCAGTCGGGACGGGCACCGGGAATATCACACCAAGGCTCGGGCCCGTAATGATGTCCCCATGCAAAGATGTGATGCAGTCCTAACGGCATCATATAATCTACTACTGCTTCCCTCGACTCTTGGAGAAGTTGAGAGTTGAGAAGGGAGAGTTGAGAGTAAAGTTGTTGTCTCTCTTTGGGAGATATTTCATTGACGGAATTGCGGGATGGTTGTCCGGCAATAGGAAGGAAGGTTTGTTTCAGCCACTCTTCGCCTATCTCTTCGGATGAAAGGGAATGTTTCCAGGCAAGACGCCCGAAAGCATACCAGTTGGCTTGCGCAAAAGGATGTCCGCACCAATTGATGTCATCACCGATATTGGTGACACCGGCAATAGCCGTCAATGAATGGGGGAACAAGGAGCCGTCCGTCACACGGGCGATGGTAGAGCCTGCGCCTTGTACGTAAGTGTCGCTGTCCAGACATTCTTTCCACATGGGAGCGAGAAAAACGAGATGGTTGGAGAATCCCAGATATTCCTGTGTTATCTGAAATTCCGGCATCACGGGTGTTTTCTTCATGGCTCCGAATAACGGGCTGAACGGTTCGCGGGGCTGGAAATCAATCGGGCCGTTCTTTATCTGTACAATCACATTGTCGCGGAACTTTCCGTCCAAAGGTTCAAATTCAAGATAGGCTTGTTTGGCCCGGTCGCTGTCCGTGGGCGAGTAAACGAAAGCACGCCACATGACGATGCCGCGATAAGGTTTCAATACATCGGCAAGCATGTTCGCCCCTTCGGCATGAGTACGCCCGTAGTCACACGGTCCGGGTTGTCCTTCGGAGTTTGCTTTCACCAAAAAGCCTCCGAAATCGGGTATCAGCGAATAGATATCTTTGGCTTTTTTCTTCCACCAGGCAATCACCTCTTTATCCAACGGATCGGAGGTGGATAAACCACCTAAAGCTGCCGGGGAAGAAAAGTTAATTGAAAGATATATTTTCAAACCATAAGGACGGAAGATGTCTGCCAGAACTTTGACTTTCTGCAAATAATCATCAGATAGTATCTTAGGACTTGCATTGACATTGTTTATCACAGTAGCATTAATACCGATGGAAGCATTGGCACGTGCATAAGCTTCATAACGGGGAGAAACAACCGACGGGAGTTCGTCCCATTTCCAAAGCGAATGTCCGGCATAGCCACGTTCGATTGTACCGTCTAGATTGTCCCAATGATTCAAGACGCGAATCCGGTAATCCGGTTTCTCGGAGATATTTAAAGACTTCAATGTTGATTCGGATAATTGCCCGGTGGCTTGCAGACGAAGCAGATGATAAGTTCCGTAAAGTATTCCTTGCTCACCGGAAGAATTGATTGTCAGATGGTTACCGTCTTTAGAAGCGCGGATGATGTACCCGTCATTTCCTAATGCACGCAGTTCCTTATTCTTCTGTATTTCCAGCGTTATGGGGATTCCTCCCTGCCAGAAGTTCCGCAATTCGGAAACGGCGATATTTAATGTGGGAGACTGTTTCTTATTCATTATTATTGCTTTTGCTCCCGTTGAATAACGAAGCCACAAAGCGCTCCCATCTTCTGCATAAACAGAGAAAAAGCTGAAAAACAGGACAAATGTCAATATAGATATAATCCTCATAAGTAATAGTTCAAAATTCGTTTCACGAATGGGTATTTAAGGGTTAAATGGGAATTTAGCAGTTAGGCTGAAAGCCTTACAATTATATATTTATTGGGGTGCCCTGAAAGGGCTTAATTATATAGCGTAGGGCAACGCCCTACGAAAAAAACACACCAGCCACAAGCCCTGAAAGGGCGGAACTGTATACAATTATGCCCTTTCAGGGCGCAAATTCATTTTTACGTAGGGCGTTGCCCTACGCTATATAATTAAGCCCTTTCAGGGCACTCCGCAAAATAATCATTTAGCGACTATTCATCCAATCCTTCAATCGTGATGATTTTTCCATCAGCATCGTATTGCAGTTCACAGACTTTTAAGCTGCGAAGCCAGGTTTTCCCTTCGGAAGGTACGCAATCGTGATGGAACAGATACCATTTTCCTTTGAACTCAACAATAGCATGATGAGTAGTCCATCCCACTACCGGAGTCAGGATAACTCCCTGATAAGTAAATGGTCCGTATGGGTTGTCACCTATCGCGTAACAAAGTAGATGGGTATCGCCTGTAGAGTAAGAGAAATAATATTTCCCATTATACTTATGTACCCAGGAAGCTTCGAAGAAACGACGTTCTGTATCTCCTGCTGTCAGAGGTTTACCGTTTTCATCCAGAATGACTAACGGACGCGGTTCTTCCGCAAACTCCAGCATATCATCACTCAAACGAACAACACGGGATGGCAAAGCCTCCTCCTCTCCTTCGGGTAAAATGGCTGATTCCAATGCTTTATTATTCCGGTAACGTTGAAGCTGTCCACCCCACAGTCCGCCAAAATACATATAATAATTACCATCTCCATCATTCCAGACAGCCGGATCAATGCTGTAACTTCCTTTCATCGGGTTTGCTTCCGGAACAAAAGGTCCGTATGGTTTATCGCTCACAGCTACTCCGATACGGAATATGTCATTTTGGTCTTTCAATGGAAAATACATATAGTATTTGCCGTCTTTAAAAGCAACATCACAGTCCCAAAGCTGACGGCCCGCCCAAGGAATATCTCCTGTAGAAAGTACAACCCCATGGTCAGTAATCTCTCCATTCATTACATCATCCATAGAATACACATGGTAATCTTTCATATTGAAATGATCTCCATTATCATTTTCGGCAATACCACTCTCCCAATCATGCGAGGGATAAATGTAAAGTTTGCCATCAAACACGTGTACGGCAGGATCAGCCATATAATCACCGGGAACTAAATATCTTTTTTCTGTTTTCATGGTTTTATTCTTATTGCAACAGTTCTAAATTAATTTTATAAATGGGAATTTCTATTTCACCACAGAGGACACGGAGGACACAGAGGTTTAATCTTTTTATTCACTATAGAATAACACAGAGTCTCACGTAATCGTATATTTATCGCTCTGTTTTACTTACGGAAAGAGAGAGAAGAGCTCTGTGTCCTCCGTGTCCTCTGTGGTGAAGTGAACTCCAAATGATCATTTCTGCATAGCCTCTTTTATAATCAAATCAACTACCGGTTTCGGCTGATGATTGCGGTCGAAAAGCAATGGATAATCCGTACGTCCTCTCATCGGCCAGTCGTTACGCCACGAATCCTGATCGGCTACTCCCCAAACAGTAACTCTTGTTATGACATCCTGATGTTTCAGGAACAGACGGAAGAAGTCATTCATTCTCTCTGTCCATGCTTTTGATACTTCTTCCGGTAATCCGTCCGAATAAGGATTCATCTCTTTTTTATATTCAAAAGATGCCGAGACTTCCGCACCAACCTTGGGGTCGGGTGATGGCAATACAGTCAGATCCAATTCTGTTATCATTACCTTCACTCCCGCTCCGGCAAAGGCAAGCATACTTTCTTCAAACTCGCTGATTTTCGGATAGTCCATGCCGATGTGTCCTTGCATCCCCACCGCATCAATACGGATACCACGTTTCTTCAAGTCTTTCACCATCTTCACAACTGCAGCTCTTCTGCCTGGTTGAGCCATTGAATAATCGTTATAATAAAGCTCTGCATCCGGATCGGCCTCGTGTGCATATTGAAAAGCCAATGGGATATATTCTTCACCTAGAATTTCATAAAACTTAGTCTTACGATATGCACCATTATCTTCAATCGCTTCATTCACTACATCCCAACCTTTAATACGGCCTTTGTAACGCTTCACAATAGTGGTGATATGATCTTTCATCCGTTTCTTCAATACTTCCGGAGGCACATTTTTGCCATTCTCATCCACGCAGAACCAGGGAGAAAGCTGCGAATGCCAAATCAACGTATGTCCTGTGATTGCCAAATGATTTTTCTCTCCAAAAGCAACAAATTCATCTGCCTGTGTGAAATTATAACGGTTCTCCTTCGGATGCATTTCCTGACTCTTCATACAATTCTCTGCTACAATAGCATTAAATTGTTCCTGAATTACGCGCACTCCTGCCTTATCCCGACCGGATGCTTGTCGTGTATTCACTGCTGTTCCTATCAGGAATTTATCCTTCAAAGCTTCTTTCAAAGTCTTTGTTTCTTGTGCAAAAGCTACCGAAGTACTAGTTATCAGGGCTACAGCAGCCAACAAAGAAACTGCGGTTGTTCTTATCGAAGTCTTCATATAGTCTATCTATTAGTTATAGTTATTAATCAATTGTTTTCCAGACGGCGTTTTGCCAAATCGTCCTGAATATGCTCATTCAACTTCTTAGAAATAGGATAAAAGAACAAAGCAATTACTCCTACAAAGAAAGTGATGGCAGGAATCACGCTGGATGTCAAACGGATACCGAAAATAGCGTTTTCCGTCTGCACTGTATTAGATACAAAACCGAACGAATCGACAATCGCACCGCAAATAGCTCCCCCTATACCTAGTCCGGCTTTCAGGGCAAAGACTACACCTGCAAATACAAATCCTGTCGCACGACGATGGTTCACCCATTCTGAATGATCGGCAACATCTCCCATCATTGCCCAAAGCAATGGAATAGTAGGTGCGTATGCCAAACTCTTCAAACAGTTAATAATAAAGATCGTACTTATGTTTGTCGAATCTACCACAAAAAACAGGGCTGTAAAAAAGGCTGTCAGTGCCAGGCAGATCAAAAACACATTCCGCTTGCCAAAGATATTGGAAAGAAATCCGGAAAGCAATATTACACCCGCCAAAGTGATAACCTGCCCAATCATATTGAACAAACTGAAACCTACAGCAAACACATTACTATGATCGGGCTGCGCAATCAGTCCGAAAGCATCAAGGAAAGTGTGCCACATACCATAAGTTTCTCCTTCTATCCGTACTAATCCAAAATTTTGCAAGAAATCAAAAAGGGCTGTTTTATCTACGAAATAATTAAAGTAGTAAGACATACTGCTGCCCCACATAGCCAATGTCGTAAACAAAAAGAGAGTTAAGATAAACATCGCTTTCCATGGACGGCTGCTTACGATATCTTTAAAATCCTGTTTCACGGAAGTTTTCTGACCTACGGGAGGCGTGATACGCTCTTTGGCAGAGAAAAATGTAATTACTAAAAGAACAACTCCGATGATGGCAAACAGGGTAATTGTCAGGAACCATCCACGTTGATCGTCGCCTTGCCCGAACTTGGAGACTAACGGCAAAGTAAGCCCCTGCACAACAAAAGTGGCGATTGTAGCTGTCACAAAACGGACGGACGAGATACTGGTACGTTCTTTGATGTCACTTGTCATCACACCACCCAAAGAGGCATACGGGGTATTATTGAAGGAGTAAATAGACATTAATAGGGTATAAGTGATACCTGCATAAATAATCTTTCCACGCTCACTCAAATCGGGTGTCGTAAATGCCAGAATGAAGAATACGGCAAAAGGAATAGCTGTCCACAACAACCAAGGACGGTATTTACCCCAACGGGTATTGGTTCTGTCGGACAGGATACCTACCACCGGATCGACAAACGCATCGAAAATACGTGCGACCAGCAATATCATACCTGCTGCTGTTGCTTTGATTCCAAACACATCTGTATAGAAGAAGAGTTGGAACATCATCATCATCTGGAAAATCAGGTTCGCCGAACCATCACCTAAGCTATAACCGATTTTCTCGGCCATCGACACTTTTTGAGTCTGTGTTTTCATGGTACTAATCTCTTTTTTAATTTATTTGACTCTTTGTTGAAAGACTGCTTGGGACACACGTTGTCCCAACGTCTTTTTATCCAATGGATGGATATCATTCCATTCTCCTAAATCACCATTTTTAATTAGAGTGACATTTTTATTTGTATTGGCTACTTCTGCCTGCACTTTCCTGAATTCTGCCCAGGCAGCACGCCCTCCTTTATCTTCGGGTGAGAGGAAATCCGCCAGTTCAATCACATAGAAAGGCATATCAGGTCGGTTCCAATGCTGTCTCCAATCCGCAATCATCGCTGTCAACAAGTCTTTATACTCATTTCTGCGAGACACATTCGATTCACCCTGATACCAGATAATACCAGATACCGTATAATTCAGCAATGGGGCAATCATAGCATTATAAAGTCCTACGGGTTTATAATGGAAAGCAGTCTGTCCCGGAGCAGCAGGCATGGGAGCGCCGAGGCGATATTTCCAATTACCTTCGAGACTAATCTCCGATTCTCCTTTTTCCGGCTGGCCTTTTCCGAAAAGTATCTTATAGGGTTTCTCTTTTACAAAATGAGGGAAACCGCCATAACTGAAAAGACGTATGGTTATCGTGTTTTTTCCAGCTTTCAACAATCCGGCGGGAATGGTATAGATACGTGGTGGATATTGATAAGAAACAGTTCCCACAAACGTACCGTTTACATAGACGGAGTCTGCATCTACGATGCATCCCAGGCGAAGAGTTGCCTTCTCTCCCGCTTGTTGCCCGGACACTTGAAAATCTTTACGGAACCAATGGGAACCATTGATTGTATTCAATCCGTTAGTAGCCCAGCCGGAAGCAAACAAATCAGTCGGTGTCCAATCACTGTCATCATAGCCGGCAGCATACCAAGGGATGGTTTCATGCATTCCTTTATCTCCCTGATACAGTGCTACATTCCAGGCACGGCTTTTCTTGCTCTCTTCTTTTTTCATTGATTCTACCAAGTCATCTGATTCGTAGATACGTTTTTCGTTCAGATAATAAGGAAAAGGTTTCAAACCTTCCTCACTGATCCACGCTTCTACCGGTGAACCTCCGACACTGGAGTTTATGATTCCTACCGGAACCTTTGTTTTCTGATAGTAATCTTTAGCAAAGAAATAAACCAAAGCAGAGAAAGACATCACATTTTCAGGAGTCATAGCCTTCCAAGAGATTCCCGGAATATCTGTCTGCGGGGCATGAAAGTTATACAATAGAGGAGTTTTTATATAGCGTACAATCGGATAATCATTGTCCGCAGATATTTCATCCCGAAAACGGTCTGTAACCCGTGAAACAGGTAATTCCATATTCGACTGACCGGAACATACCCAAACGTCACCCACAAGAATATCCTTCAACTCTATATCATTAATAATCATCGTGTAAGGACCACCAGCTTTCAAGGCAGGCAAGATCACTTTCCAGTTGCCTTGCGCATCGGCAACGGTCTTATATTTCTTTTTTTTGAAAGTTATTCCAACAGCTTCATTAGGATCAGCCGTTCCCCAAATATTGACAGGCTCCCCACGTTGAAGCACCATTCCGTCGGAAACAAGAGCGGGAAGTTTAACCTTTGCTTCACCCAACAGAGCGAAGCAAAGGAACACAACTACTAACCCAACCTTATAAAACCAATACTTATTCATTATCCATCTTTTCTTTTATGTCTTTATTAGTAATCCGGAAAGAAAAACACTCCATCCTGAATTTCACTTTGCAAACTTAGGAAGTTTCTCTCCGCTTACCCAAAGATTTTGATTCAAATCATTACTCGCTTGTTACATCATCGTTTACGTATGTTACAAATACTTGTCGTAATGTTACATCCCAATTAAGATTGCCGATGAATAGGAGGAAAATGAAGGATTTAGAAAGAACGGATTACAGTAGTTATTGTTATTCATTCTATCTATTTAAAGATGATAGAAATGCCGGAAACCAACGTTGAGTTGTTATATATGCTATAAATAAAAAGTGCCGACTAACCAGCCGGCACATGATTTCATTTGTTCCATCAGACTGAAATAGGCAGCCAGTCTACTGCATGAAAAAAACTTGAGTATCTTGGAATTGTAGTAAACAGGAAAAAACTACTTGTACATAATCAACGCAGACTGACCGGGAACAATCACCTCCGGTCCGGTTTGCGTACCCAATCCACGCACATCTATCACTCCATCTTTACATACTACCGTATATTTACCAACAGGAATTTCCAGTCGTGCAGGAGTCGTACGGGAATTAAAGGCTACGATAATATCTTCCCAGCTATCTCCATTCGCACGCTCTTTGAGGCGAAACGCAATCAGGTTTTGCCCTTCAACCGGAAGGAACTCCAGATGCTTCCGGACCATTTCTGCATTTCCCATACGGAAAGCCGGATGAGACTTACGAAGATCAATGAGTCGTTTATAGTACGTGAAAATATCTCCATTCGTCGTTTTGCGTCTCCAGTCAATGGCATTGACGGCATCCGGACTCTTATAACTATTGTCTATCCCTTGTTTATCACGCATTACTTCTTCACCTGCATAGATAAAAGGAATTCCCTGTGAAGTTAAGACTACCGTTTGTGCCAGTTTATCAAGTCGAACCAACTGTTCGGGAGTAGCTCCCGGCATACTTGCCTTCAATCGGTCTACAAGACACAAACCATCATGACAGGAAACATAACTAATCATCTGGGTAGGCTGTTCCGCCCACGGCTTCTGGCTATAGTTTACGGAATCACAACGTACTTGCGGATGCTTAATAGCTCCAACAATTCCGAATTTTACACTCATTTCTCCCCCCGGCACTCCGGCAAGGAAAGCTCCTTTGTCCTTCTCCCATACAGGACCACAAAGTCCATCGCGCAATTCATCCGAAAACACAGCAATTCCGGGCATGTGGCAAATATTTCCTTTCATCGCCAATGAATCTGCCGGATATTGAGGAGCTTCAGCCGCCCAACCTTCTCCATAAATACAAATAGTAGGATCGACTTTGTTGACAGCCTTTCGAATCTCGTTCATTGTTTCAATATCATGTACCCCCATCAAGTCAAAGCGGAAGCCGTCAATATGATATTCTTTTATCCAATAAAGAACGGACTCTATCATGAACTTACGCATCATAGGCCGTTCACTTGCTGTTTCATTGCCACACCCTGAACCATTTGCCAATGTGCCATCCTCTTTCTGACGGTAAAAATAGCCGGGAACGGTACGTTCAAAATTACTTTCAAGTGTATTAAAAGTGTGATTGTAAACCACATCCATTATCACGCGTATTCCAGCTCTATGCAACGCTTGTACCATCTGTTTGAACTCTTTCACGCGAACAGCAGGCTGATAAGGATCGGTTGAATAAGAACCATCCGGCACATTATAATTTACCGGATCATATCCCCAGTTATAGTGATTTTCATCTAATTTTGTTTCGTCGATAGAAGCATAATCAGAAGAAGGAAGAAGATGCACATGTGTCACTCCCAGTTCTACCAAATGGTCGATACCTGTTGGTTGATTGCCGGAATTCACCGTCCCATGTTCAGTCAGTGCAAGGTATTTGCCTTTATTCTTTATTCCCGAAGTAGAGTCGACAGAGAAGTCACGATGATGCATTTCATAGATAATCATATCAGCAGGAGATTTCAGAGAAGGACGTCGGTCACTCTCCCACCCCTCCGGATTGGTAGTCTTCCAGTCGATGATAGCTGCACGCTTTCCGTTCACTCCTACAGCATGAGCATTAATCCCCGGCGTGTCACCCTGCCATTTATCGTTGATTTTTACATTGAAAGCATAGTATTTGCCGAGCAGGTCTTTATCTACAGATGTCGTCCAGGTTCCATTCTCACCGAGTTCCATCTTTACTGTTTCGTAAGCATGTCCGCCTTCTCCGGCATCATAGAGCATCAGGCGCACCTCTTCTGCTGTTGGTGACCAAAGGAAAAATTTGGTTGCCAACGGCGTATATTCCATCTCTGTAAGGCTTCCCATACGAACCGGATATAATTCAAAAGAAGTATATTCCTTCTTCGTTGGGGAACAACTCATCACTGTTGTCACTGTAGTCACACCCAATATCGCTAAATAATTATTTCCTATCTTCATCCTAAACCTCCCCCTATGCTACACACCATATCTATCCCCCCATAAAATTAAATGCTTTATTTCACCTTATCCGGATTCTTCGCTATAAAATCCTTCCAACTACTATACCCTTTTTCCACTGCCGGTCTCCCCATTTGCAGGAAATGACAATAAGCCGCTGCCAAACCATCTGTTGCATCCATAAAAGTAGGCATATCATCTTTTGAAAACCGTAGCATCCTTTGCAGCATATCCGCCACTTGTTCTTTTGATGCCTGCCCGTTTCCGGTGATAGCCATTTTTATCTTCAAAGGGGCATATTCGGTGATTGGAATATCCCGGCTCAACGCTACTGCCATTGCTACCCCTTGTGCACGACCTAACTTCAACATCGATTGCACATTTTTTCCGAAGAAAGGTGCTTCAATAGCCAACTCATCCGGTAGATAACTTTCAATAATACTCAATACCCGTTCATGGATATGGCGAAGTTTCAGATAGTGATTGGCAAATTTACGCAAGTCGATAATCCCCATCGCAATCATTTCGGGTTTGGTTCCCCTCACCCTTAGAACCCCGTATCCCATGATTGTCGTACCGGGGTCAATCCCCAGGATTATCTTTTCTTTTACCGGTTGAATCACTCTATCACCTCCATCAAGGTCGGAAATCCGATCACTTTATCTTTAAATATTTTTACCAGTTCGTCATTCAGTCGCACCCCCTGTTCCAAATGCCAGCGATGTAATAACCCACTGCTTTCTACCTCCCATTGCAAAGAATACGCACTTCCTTCTTCCCTATGACTTAATATCCTGCAAATACGCGGTGCCTTCAACGCACCGTGTTTCTGTACTTCAGGGATATAACTCTCTTTTATCCAAATCATGAAATTGTCGTGAACGTCATCGTCCACTTGAAAAGTTGTATTATAAATCAGCATATCTTAATTTCATACTATTATTTACCGCAAACATAGCAATTATTTCAGAATAATGCATTATATTTGCGGCAACAAAAAAGGATTCGTTTACAAACGTTATCATATAAGACAAAAAAGGGGCGTTAGCTCATCTGGCTAGAGCGTAACACTGGCAGTGTTAAGGTGATCGGTTCGAGTCCGATACGCTCCACTTTTTTCTCTCCCAACTTTGAACTTTAATAGTGTACTGGACATGAAAATCACAAAATTTGTCACTATTCTTCTAATCATCCCATGCTTAATTTCCTGCTACGGGAACAAGTCTTCAAAAACAACACAATCAAACAATGCAGACTATGATATACGCCTCAATGATAGCACAGCAGCAGTAAACGCAATGCTAGAAGAAGGGAACGCTGATGGAGAAAAAATAAATGCTTTTTTAGACGCATATATGTCTAAACATCCTAATTGTTTCAACAATGACATCCAAAGGAAAAAAGCAGGAAAAGAATTGCGTTCTTTATTAGAAAAGGAACTTGAGAATAACCCTGATTTCCTTTCTGATATAGCAGTCAGATTCGCTTCTATGGATAAAGTTAAAAGTACCGATAATAAAGGATATAAATATCTTATATCCTTTACCTGTAGCAGCCTTCAAAAAACCGGAAAGTATAATATTTCTTTCAGAATTATAACGGCTTTAGATGAGGAAGAAGCTTCCAATCTTATTGATAATCAGAAGTATTATATTCAAGGAAAATTCATAAGTCTTTCCGAAAAGGAATCGATAAATATTAGACTAGATGTATTTGATGACAAAACAATTGAGATAGGGAGTATTTTTATCAAAGAACCTATCGTTACTCCGGCAAACTAAAGAAAAAAAGAAAAGGACCTTTACTCAAGGTCCTTTTTTATCACTTCATCCATTTCTTTTATACGTTTCTCGCGGTCTTTAATAGGACCGTCTTTCTTGTCATTCTTGAATACGTCATCCGCACGGTCGGCAACCTCACCGCTCCATTCTTCAAACTGGTCCTTGGCCGGACGGCCATTCGGTTCGATATTTTCTTCGGCTATCGAATCATGCCTGTTAATCATATCATCCATAAGTTCTCGTTTTAAAAGTTTATGGCTATATGACAATACAAACGAAGAAAAGTTTTCTGTTTTAATGATTTTTGAAGAAATCAATCATGTTATTATACTATCAAAAGTACTCCAACATAATCCGACTTACAGAGTAAAGGTTGTTTCATCGGCGAGAAACTACAGTTCCATCGGTGCGGAACTATAGTTTCATCAGTAAGAAACTAATAGTTCCAAGCAGGAGAAACAAAAGTTTCAAGCCTACGAAACTGTAGTTTCAAGCCGCAGAACAAATAGTTTCAAGGCTTGAAACTATCAGTCACAAGGCAGATCCCACCCCGTAAGTACAAGGGTAATAAATAGAATAGCCTATCTGCCTGTAGTTAATACTATTTAGGCAATGAAACTTCATCTGTGATTTTTACTTGATTCGGGTATGCACCTCTATCACACCTTTGTAGTGCGTTTATTTCTCCTTGGCTTTGCAGTGACAGCACTATTGCCGTCACAGTGCTGTCACCACGTTGCTGTCACGCCATTTACTTTTCATAATCAAACAGTTAAGTTGCAATCTGTGACAGATGACAGCAAATTTATTTTTTTTATTTATTAGAGAGAGGCTGCTGAATTCAAGTTATAAATGCAATATCTCTTTTTTATTAATCGGACTTTGGATGCAAAGTTGCTTATTTATTCCGATAAAGTTGCGGACGGAAAGGAATATAAAGAGTATAATTACTATCCGCCGGCTTTCCTCCCGCCAATGCAGGGGACCATTTCGGCATCCCTTTAACAATGCGGAGAGCCTCCTCTGCAAATTCCGGATGAGTGGAACGTAGAATATGAGGACGAAGGATAACCCCTTCCTTATCAATAGTAAACTCACATAAAGCATAACCCGAAACATTCTTCTCTAAAAGTCCTGCCGGATAAACCATTTCATTGGCAATATATTCTTCCGGACTCATCGCAGAGAAATGAGCAGGTTCTTCCACCTGCTTTCCGGAAAGCGTCTTTGCGCGGGGACCTACCGGATAAATTCCAACATACATCGGTTGTTTATAAGCATCCGGTTCTTCCTTACTACGTTGTTGCAATGCTTTCAATAAAGAAGCAGCCTCTTCCGCCAATGTCTGTTCCAAAATATTCTCTCCCCGAGATAACATATATGCCGACTGACAAACCAATACAAGACGTTCCATCAACGTTCCTTTTTCCGGCGACCATTTTCGTCCCATCCGCTCTTTGCCTTTTGCGTCCGTAGAAGAAAAGTAATAGACAATTCCATCTAAACCAGCCGTAGAACCATCCAGATCCTGCACCTGCTCTGTCACCAAACGAAAGATGGCCCCTAAAGACTGATACAGGGAAGCGCTGATGACAACCGATTTAGTATCCACGGTTACTGTCCCCTTCTCCGCCTGCCAATAGGTACGGGATAGTGTATTCGAAATCAGCGTATAACGCCCGTTTTTCCTTTCTACCGACATTGCATACTCCGGCGAAAAGGAAGGGATAGCTGCGAAACGCGCGTATGGCTGTTTCTGAAAGCCAGTATTAAGTAAAGAAAACACACTACGGTAATATTCGCCTAACTCGCCTGTATAAGAAGAAAAAGGTTTCACCGGCTCCAAATAGTCAATCTGGGCCGCCAGGCGAAAAGAAAAGGTTAAAAGCAGAAGACAGAAAACAATCTTTTTCATAAGTTGCCGGATTTTCGGTACATATCGGCAACAAAGATACAAATTATTTCGATGGTTCGTGATAAAATTATATCTTTGCACGGTTTTTACTAAGAAACTGAATAACAATACATCGAAAATATGATAGCTAAGATTGAACAACTTCTGAAAGAGGTGGAAGCCTTACACGCCTCCAATGCCGAAGAACTCGAAGCTCTCCGCATCAAATACCTAAGTAAGAAGGGAGCCATTAACGACTTAATGGCAGATTTCCGTAATGTAGCTGCCGATCAGAAAAAAGAAGTCGGCATGAGACTGAATGAACTGAAAACAAAAGCGCAGGACAAAATCAACGCGCTGAAAGAATTGTTTGAAAGTCAGGACAATGATTGTGACGGATTGGATTTGACGCGTTCGGCTTATCCCGTGGAACTCGGTACACGCCACCCGCTCACCATTGTAAAGAACGAAATCATCGATATCTTTGCCCGCCTGGGATTTAGCATCGCCGAAGGTCCGGAAATTGAAGATGACTGGCATGTATTCTCGGCACTGAACTTTGCCGAAGATCATCCGGCACGCGATATGCAGGACACTTTCTTTATCGAAGCTCACCCGGACGTAGTATTGCGCACGCATACTTCTTCCGTACAGACCCGTGTGATGGAAACTTCACAACCTCCTATCCGCATCATCTGTCCGGGACGTGTGTATCGTAATGAAGCAATCAGCTATCGCGCACACTGTTTCTTCCATCAGGTAGAAGCGTTGTATGTAGACAAAAACGTATCGTTCACCGACTTGAAACAAGTATTGTTGCTTTTCGCTAAAGAAATGTTCGGCGCTGATACAAAGATTCGTCTGCGTCCGTCTTACTTCCCGTTCACTGAACCTAGTGCGGAAATGGACATCAGTTGTAATATCTGCGGCGGTAAAGGTTGTCCGTTCTGTAAACACACCGGCTGGGTAGAAATCCTCGGTTGCGGTATGGTAGACCCGAACGTACTTGAATCTAACGGTATAGACAGCAAAATATACAGCGGTTATGCTCTCGGTATGGGTATCGAACGTATCACAAACCTGAAATATCAGGTGAAAGACCTGCGTATGTTCTCTGAAAATGATACTCGCTTCCTGAAAGAATTCGAGAGCGCTTACTAAATTTAGATTTCACCACAGAGGACGCAGAGGACACAGAGTTTTTATTTCAGCCGTATCAACTACGACTCGTTTTTCATAGAAAGTCATTAGAAAGAAAAAACTCCGTGAAACTCTGCGTCCTCTGCGTCCTCTGTGGTGAAATAAATAAGTTCATTATGGCAAAGGATAGACTCATTACTCCCAGTTATTGTTTCATCTTGGCAGCCAACTTCCTGCTCTACTTTGGCTTTTGGTTGTTGATTCCTGTTTTGCCGTTCTATTTATCAGAATTCTTCCAAACTGGAAATTCCACTATTGGTATTGTACTTTCCTGCTATACGGTAGCTGCTCTCTGCATCCGTCCGTTTTCCGGTTATCTGCTCGACACGTTTGCCCGCAAACCTCTTTATCTGTTTGCTTACTTCATCTTTATGATGATGTTCGGCGGGTATTTAATAGCCGGCTCCCTTACCTTATTTATTATATTCCGAATCATTCATGGCGTCTCTTTCGGAATGGTTACAGTAGGAGGAAACACGGTAGTGATAGACATTATGCCATCTTCCCGCCGTGGGGAAGGTTTAGGCTATTACGGGCTTACCAACAATACAGCTATGTCCATCGGGCCGATGTTCGGACTGTTTCTGCACGATGCAGGAGTCTCTTTTGCTACGATCTTCTGTTACGCATTCGGTTCCTGCATTTTGGGTTTTCTATGTGCCAGTCTGGTGAAAACGCCCTATAAACCTCCTGTGAAACGGGAACCGATTTCACTCGACCGTTTTATTTTGATGAAAGGACTGCCAGCCGGACTTAGCCTATTGTTACTTTCCATCCCTTACGGAATGACAACCAACTATGTCGCCATGTATGCCCGCCAAATAGGATTGAACACGCAAACCGGATTCTTCTTTACTTTTATGGCTGTCGGCATGGCAATCTCTCGCATCTTTTCGGGAAAACTGGTGGATCGCGGAAAAATAACGCAAGTAATAATAGCTGGATTATACCTGGTTGTCTGCAGTTTCTTCCTGCTTTCAGCCTGTGTGTATCTGATTCAATGGAATGATACCGTTTGCAACATCCTGTTTTTTGGCATCGCATTGTTGATGGGGGTCGGATTTGGAATCATGTTTCCGGCATTTAATACGTTGTTTGTCAACCTTGCCCCCAATAGCCAGCGGGGAACAGCCACTTCCACTTATCTTACCTCTTGGGACGTAGGAATTGGTATCGGTATGCTGACCGGTGGATATATCGCAGAAATTAGTACATTTGATAAGGCTTATCTTTTCGGAGCCTGCCTGACGGTAGTTTCCGCCCTCTATTTCAAACTAAAAGTGACGCCTCATTACCATAAAAACAAGCTACGATGAGAAAGAAAGAACGTTATGAGAAAGTAATCGCCTGGTTTCAGGACAATGTACCTGTAGCCGAAACTGAATTGCATTACAACAATCCGTATGAGTTGCTGATCGCTGTTATTCTTTCTGCACAATGTACGGACAAACGGGTGAATATCATCACTCCCCCTTTGTATAAAGATTTTCCGACTCCGGAAGCGCTGGCAGCCACTACGCCGGAAGTTATTTTCGAATATATACGAAGCGTATCCTATCCGAACAACAAAGCCAAACATCTGGTTGGTATGGCAAAGATGCTGGTGAATGACTTCAATAGTCAGGTGCCCGACAATCTGGATGATTTGATAAAGTTGCCCGGTGTAGGAAGAAAAACAGCCAATGTCATCCAGTCGGTTGTGTTTAATAAAGCTGCCATGGCAGTAGATACACACGTATTCCGTGTCAGCCACCGCATCGGACTGGTGCCGGATAGTTGCACTACCCCGTTCAGTGTGGAAAAAGAATTGGTGAAGAATATTCCAGAAAAACTCATACCGATTGCCCACCATTGGCTCATTCTGCACGGTCGTTATGTTTGTCAGGCACGCACTCCCAAATGTGACACCTGTGGTTTGCAAATGATGTGCAAATATTTCTGTAACACCTATAAAGTTACAAAAGAGGAACCAAAAGCCAAGAATAAATAACGATTTAATAGCAAGGAACCGAAATAAATAGTAACTTTGCGGTCGTTCTAAAAGAAGAATTTTAAAAACACTTTTAAATAAAAATAGAGTATTATGCAGACAATTGACAAATTCAATTTTGCCGGTAAAAAGGCATTTGTTCGCGTGGACTTCAATGTACCCCTGGACGAAAACTTCAACATTACAGATGACACTCGTATGCGTGCAGCTCTTCCTACTTTGAAGAAGATCCTGGCAGACGGCGGAAGCATCATCATTGGCTCTCACCTGGGCCGTCCGAAAGGCGTTGCCGATAAATTCTCTTTGAAACATATCATCAAGCATCTGTCTGAATTGCTGGGCGTTGAAGTTCAGTTCGCAAACGACTGCATGGGCGAAGAAGCTGCTGTAAAAGCTGCTGCTCTGCAACCGGGAGAAGTACTGTTACTCGAAAATCTTCGCTTCTACGCTGAAGAAGAAGGCAAACCAAGAGGTTTGGCTGAAGATGCAACTGACGAAGAAAAAGCTGCTGCCAAGAAAGCAGTAAAAGAAAGCCAGAAAGAATTTACCAAGAAATTGGCTTCTTACGCTGACTGCTACGTAAACGACGCATTTGGTACTGCTCACCGTGCACACGCTTCTACAGCATTGATCGCTAAATATTTCGATGTAAACAACAAGATGTTCGGTTACCTGATGGAAAAAGAAGTGAAAGCCGTTGATAAAGTATTGAACGACATCAAACGTCCGTTCACTGCTATCATGGGTGGTTCTAAAGTTTCTTCTAAAATCGAAATCATCGAAAACCTGTTGAGCAAGGTAGACAACTTAATCATCGCCGGTGGTATGACTTATACATTTACTAAAGCTATGGGTGGTAAAATCGGTATCTCTATCTGTGAGGACGACAAACTTGACCTGGCTTTGGATTTGATGAAGAAAGCAAAAGAAAAAGGTGTAAACCTGGTATTAGCTGTTGACGCTAAGATTGCTGACGCATTCTCTAACGATGCAAATACTAAATTCTGTGCTGTTGACGAAATTCCTGACGGATGGGAAGGTCTTGACATCGGTCCTAAGACTGAAGAAATCTTCGCTAACGTTATCAAAGAATCTAAGACTATTCTTTGGAACGGTCCTACAGGCGTATTCGAATTTGACAACTTCACTCACGGCTCACGTGCAGTAGGTGAAGCAATCGTTGAAGCAACTAAGAACGGTGCATTCTCACTTGTGGGTGGTGGCGACTCTGTAGCTTGTGTTAACAAGTTCGGTTTGGCTAGCGGTGTATCTTACGTTTCAACCGGTGGTGGCGCATTGCTCGAAGCAATCGAAGGAAAAGTTCTTCCGGGTATCGCTGCTATTCAAGAATAATAGAACTAGATAATTAGTTAATTTTTTAAATAGTTAATGATAAGAGGGCAGTTCTTTGTGAAAAGAGTTGCCCTTATTTATAAAAAACGGAGTTCCTCTTATTTACAAAAACGAGGTATGAAAAGACCGATACTACTCTTTTGGTTCATCCTTCTCTTCCTTTACTCCTGTCAGAGTAAAAAAGGAGACAGCTCTTTTTTACCTCTAACCGAACTGCAACCACTCACCCTGGGCATGATGCCTACACTAGACGGACTCCCTTTCCATATAGCTAAAACACAAGGTATCTACGATTCATTAGGACTGAACCTGACTATTCTTTCATTCAACTCTGCCAACGACCGGGACGCTGCTTTCCAGACCGGGAAAATGGATGGCATGATTACCGACTATCCCAGCGCAGTAGTGCTGCAAGCTATCCATCATGCAGATTTAGGGTTCGTCTTGAAAAATGATGGTTATTTCTGCTTCATTGTCTCTAAAGAAAGTAATATCAATCAACTGGAACAGCTCAAGGAAAAGAATATTGCTGTGTCACGCAACACAGTTATCGAATATGCTACCGACCAGTTATTAAGCAAAGCCGGAATCAGTCTTTCAGAAATGAATATGCCGGAAATCGGCCAGCTTCCTCTCCGGCTGCAAATGTTGCAGTACAATCAGATTGATGCTTCTTTCCTGCCCGACCCTGCCGCATCCATCGCCATGAACAGCCAGCATCGTTCATTGGTAAGTACACAGGAATTGGGCATTGATTTTACGGCTACCGCTTTCTCACGAAAAGCGCTCAACCAAAAAAGAAAAGAAATCGAACTACTCATCACAGGTTATAATCTGGGAGTAGATTATATAAAAATGCATCCACAGAAGGAATGGAAGCAAGTGCTGATAGAAATAGGTGTACCGGAAAATCTGACAGGACTCATTGCCCTCCCTAGTTATCAAAAAGCCAAACGCCCTTCGGCAGAAGGGATAGATAAGGCTATACACTGGTTGAAAGAAAACCACCGAATCCCCGAAACCTACTCTGAAAAGAATCTGATTGACACAACGTATATCCCCACAATATCAACCATAATACAGTATCAACCATAATCAAAATCAAATAACAACTAACTCATGCGAAAAACACTACTCCAACTCTTAACCTTTGTATTATGCATTACAGGTATGCAAAATCTTCTCCTGGCACAGGAGCGGACGCCATTAAATCAAGTTGTCAACACACTGAAAGAACGGATTAGTCTCTCCGGATATGCCCAATTGGGATATACTTATGACGATGCAGCGAACCCGGACAATACATTCGACATCAAACGAATCATTTTCATGGCACACGGAAAGATCACCAAACGGTGGACTTGTGATTTTATGTATGACTTCTACAATGGGGGCATGTTACTCGAAGTGTATACCGATTATCAGTTTCTCCCCGGACTTACGGCACGTATCGGTGAATTCAAGGTTCCTTATACCATAGAAAATGAATTATCTCCTACCACAGTAGAACTCATCAATTGTTATTCGCAGTCTGTTTGTTATCTGGCGGGAGTAAGCGGTAGCGATAAGTGTTACGGAATGACGTCCGGACGGGATATCGGCATGATGCTTCACGGAAAATTATTTCGCGACTTCCTGCAATACAAAGTGGCTGTAATGAACGGACAGGGATTGAACACCAAAGACAAAAACAGTCAAAAAGATGTAGTCGGTAATTTGATGGTTAATCCGCTGAAATGGTTATCCGTAGGTGGTTCGTTTATCCGCGGAACAGGACATGCCATAGCAGATTCGGAATATACCGGAATTAAAGCCGGAGAAAATTACGCCAAGAAACGCTGGAGTGCAGGAGGGGTTGTCACCACTTCCACCTTTAATCTGCGCACGGAATATCTTGCCGGAAAAGACCGGAGTGTGAAAAGCGAAGGTTTCTATGCAACAGGCAGTGTACGCTTCGCCCGGAATTTCGATTTCATCGCTTCGTTCGATTATTTCAACCCGAACAAAGCTGCTGATTTCAAACAGAATAACTATATTGCAGGCGTACAATACTGGTTTTACCCCAGATGCCGGTTGCAGGCACAATATACCTTTTGCGACAAGAAAGGAGACGGACAAAAAGACTCCAATCTGATACAGGCACAGGTGCAGGTAAGGTTTTAAATTAAGTATCAATTAAGTATTAAGTATCAAGTATCAAGTATTAAGTATTAAGTATTAAGTATTAGCATCCGGTATTAGGGCTGGAGTAGCAGTATTAAAACAGCGGAATCAAATAATTATAGAATATCAACCTTATAAATAACAGAAACGAAGAAATCATGGAACACAAAATCGCGGAAACCAACGCCCGAATAGACGTGGCCGACGTATTAAGAGGATTAGCAGTAATGGGAATTATTCTCTTACACAGTATTGAACATTTTAATTTCTACTCTTTCCCGGAAGAAGTACCTTTTGAATGGATGAAATTTACCGATCAGGCTATTTGGAGAGGATTATTCTTCACATTCAGTAACAAAGCATACGCTGTGTTTGCCCTGCTCTTCGGTTTCAGTTTCTACATTCAAGACAACAACCAACAACGAAGAGGGAAAGATTTCCGCTTGCGTTTTTTATGGAGATTATTCATTCTCTTCATGATAGGACAGTTCAATGCCGCTTTCTTTACTGGTGAAATATTGACTATGTATGCGATTTTAGGAATTATCCTTCCAATATTCTGCCGGATGAGTGACCGCACGGTTGTCATCTTCGCTACTTTATTAATTCTACAACCTATCGATTGGGTGAAATTGATTTATGCTTTGTGTAATCCTGACTATGTGGCAGGAAAAAGTTTGGCAGGTTATTATTTCAGCATTGCTTTCGACGTACAAAAGAACGGAACTTTCCTCGAAACAGTCCGCATGAATATGTGGGAAGGACAACTGGCCAACATGACCTGGGCACTGGAACATGGACGTATTTTACAGACACCGGGGTTATTCTTATTCGGAATGCTTGTCGGTCGCCGTAAATATTTCCTGTACAGCGAACAGAACGAACGCCTGTGGTTAAAGGCACTGGCCGTTTCGCTTCTCTGCTTCTTCCCCATCTACGGATTGAACAATATGCTGCCGGAATTCATCGAACGAAGTGCCATCCTTGTTCCCTTGCAATTGATATTAAGTTCATTCAGCAGCCTTAGCTTCATGGTATTGCTGGTAACAGGATTACTGCTGACTTTCTACCGTGTGAAAGACCGCAGTTTCTTTATGCGTTTCACATCTTATGGTAAAATGAGTTTAACGAACTACCTCGGGCAATCTATTTTCGGTTCTCTTTTGTTCTATCATTGGGGATTTGAACTTGGACGATATTTAGGAATCACTTACAGTTTCCTTTTTGGCATCCTTTTTGTTCTATTACAAATGGTATTTTGTTCGTGGTGGCTCCGACACCATAAACACGGTCCTTTTGAAGGTCTCTGGAAACGTTTGACCTGGATTGGAAAAAATAAATAATTAAAGAATGATGAACGAAAAAACGATTAATGAACAATACGCATATATACGTACTTTACTTGAAGAGAAAAGACTCAAAGAAGCCTTAATGCAGTTGGAATCTTTGCTGTGGCAGTGTCCTGACTGGGATTTGCGCACTCGCCTGGAACAATTGCAGACCTCTTACAAATATATGCTGGAATACATGAAACAGGGAGCAAACGACCCTGACCGGTGGAATCTGTATCAAAAAATGGTAGCAGACACCTGGGGAATTGCCGACCAATCACGTTTGCTCATGTTGGACAACGCTTCATCAAGATATTATCATGAGGTACGCCGCACTCCCAGATCGGCGGACTTGTCGAACTATGGTATTAAAACAATATTACACATATTGGAGTCATTTAATGACGACTTGGCAGTCAGCGGATTACTGTCTGACGAAAAGATGGATGAAGTATTAAGACGGCATGAAGATACGCTCAAGTTTATGTTTATAAGAACATGGACAAACAGTGCATGGACTCCCGAGGACGAGGAAGACGCAAAAGCTATGCTTGCCTCGGAATTACTTCCGGGAGATGACTTATGCTTATTTGTCAGTGCCCTCACATTGAGCTTGATGGAATGTTTCGACTTACGAAAAATAATGTGGCTGCTCAATGCTTACGAACACCCTAACGTCAACGTCAGCCAACGGGCATTGGTAGGTACAATGATTATCTTCCACATCTACAGAAGCCGTCTTTCTTTTTATCCGGAACTTATCAAAAGGGTAGATCTCATGGAGGAAATACCTTCATTCAGAGAAGACGTCGCACGTATTTACCGCCAAATGCTATTGTGTCAGGAAACGGAAAAAATTGATAAGAAGATGAGGGAAGAGATTATTCCTGAAATGCTGAAGAATGTTTCCTCCATGAAAAATATGCGATTCGGTTTTGAAGAAAACGATGAAGAAAACAATGATATGAACCCGGATTGGGAAGATGCGTTCGAGAAGTCCGGCCTGGGAGATAAATTGCGTGAAATGAACGAATTGCAATTAGAGGGCGCAGATGTGTATATGAGCACTTTTGCCGCATTGAAAAATTATCCGTTCTTCCGTGAGGTGCATAACTGGTTTTATCCATTCAGCAAGCAACAGTCCAATGTGCTCAAAGCAATGAAACAAGCGGGAAATCAAGGCGGCAGTTTACTGGACTTAATTCTTCAATCGGGCTTTTTCAGCAACAGCGATAAGTACTCGCTCTTTTTCACGATTCATCAATTGCCACAGTCGCAACAAGATATGATGTTGAGTCAGTTGAACGAACAGCAGGTGGCAGAATTGGCAGAGAAATCGAATGTTGAAACAATGAAGAGGTTCAATGAACGTCCGGGAACGGTCAGTAACCAATACCTGCACGACTTGTACCGTTTCTTCAAACTTAGTGTACGCAAGAGTGAGTTCAGAGATATTTTTAAAGAGAAACTCGACCTTCATCACGTTCCTGCACTCGACAATATCTTGTATTGGGAAGATGTATTATTCCCCATTGCCGATTTTTATCTGGCAAAGGAACGTTGGGACGAGGCTATTGAAATTTATGAAGAACTGGAGTCTATTGGAGGATTCGAAGGAGAAAGTGCAGAATATTATCAGAAGTTTGGCTATGCATTACAGAAAAGAAAGAAATATGCAGAAGCTATTCAGGCTTATCTGAAAGCAGACACGCTGAAGCCGGATAATATTTGGAACAATCGCCACCTGGCTATTTGTTACCGGTTAAACAGAAACTATCAGGCTGCACTCACTTATTATAAAAAGGTAGAAGAAGCTGCTCCGGAAGATACCAATGTGACTTTCTATATCGGTAGTTGCCTGGCTGAACTGGGACAATACGAGGAAGCTCTGAATTATTTCTTCAAATTGGATTTCATCGAGAACAATTGTATAAAGGCATGGCGCGGCATCGGTTGGTGCTCGTTCATCAGTCAGAAATATGAACAGGCGATGAAATATTATGAAAAGATTATTGAACAAAAGCCGCTGGCTATTGATTATATGAACGCAGGGCATGTGGCCTGGGTAATGGGAGATATTCAGAAAGCTGCCGTTTTCTACGGAAAAGCCATTACGGCTAGTGGGAACCGGGAAAGATTCTTGGAGATGTTCCACAAAGATGAAGAATCTCTTCTCACACAAGGGATTCGAGAAGAGGACATTCCTCTGATGTTGGATTTATTATAGTCTCCTGCATCTTTCAATTCGGGATATTCAGTAAATGTCCCTGCTTAAGAATACAGAAAAAGGCTGCCTCATTTTCTATTTTGAGGCAGCCTTCTCATATTATTGGATTAAGTAAAAATATTCAGATAGATTCAGAATCCTTACTATAACTTTTTCAACTCTCCATACAACTTCTGTATGGGAAGTCCCATAATATTATAGAAGCTACCTGATATTGATTTTACACCGATATACCCGATCCATTCCTGAACGCCATAGGCTCCTGCCTTATCCATCGGCCGATAGCGGTCGACATAATACAGAATTTCATCTTCTGACAAGACATCAAACAATACTTCAGAGGAAGCGGTAAAGCTTTTTTGCCATTCAGTAGTAGTCAGGCAAACACCTGTGAAAACCTGATGAGACTTTCCCGAAAGAGCACGAAGCATTTCAATGGCTCCTTCCCTGCCCTCCGGTTTTCCAAGTACTTTTCCATTCAGCCAGACTATGGTATCTGCTGTAATCAATAATTCTCCCGGCTGCATCATGGTACGGTAGGCACCCGCCTTTTCACGAGCAATATATTCGGGTATTTCAGCACCAACCAATGTATCCGGATATGACTCGTCTACATCCGGCAATGTTCTGACTACATAGTCCACTCCCAAGCCTGACATCAATTCTTTCCGACGGGGAGAATTGGAGGCTAGTATAATCTGATATTTCTTTAAATTATCAAGCATGATTCGATTTATGATTTATAATTTATGGTTTATGGTTGAAAATACTTTTTATTGATGTCACCAGTTGATTTCACCAGCCGAAAGCATCTTCTGCCATCCACAGACCATGAGCTTTCAGTACTTGCTCCACTACATCACGTCCGCAACCACGTCCGCCGTCTGCATAAGAGATATACTTTGCTACGGATTTCACTTCCGGCACGGCATCTTTCGGACAACATGGAAGTCCACATTCACGCATCACTTCAATATCCGGAACATCATCGCCCATATAGAGAATTTCATCATCGGTCAGTCCGTATTTATCACGAAAATCACGATAATCGTGTATCTTGACGGCAGATCCCATATACAGATCCTTCACGCCCAGTCCTTCAAAACGGATACGCACTGCTTCTGTACGGCCACCGGTAATGATAGCTATGTGAAGTCCTTTCTTCACAGCCAACTGGATGGCGTACCCATCTTTGATATTCACGGTACGCATCGGCTCTCCGGAAGGATGCAAAGGTACGGTTGTCGAACTCAATACTCCGTCTACGTCAAAAGCTAAAGCCTTGATACGAGATAAATCATAGTTGATGGTGCTCATGGATACTTTTGCTCATTAGTTTATATATTTCCTGCAATGCCGGAGAATCTACCAACATGGCAAGATGATTGTTCATCACATTCTCATCGTAACGGACAGCGGGTCCGGTCTGTGCATCACGCGGCGCCAGCTCGTGTACTTTACGTGCCGTTTCGTCTATCAGCGGAAGCATGACATCGAAAGGCAAATTATATTTTTCAAGCAAATCAGCAGCTAATGCATACATGTGATTTGTGAAGTTGCAGATAAAAACAGCAGCCAAATGAAGGCTTTTACGCTGCTCGGAAGAAGCTTCGTAAACTTTCTCTGAAAGAGTGGCGGCAACAGCTTTCAAGAGTTCTACATCTTCCGGTCGTTTCGCTTCAACAAAGAAAGGCACTTCCTGAAAATTGACCTCACGTTGTTTGCTGAATGTCTGCATCGGATAGAATACCCCATACCGTTCTGCATACCCTTCCCAAATACTCATCGGGATACTTCCCGCAGTATGCACCAACAAAGAACTCTGTTTCCCTTCTGTTATCTGCGGCAACAAATCTACTAAAGCGGCATCTTTCAAAGATACGATATACAATTTAGCATCTTTGGAGATTTCCTGTAAATCTGTTGTATATTCAGCTTCAACTTTCTCGGCTAAAGTACGGGCAGATTCCATGGTCCGGCTATATACCTGCACAATACGGAAGCCTTTATGATAGAGAGCCTTCGCCAGATTAGTAGCCAGATTACCTGCGCCGATAAACACAATCGGTGTATCTTCTATACTTCTCTTCATTATTTCCTTACCGTTTTGCAAACCAGAATAAAATGATGCCGACAATGAGCAAAGTCAATGGCAGCAGATACCCGGACAACGAACCCAGCAATGACATAACCAAGCCGATATTCATCACTAGCCAAAGACCAAGTAACACAAAACCAATTGATTTATCGCGTTTGAAAATAAGAAAACAGATCGAAGCATACAATAACATATTGTCTTTATTCATCACCCAAGGTAGTCCAATAGTAGAGAAATGAATCAGTTTATCAATCAGATAAAGTGCTCCGATAACGATAAAGGTAACAGCAGTAGCCAAATAAGTATCTTTGCTGTTACTCGCTTTAGCAGCTCCCATATTTATTTTCCTCCGAATTTATTTATGTGAATTTTCTCCCATTGAAGATGTTCTTCGTTGAAAGGTTTACGTTCCATCCCTTTATGTCCGATAGCAATAACGGAAAGAATTTGAAGTTGCAGAGGAATGCCCAGGATTCCATGAACAAATTCATCGGAAGGCATTCCGGTAGCAGTGAAACGTTCGCGGACCTGCACCCAGCAGCTTCCCAAGCCGAGATCTTCGGCCTGCAACTGTATCATGATAGAAGCAATAGAAGCATCTTCAATCCAAACATCACTGGCCAACGGATCGGCCATTACCACAATTGCCAAAGCAGCGTCGGCAATGAATGAAGAAGCCTGTTCCTTACAATGAGACAATTCTTTCAATACCTCTTTATCATCAATCACTACAAACTGCCAACTATTACTACGTTTGGAAGAAGGAGACATCAAAGCTGCTTTCATCAACGTAACTACCTGATCTTGTGTCAACTCTTCATCGGTGAACTTCCGCATACTACGACGGTTCTTTATTAATTCACTGAAATTTTCCATATTATTTTCCGGTTTCATTTGATTAATGTATGCAAAGATAATGCAAACCGAGCGTAATAGGAAATAAAAGTATCTTTTTCATTTCTATTGTCAGAAGGGAATCTATGACATGAAAAGAGTGCCAAATACTCCACTAAATGAAGAATATATTGTATCTTTGCACAGATAAATAATTTCATTATGAAAAAGCGAATTACACAAGACGATTACATTAAAGCGAATCGTAAAGCTAGCCGTGAGGCAGAAATTGAGATGTACGGGCACCCTATTTGTCACAAACGAGTGCACCAGTCAAAGAAAGTATATAACCGCAGAAAGATAAAGGCAGCCGATAAAAAGCTGCCTTATTTTTTTGCCTTCAAAATAGCGTCACTATCCTCCAGACATAGCGACACTATACAATAGGAATAGCGTCACTATCATGATAGGATAGCGTCACTATATTTAGGGGATTAAAAAAGAAGTTTATCTATTTACCTATCTATCTAATAATCTATACAATCCGAGTTAATTCCCCGGTTATAGAATCAATAATAAACCCGTAGACTGTCACATCTGAAGGGATCAAAGGATGACGCACAATAAAATCTACCGTTCCTCTCACCGACTTTTCCGTATCTTCGAAGCCATCCAGCCACGAATGAAAGTCAACTCCGCAGAAACGCATCATGTCAATATAATCCGGATTGATCCCGCGTGCTTTCATTTTTTCGAGCATTACTTCACTGTGCATGTGGCAAGCTCCACAGTCAGAATGAGCAATCACCATTATTTCCTCTACCCCCAACTCAAAAATAGCCACAAGTAAACTACGTATCACGCTACCGAAAGGATGGGAAATAACGCCACCTGCATTTTTTATCATTTTCACATCGCCATTCTTAATTCCTAATGCGGCTGGAAGCAAAGCAGTCAGTCGGGTGTCCATACAGGAAAGAATAGCTATTTTCTTATCGGGATATTTATTAGTAATATACGATTCGTATCCCTTGTTCTCAACAAATTGCTTGTTGTAAGCTAAAATTTCTTCTAACATAGTTCCGCTTTTTAAAAGTTCTGTTCGATTACACAAAGATAGAAAAAATATATAAAGGTGCATTTTTTACAACTATATATATCAAGCAACTCCAACAAATTCTCCGTTTTGTTGTTGAATAAAGAATAAAAAGTGTAAATTTGTACCTAGATGCCACTGAAACTAACAACATATTATCATGGGAAGGATATTCCTGAATTGCCGGGAAAAAATACCTTCCATTCCAAAGAGTTATTTCAGATTTATGAAGCGACTCCGGGGTATACTCCTTTATTAATAGTGGCAACAGAAGACGGCAGACCTGTGGCACGCCTGCTTGCTGCCATCCGCAAAGCGAAAAAGTGGCTTCCCTCCTCTTTAGTGAAACATTGCGTAGTATATAGCGAAGGTGAATTTCTGGATGAGTCGCTTTCGACCAACAAAGAAAAGACAGAAGAAATCTTTGGCGATATGCTCGAACATCTCACACAAGAAGCATCGCGTAGCTGTGTCCTGATCGAATTCCGAAACCTCAATAATTCGATGTTCGGTTACCGGGTTTTCCGTGCCAATGATTATTTCCCTGTCAATTGGCTGCGGGTACGCAATTCGCTGCACAGTATGAAAAAGACGGAAGACCGGTTCAGCCCGTCACGCATCCGTCAGATAAAAAAAGGACTCAAGAATGGAGCCAAAGTAGAGGAGGCACATACCGTGGAAGAAATACACGATTTCTCACGGATGCTGCACAAGGTTTATTCCTCCCGCATACGTAGATATTTCCCTGCCAACGACTTTTTCCGTCACATGAACGATATGCTAATCAAAGGACAACAGGCAAAAATATTCGTAGTAAAATACAAAGAGAAAATCATTGGCGGTTCCGTCTGTATCTACTCGGGAGATGACGCCTACCTTTGGTTTTCCGGAGGAATGAGAAAGACATACGCACTTCAGTATCCGGGAGTGCTGGCCGTTTGGAAGGCATTGGAAGACGCCCGCCAACGGGGATTCCGTCACATGGAATTTATGGATGTAGGACTTCCGTTCCGCAAACACGGTTATCGTGATTTCGTTCTCCGATTCGGAGGAAAGCAGAGCAGTACCCGCCGCTGGTTCCGTGTCAATTGGAATTGGCTGAACAAACTCTTAGTCAAATTTTATGTCTAAATGTAATCTCAAGATTGCAAAACGACTCTTCATGCTCCTTCCCTACCATTTTTTCTGTTTAATAATCCAATAATTAAATGCAGAAATATTTCTTTATTAGGTAAGAAATGCCTTTCTTTGTGCTGTTTTATGCCATATAAGCACATGATTAAAACCAAATAAAAAAAGTATAGTTATGAAGATTTCACACATTGAACATCTGGGCATTGCTGTAAAAAGCATCGAAGAAGCCCTTCCTTACTACGAAAATGTATTAGGTCTGAAGTGTTACAACATTGAAACAGTGGAAGATCAGAAAGTAAGAACTGCTTTTTTAAAAGTAGGCGAAACCAAAATTGAACTGTTGGAGCCGACTTGCCCGGAGAGTACTATTGCCAAATTCATTGAAAACAAAGGTGCAGGTGTTCATCACGTTGCCTTTGCTGTAGAAGATGGCGTAGCCAATGCTTTGGCAGAAGCAGAAAGCAAAGAAATCCGCCTTATCGACAAAGCTCCCCGCAAGGGTGCCGAAGGTTTGAATATTGCTTTCCTTCACCCGAAATCAACTTTGGGCGTGTTGACAGAACTCTGCGAACATTAATCATAAACTCTAAAACCAACAAGAACTCATGAGTAATCAACTTGAAAAAATTAAAGAGCTTATTGAACGCCGTGCCGTAGCACGTATCGGAGGCGGTGAAAAAGCGATTGCGAAGCAACATGAAAAAGGGAAATACACAGCACGCGAGCGTTTGGCTATGCTGCTTGACGAGGGTAGCTTCGAAGAAATGGACATGTTCGTTGAGCACAGATGCACGAACTTCGGAATGGAGAAAAAACATTATCCGGGAGACGGTGTAGTAACCGGCTGCGGTACAATCGAAGGACGTCTGGTATATGTGTTCGCACAGGACTTCACTGTTTCTGCCGGTTCACTGTCAGAAACAATGTCATTGAAGATTTGTAAAATTATGGATCAGGCCATGAAGATGGGTGCTCCTTGTATCGGTATCAACGACTCGGGTGGTGCACGTATCCAGGAAGGTATCAACGCTTTGGCAGGTTATGCAGAAATCTTCCAACGCAACATCCTTGCTTCAGGTGTTATTCCGCAGATTTCCGGTATCTTCGGTCCTTGTGCCGGTGGTGCTGTTTATTCTCCGGCTCTGACCGACTTTACACTGATGATGGAAGGCACTTCTTATATGTTCCTCACCGGACCGAAAGTGGTGAAGACCGTTACAGGTGAAGACGTTAGCCAGGAAAACCTCGGTGGCGCAAGCGTTCACTCCACTAAATCGGGTGTGACTCATTTCACCGCCCAAACAGAAGAAGAAGGTTTCGAACTGATTCGCAAACTGTTGAGCTATATTCCTCAAAACAACCTCGAAGAAGCTCCTTATGTAGATTGCACAGACCCAATCGACCGTCTGGAAGATTCTTTGAACGATATTATCCCCGACAGCCCTACTAAACCGTATGACATGTACGAAGTGATCGGCGCTATTGTGGACAACGGTGAATTCCTTGAAATCCAGAAAGATTATGCAAAGAATATCATCATCGGTTTCGCCCGCTTCAACGGCCAATCGGTAGGTATCGTTGCTAATCAGCCTAAGTATCTGGCTGGTGTGCTCGACAGCAACGCATCTCGTAAAGGCGCACGTTTTGTTCGTTTCTGCGATGCATTCAATATTCCTATCGTATCGTTGGTAGACGTACCGGGATTCCTTCCGGGAACAGGTCAGGAATACAATGGCGTTATCCTTCATGGTGCTAAACTGTTGTATGCTTACGGTGAAGCTACTGTACCTAAGGTTACTATTACATTGCGTAAATCTTACGGTGGTTCTCACATCGTAATGAGCTGTAAGCAACTTCGCGGTGACATGAACTACGCATGGCCTACTGCCGAAATCGCAGTAATGGGTGGTGCAGGAGCAGTAGAAGTATTGTACGCACGCGAAGCCAAAGATCAGGAAAACCCTGCTCAATTCCTTGCAGAGAAAGAAGCAGAATACACGAAACTGTTCGCCAATCCTTACAATGCAGCTAAATATGGCTACATTGACGATGTGATTGAACCACGCAACACACGTTTCCGTGTGATCCGAGCTTTGCAGCAGTTGCAGACTAAGAAATTGAGTAATCCGGCTAAGAAGCATGGTAATATTCCGTTGTAATCCTACTTTTCACATTAAAACAAGAACGATTATGAACAAAACCAAAATCGGAATATTCCTTTCTTTGCTGTTGCTGATTGGTTTGACTTCTTGTGGAGAGCAAAAGTCGAACAATAAGCTGGTGCTAAACGAAATCCTGATAGACAATCAGAGTAATTTTCAGGACGATTACGGATTGCACAGCGCATGGATTGAAATATTCAATAAATCATTCGGTAGCGCCGACCTGGCAGCTTGCTTGCTGAAAGTAAGTAGCCAACCGGGCGATACAGTTACTTATTTTATCCCGAAAGGTGATATACTTACTTTAGTGAAACCACGCCAACATGCACTATTCTGGGCAGATGGCGAACCTAACCGTGGTACTTTCCATACCAGCTTCAAGCTGAATCCGGAAACAGCTAATTGGGTGGGTCTGTTCGACTCCGGCAAAAAGTTGCTCGACCAGATTGTAGTGCCCGCAGGCGCGCTCGGTCCCAACCAATCATACGCTCGTGTAAGCGACGGGGCAGCTGAATGGGAAGTAAAAAGTGGTAGTGGTGACAAATACGTGACTCCGAGCACCAACAACAAGACTCTTGACAGCAATTCCAAGATGGAAAAGTTTGAAGAACACGATGCTGATGGCGTTGGAATGTCCATTTCTGCCATGAGCGTAGTATTCTGCGGATTGATTCTTCTCTTTATTGCTTTTAAGATTGTAGGAAAAGTAGCTGTTAATTTGAGCAAGCGCAACGCTATGAAATCTAAAGGCATTGACAAGCATGAAGCTAAGGAACTGTCACAGGCTCCGGGCGAAGTATACGCTGCTATTTCTATGGCATTACACGAAATGCAGGATGAGGTGCACGACGTAGAAGAAACGGTGCTGACCATCACCCGCGTAAAACGCAGCTACTCACCATGGAGTTCGAAGATTTACACTTTGCGTGAAACTCCTCCCAGAAAGTAAGTCACCTTTTAAAAAGTAAAAACGATGAAAGAATATAAATATAAAATCAACGGTAACTCATATAAAGTAACCATCGGAGATATTGAAGACAACATCGCTCATGTAGAAGTGAACGGTACACACTATAAAGTAGAAATGGAGAAACAGCCGAAGCCTGTTGCGAAACCCGTGACAGTACGCCCGATGCCTAATGCTCCTACTGCTCCTACTCAGGTAGTGAAACCGACTGCTCCGTCTACCGGAAAATCAGGAGTGAAATCTCCGCTGCCGGGTGTGATCCTCGACATCAAAGTGAATGTAGGCGATACTGTAAAGAAAGGACAGACCATTATCATATTGGAAGCCATGAAGATGGAAAACAATATCAATGCGGATAAGGACGGTAAGATTACTGCCATCAACGTCAACAAGGGAGACTCTGTTCTTGAAGGTAATGACCTCGTAATTATTGAATAATATGGGAGACTTTATAAACTTTTTAGGAAATAACCTGGCCGACTTCTGGACATACACAGGCTTTGCCAATGCTACGGTAGGGCATGTAGTCATGATTCTCGTTGGCTTGGTATTCATCTATTTGGCAATAGCCAAAGAGTTCGAACCGATGCTGCTGATTCCTATCGGTTTCGGTATATTGATCGGTAATATACCTTTTAATATGGATGCCGGGCTGAAAGTCGGTATTTATGAAGAAGGTTCTGTATTGAATATATTGTATCAGGGAGTGACCTCCGGCTGGTATCCGCCGCTCATCTTTTTGGGCATCGGTGCCATGACGGACTTCTCGGCACTTATCTCTAATCCAAAATTGATGCTGATTGGTGCAGCTGCACAGTTCGGTATCTTCGGTGCATATATGATCGCATTGGAAATGGGTTTCGACCCGATGCAAGCCGGTGCTATCGGTATCATTGGTGGAGCAGACGGCCCGACGGCCATCTTCCTTTCTTCCAAGCTAGCACCTAACCTGATGGGAGCCATTGCGGTGTCCGCCTACTCCTATATGGCGTTGGTTCCGGTGATACAGCCGCCTATCATGCGTCTGCTCACCACCAAGAACGAACGTGTCATCCGCATGAAACCGCCGCGTGCCGTTTCTCACACGGAGAAGGTGATTTTCCCGATCATCGGTTTGTTGCTGACTTGTTTCCTGGTTCCTTCCGGTCTGCCTTTGTTGGGTATGCTGTTCTTCGGTAACCTGTTGAAAGAAAGTGGTGTAACCCGCCGTTTGGCTAATACTGCCAGTGGTCCGTTGATTGATACAATCACTATCCTGTTGGGTCTGACAGTAGGTGCTTCTACGCAAGCTTCCGAATTCCTGACGCTTGACTCTATCAAGATCTTTGCTCTCGGTGCATTGTCATTTGTTATTGCAACTGCCTCCGGTGTCATCTTCGTTAAGATCTTCAATATCTTCCTGAAGAAGGGTAATAAGATCAATCCGTTGATCGGTAATGCAGGTGTTTCTGCTGTTCCCGACTCTGCACGTATCTCGCAAGTGATTGGTTTGGAATACGATTCGACCAACTATTTGCTGATGCACGCTATGGGTCCGAACGTTGCCGGAGTGATCGGTTCAGCTGTTGCTGCCGGTATCCTGCTTGGATTCTTGATGTAAGATATAAGGCAAGAGGGGACGCTTATTTGAACAGTTCTTAAAACAAAAAATAAGATTATCCTAAAAGCCTTGAATTTATAAAATCACCTTTACTGCATCATTGTAGTAAAGGTGATTTTTTATTGTAAGAACTTACCGCCTAAAAAGTATTGCATTTGCTATGGCGTATGCATCGTATCGCATTCCGTTGTGTTATCTTCTCTTATCATTTCGTTAATCTATCTAAAACAGCCTACGAACAATTCGTAATTATAATATTTTTAGTAACTTGCAACAGATAAGTCAAACAACTAAAATAAAATATTATGAAACGGATTATCATTCTATTCTTTCTTTGCTATACTATTCCTTTAATAGCGCAACATACCGACCCTATTCAAGAAGCCATGGCAAATTATGATTATGAGACTGCCCTTTCCCTCATTGCCCAAAAGAAATCCACCCCTCCCCTGCTATTGCAGAAAGGCAAAGCATTGCGCGGACTAGGGCTCACCACAGAGGCACTTGCCACCTATCAGGAAATTATCCGTAATGATACCACAAATACTCGTGCTTTCATCGAAGCAGCCGAATGTTGCCGGACATTAGCTAACTATAATCAAGCCCTGAAATATTATGAACATGCACTCGATCTGAATCCGGAAAACAAATATGCACGTATTCAATATATCAGTTTACTTCTATCCCAGCAGAAGTTTAGGGAGGCGCTTGGTGAAAGCAGCCTGATGACGGAAAAAGACAGTTCCGCCATTGCCCTGCATTTACAGGCACAAAGCTTTGAAGGGATGGGCGAACTTCTTCCCGCCGCAGGTTGCTATTACAATATCCAGGCTAAATATCCCGACGATTATCTGGCAGCCAGCAAACTAGGCGCTCTAAATATATCCGGTTCTTATTTTGACGAAGCCATCGAAGCTACGGAAAAATACCGGCAAATTGACAGTACCAACATTTCCGTCAACCGGCAGAACGCTTTAGCGTACTGCTTGAAACAAGACTACCCCACTGCCATCCGGCGTTATGAATATCTTGTCAGTCAAGGGGACAGTTCTTTTCATACTTGTTATTATTTAGGCATTAGTTACTATGCAGCAGAGAAGTATTATGAGGCTCATGATTTTTTGGAAGTCGCCCGGAAATATGATCCCAACAATATCAATCTCCTTTATTACCTCGGTCGTGCGTGTTCCAAAACTTCCTGGAAAAAAGAGGGCGTAGGCTATTTGGAAAAAGCCATTGATCTATCCATTCCCAAAGACAGCAGTATGACCCGGCTCTATATCGGGATGACCGACTGTTACAAGATGGCACAAATGTACAAAGAACAGATTGCATCCATCAAAAAACGCTATCAACAGTATGACAAACAAAACCACAAATTATTATATGACATGGCCTACATATACTTCTATGACTTGAAAGACAAAAAAAATGCGGAACGCTGCCTGGAAGCGTTCCTAAAAACACGTCCCAAAAACGATAAAGAAGAAGCGGAAATGAACGAGAGAGGCGAACTCATTCTAGGAAAATCCAATTATTACAATGCTGCCGCCAACTGGTTGAAAGATATTCAAAGTAAACAAAAAATAGAAGACTTCTTTCAAAATTCCGCTCCCCAACCCCCTCTCCCAAAGAAAGATAAATAGGGATAGAACTGTAAAGAGACAAAAAAGGCTGCTACCAGTGTTCAAACCGGAGCAGCCTCTTTCTTTTATTTATGGAATAATCCGGAGATTATTACTGTGCCAATTTATTGTCAGAACCGAGCACGTTGATGATTTTGTGCTTGTACAGTTTTTCCATGTTGTCACGAGCCGGGCCAAGATACTTACGTGGGTCGAATTCAGCCGGTTTTTCAGCGAATACCTTACGTACAGCAGCAGTCATAGCCAGACGAGAGTCAGAGTCGATGTTGATTTTGCAAACAGCAGACTTAGCAGCTTTACGCAATTCTTCTTCCGGAATGCCGATAGCAGCTTTCAGTGCACCACCATATTTGTTGATAGTTTCCACTTCTTCTTCCGGAACTGAAGATGATCCGTGAAGAACGATAGGGAATCCCGGAAGTTTTTCCATTACAGCGTCCAATACTTCGAAAGCCAATGGAGGAGGAACCATACGGCCAGTCTTCGGGTCGATGTGGCATTGTTCCGGAGTAAATTTGTAAGCACCGTGAGAAGTACCGATTGAGATAGCCAAAGAGTCGCAACCAGTGCGAGTAGCGAAGTCGATTACTTCTTCAGGGTCAGTATATGTGTGATGGTCGGAAGAAACTTCATCTTCTACACCAGCCAATACGCCAAGTTCACCTTCTACAGTTACGTCAAACTGGTGAGCGTATTCAACAACTTTCTTAGTCAATGCTACGTTTTCTTCGTAAGGAAGGTGAGAACCATCGATCATTACTGAAGAGAAACCAGAATCGATACAAGATTTGCAAGTTTCGAATGTATCTCCGTGGTCAAGGTGAAGAACGATTTCCGGATGTGCGCAGCCTAATTCTTTAGCATATTCTACAGCACCCTGTGCCATGTAACGCAACAAAGTAGCGTTAGCATACTGACGAGCACCTTTAGAAACCTGAAGAATCACAGGAGATTTAGTTTCAACAGCAGCCTTGATGATAGCCTGCATTTGTTCCATATTGTTGAAGTTGAATGCTGGGATAGCATATCCACCTTTGATAGCCTTAGCAAACATTTCTCTTGTGTTTACCAATCCTAAATCTTTGTAATTTACCATTTTGTTTAAAGTTTATTGTTAGTGAATAAAAATTCTACGCAAAAGTAAGCATTATCCATCGAATAACGAACATCGGAAAGAAAAATATAGTAGAAAAAGGTTTAAATCAGACTGCAAAATTTAGCAGGAATACGAGTGTGACATTAGATTGTAATGTCCACCTTGCAAACTTTGGGATTTATGATTTCTGAATTCTGATTTATGCCTTCGGATTTATATCTCCTTATTTATACCTTATTTATACCTCATTTATACCTCATTTTTCATTCATTTAATCACCAAAATCTGCATAGCAAATCAGAAATCATAAATTAGAAATCAGAAATTTTAGAAAACCTTTTTCTATTTCACAGAAAAGCATTATCTTTGCGCTCTGAAAATGACCATTACACTATTTCTTACCAAAATAGTAACAGAATATAAATTAAAAAAACAGATACTGAAATGAAAAAAGGCCTTCATCCAGAATCATACCGTCCGGTAGTATTTAAAGATATGTCAAATGGTGACATGTTTTTGTCTAGATCAACTGTAGCAACTAAAGAAACCATCGAATTCGAAGGTGAAACTTATCCGTTGCTGAAGATTGAAATCTCAAACACTTCTCACCCGTTCTATACAGGTAAATCTACATTGGTAGATACTGCAGGTCGTGTTGACAAGTTCATGAGCCGTTACGGTGACCGTAAGAAGAAATAATTCGATCTTTCGTGAAAGATGAAAAAAGAGGAGATTCTCGCAGAGAATTTCCTCTTTTTCGTTTTCTATATTCCTTAACGTCAAGCATCATCCAACAAGAAATCGGCTATATGACGATGCCTGACACCCTCCACATTATCCTGCCACAAGCTGTCCATGCTAACTACATATTTAGGATAATGGTCGTTAATGGCGAGCAAAGGAGCAAACTCCCTCTCAACAGTGGCCTGTGAAGCTAACTGATACGTTACTTGCACATAAATCTTTTCTTCCCGACGGATGGCTACAAAATCCACTTCTTTATCATCCTGTTTGCCTACATACACTTCATAACCCCTTCTTTTCAACTCCAGACAGACCAGATTCTCCAACATACCTGCAATCAACCGGTCACGATAGCCCATCACGGAATAAATCAAAGAAAGGTCACTTACAAAATACTTCTCATTCGTCTGCAGAATTTCCTTTCCTTTAATATCATACCGGGGAATACGTTGAATGATAAAAGCACTTTCCAATGCATTCAGATAATTATAGATGGTATTCATATCCACCTTCCGTTGCTGACTTTTGAAGTAATCGGCTATATTTTTAGCGTTCAGCTTATTGCCTATATTATCGAAAACAAACTTCACTACCCGTTCGAGCAATTCCACATTCCGGATATTGTGACGCTGTACCGTGTCACGAAGAATGACAGAAGAATAGATGTCGTAGACAATTTTATAGATAGCCTCATATCCATAATCGGCAGTATGTATGGCCGGGAATCCTCCCATACGGAGATATTTCTGAAATTCCTCCTTCCGGTTGAGTGTCGGATCATTGGCCTGCAAGTCATGAAAAGTCAGATATTCTCTAAAAGACAAGGTCATGACATGGAAAGCGACATACCGTCCCGTTAAATAAGTTGCCAGTTCGGACGATAACATACGTGAGTTGGAGCCGGTCACATAAATATCCGTATCCAAATCTACCAGAAGTGAGTTGACCACTTTTTCCCAACCGTCCACTTCCTGAATTTCATCCAAGAGAATATAATATTTACCCGCATCTCCTGCCTGCCCCCGAATATAAGCATACAAAGCCTTCGCCTCTTTCAGATCTATCCACTGAAAACTTTCAAAATTCAGATAGATGATACGTTCTTCACGAACTCCTCTCCTCAACAGTTCGTCACGAATCAGACGCAGCACTACCGACTTTCCACTGCGACGAATACCCGTTATCACTTTTACAAACGGCTTATCTATAAAAGGAACAATTTGTTCCATATACTGTTCACGATTAATCATATTCAAAAGTTTTTAGGGTTATAAGCACAAAGATATACTATTTTCGGAAAGTTTTTAGGGTTATAACCCTAAATAAATCCATAAATTCAGATTCTTTTAGGGTTATAAGCCGAAAAATAAATAAAAGAAATATGACTAAATCCGATTTATTACCAAATAAAGAAAGTACCTTTACCCGACTAATTAATAAAAAATGGAAATAACCGATTTAAAACAAATGACAAAGGAAGAAGTTTTTAATTTCATCAGACAACGCCTTTCTTTCAGTAAAGAACTGCAAGAACAATTCAGGCATGTGAATAAAGACGATCTCGCAAAAGAACATCGCAGATTCGAAATGTCCGGAAATGAATCAAAGACAGGCCAATGCACGATTTTCAACACAGCGATTCTGAACGAGTTTGCCGATCTTGGCATCTATGATTATACTTCTTACCTTTTTCTCGACTTCCACAATGGCACTCCAACCGTTTATCTCAAATACTTCTCCGAAAATGAAAATTTGGAATATACATTTACCGGATATACCACAACGGAAATCATCTTTGCAATTCTTGAACTAACTATCTTCTCCGGAAAGCCCAAAAGAAATCGCAGCTAAAAAAAGAATTGCACGGAAAGACAATACGAGGTCAGAAGACTTTTATGGCTTTCATTTATTTCCTCTTTTCCATCCTATTCCGAAAAAAACATATATCTTTGTCACACGCTTTCTGCCCATCAGCGTGATGAAACAGGCAAAAGCGGTTTTTATTCCTTCATGGAGTAAATAACGTATTGTCTCTCAAACTTGAAAATTAGCAGTTCTTTGTAGAGAGAGATGATACAGCAGATACTCCACGTAGATGGTCGTATATCAACATATCGATTAGAGATGTGTTATATATAAACGTTTGGCGTGGGTGTCTGTTGTTATCATTGTCTTCTACAAGGGTGTTGCTAAGCCTCAAGTTTAGATAATGGTACAACAGCACTCACGCTTTTATTGTATCCGGTCGGTTTCAACAATCCTTATACCCCAACCAATTCCCCAGCCGACCGAAATCATAAAAATCGTGGGTGTTCGTTGCACCTCTCCGGACAATACGTTATTTACTCCTTTTTTTATAACACATTAAAACAAAAGCGATATGCCAAAATGGATTAGTGTAGAAAAAGCAGTGATTAAGTATCACATCGAAAAAGAAGCGATCCTGCTTTGGGTGGAAATGGGACAATTCCCTATGTTATACATAGACAATGTTCCGAACGTTGACGAAGAATGTATTCTGGAACTCTTTCGCCGAAGTAAAGCCGGCATTACAGCAGAATATATTGATACGCTGGAACAACTGTGTATAGACAAAACGATGGTCTGCGAGAAATACGCCCACATTATTCAATTGAAAGAAGAGGAAATTCAGCTGCAGAAGGAAATAAATACGTTGATAAACGAAATACAGGCAGCAATGAAGAGACAAAATGAACGGATCCGGGATTTGAAAAAAGCGATTGGAGAGAATAACAACGTTATACGTAGTGACAGTTGGATAAAAAGACTACGCAAAAGGTTTCAATGGTGAATAATTATCAGTGTACCAATTACCATGTGGGACATTATTGCACGGTTTTCACCACAGAGGATAAGGAGCGCCGTCCTTTGCCCTTTGCAGCCTATTTCCATTCCCTCCACAGCTTTCTTTAAACTCCTCCATAAGCTCTTTAAAGCCTATATTCAGACAATGAAAAATACAAAATATTTTATTCCATTTATTTAACTAATCATTCTTTATATAAGTAATTTTATCCTTTGTAAAGTCAAGTAAATTCACTACATTTACACCACTAACAAGAACTGAAATGTGAGCATTTCAGCACAAAGAAATCTGTATGAAAAAAACGATGAAGAATGACAGTTGCCTGACGGTTTCCCGTCGGGCAGCTATTATCCGCCAAGATGCGGAAGAGAATTACGGTACACTGTTGACACTGGGAGAATCTATGCGCCGTGCATACCAAGTAGAAGAACTGATAGACCGGATGAGATGGGACAACGCCGATTTCTGCCTGCAACGAACAGACGGAACCTGCCTTTCCATTACAGGGACACTGACAGAATATGAACACTATTTCGGCCGCCCCTACTACGAAAACCCCTCCAACAGGTTTCTCCCATACTATGACGTGCATTGTAGAAAATGGCTTACGTGTCGAGTGGCAGGGATTGTATTCGGCTCTTCTGTGAAAAAAAATTAATTTTATGGATTAAATAAGGAAAGTTGTAGGACATATACGAAATAAAGTAGTTACTTTGCAACCGCAAGTAAGAGAAAAAATCATGTCAATGCTGCTTCCTTGTTTTTTGACAGAGGCAGTTATCTGTTTTTCCAGCATTGCTTTTTCAGAACTTCGGAATTAAATCTCCCCTGCTCCGAAAATTCCCTATATTACAGATTACATACACGAAGAGAATACTCCGATTCCATCATGAAGAATGAGTACGATATTTGCTGCTTTCCAAAGAAGTGGCCGGATTCTTCGTATCTGTATTTTCAGAAAAATAGAATTTAAAACAGAAACTAATATATTTTATTATGACAACATCTAATTCAGCAAATACCAAACAATCGGACAACGCATCACAAAAGAGAAAACCGATTCATAACGGTTACTTCAATCACCCCACTTCTTCTTCCAGCAATATACCCATGAGTATTTTGATACGGGAACAAGGACTGGAAATATACGGACTATACTGGGTGATGCTCGAAGAAGCTCATGCACAGCTTAAATGCTGCGTCAATATCCAGACAATGGGAATCATCGCCAATATATTCCATGCCCAACCCGAACATCTTGAGCTCCTCTACCACCATTATTTCCGGCGTCCCGGCAAAGGATACAACTCGCATATACTCTATGCCGACTTTTGCGAAGAATCTGCTATCAGAAGTTATTTCCCGCACCCCCTACTGGCATACACCGACAACGAACTGCTGCGGATGATTATGCAAGACGGACTGAAAGCCTACGGACTATATTGGCTTGTGATGGAAAAGCTCTATCAACAGCCACAACATTTTCTGGCACCGCAAACTGCTTCCTTCATCCAGAACCTTTATGATGTGAGCGACGAACTGATGGAAAGCGTATTATACAATTACGGACTCTTTTATCTGGATGAGAAAATGAACCTCCATTCTAAAGCAATAGACGACTATAGGGAAGCACTTGACAACATGGAAGATGAAAAAAAGCGCAACACGAAACCGCACGTCAATAACTCTCTGAAAGCCAACGGAAATGAAGAGGATTTTAACACTCGGGAAATAAAAAAAACGTCAAATATACAGAAAAATCCATCCCCCATTATAAATAAAGAAATAAACAAAAAAAATTCTTCTTCTGAAGAAAACGGAAAAGAAAAAGAAGAAGAAAATGGTTTGAAGGTGACGGACTTGAACGCTGTGACACCCGATATGCGCCCCAACGCATGGGAAGAAAATCTACAGGAGGCAATGAACGACACGTCCTGGTATGAAGTCGTAGCCATTCAGTCGGGCATCCCCCGGCTGATGATGGAAGAAAAAGAATGGTTCTTCAACTATTTACGGGAACAAATCATCTTACGGGGGAATGAAAGCTCGATGAACAGCCTGCACGAAATAAAAAACTATTTCGCCAATCTCACCCGGCAGGGAAGCCATGTGTCATCCACAACGCAGGTAGCACTGAAGAAGTTTCTCAAAAACCGGCAAGAGCAACAGCAATGTTCGCCCTACGAAACCATCACCAACGGAATACGTACCTACGACGGGCATCCCATCCCCGCTTATGCCAAGCCGCGACCTTCGGCGGCACATATCTGGAATCCGGTGACGAACGAATGGACACGATAGCATATTATCTCTCAATCATTTACTAAATATGGATAGATTCAAAGAACTGGGTATTGATACCCACGGTCGCACAAGCGGCAAAATGAAAACAAAATGTCCCTGGTGTCATGCCCAACGGACGGATAAGCGTGATAAATCACTAAGTGTCAACCTCGATACCAAACTGTATTTGTGCCACTACTGCGGCGCACACGGTTCGGCAGCCATATACGCCGGAAAAGGCAGAAAGCTGGGTGATCCGTTGGTCGAATTTCCAACGGCAACAGGTAGCAACTCCAGTTGTCCGCCCACTGAAAAGCCGCACGGCGACCCAGAGCAAGGGGCACTCACACAGAAGCAAATTGAATGGTGTCGTGACGTCCGCCACATTCCGCCGGAAGTATTGGTGGAAGCTGGCGTGGCTTTCGCCTCCATCTCGATGCCTATATCCGGAAAGGAGAAAGGTTGGGAAAAGAGGGACTGTCTCTGCTTCAACTTTTTTGAAAACGGGGAATTGGTGAACACGAAGTTCCGCGACTCACAAAAGCACTTCAAATTGCTGCAAGGAGCGCGCACCATCCCTTACAACATCGACGCCATCCGCGACACGCCGGAGTGCATCCTCGTGGAAGGGGAATTTGATGCTCTCTCCTACATGGCTGTCGGCCGGACGGATGTCATTTCTGTGCCGAACGGTGCCAACAGTCAACTGGACTGGCTGGACGAATTGTCGGAATCTCATTTCGAGCAGAAACAAGTGATTTATCTGTCGGTGGACACCGACCGCAAGGGACGGGAACTGTGCCGGGAGCTCTCCCGACGGCTGGGGGTAGACCGCTGCCGTATCGTCACCTACGGCGAAGCATACAAGGACGCCAACGAACTGCTCGTGGCGGAAGGCCCGGACGCACTACTGAAGGCACTGGAGGACGCGCCCATCCCCCGCCTGGAAGGTACGTTTACGGCAGAAGACTTACGGGAGGGATTGCACCAACTGTTTGAAGAGGGATATACCTCGGGCGTGGAATTGGGAATACCGAATCTGGACGAAATCATGAGGCTGGAAACGGGGCGGGTGCTCACCGTCACCGGTATTCCCGGACATGGCAAATCGGACTTTGTGGATGAGATAGTGCTCCGGCTCTGCACCCGCCAAGATTGGCGAGCGGGATATTTCAGTCCGGAGAACACGCCAATCGAGTATCATCATGCCAAACTGGCGGAGAAACTGCTGGGACACCGTTTCCGCAAAGATTTCTCTACGGAGGAGGAATTCGCCCGCGTAGTGGATTATCTTTCGCAACGCGTCTGGCACATTCTCCCGGACGGGGATTTCACACTGGGCAACGTCTTGTCGAAGGCACGCGAACTGGTACACCGTCACGGCATCCGTGTGTTTGTCATCGACCCGTACAATTACATCAACCATCAGATCCCGGCAGGCATGACGGAGACAGGGTATATCGGTTCATTCATGAATAGTCTGGCACGTTTTGCCCGGCTCAACTCCTGCCTCGTCATTCTGGTGGCGCATCCGAGAAAGATGAACAAGCAATACGGCACGCAGAAAACGGAAGTTCCCACCATGTATGACATCAACGGCTCGGCCAACTTTTTCAACATGACGGACTACGGAATAGTGGTAGACCGTCAAGATGAAATGGGGATCGTGTATATACACGTCGAGAAAACCCGTTTCCGTAATTTCGGAACAAAGGGAAACGCAGCGTTCTGCTACGATGTAACCAACGGAAGATATTCCCCTTGTACGCCGCCACCCGAACCGGGCATGCAGGTGCAACCGTGGAAGGGAGCCAAAGACTTATTCTCGTCAGAGGGATGGATTTAGGGATTAAGGCTCTCCCAAATACTTCTCAATCAGCTCCACCTGCAACGGTGTGAGCCAATGTATCCAAAACGCCCAGCCGGTAGCTTCGAGAGCCTCCAGCAACTCCCGGTTTCGGCGGATACATTTATTTAAATGTCTTCTTGCCACATCGGCACTTGCATACGGCATATAGAGTAATGCCAATTCCGTTTTCTTCATAGATTTTCTTCTTTTAATTTATTATTTACGTCATGTAAAGATACTGTTTTTTGCGTAGAAATGCAAGCAAATACACAGATATTCAAGCGTTTGCCTTCACTTACCGGCAGATACCGTTTCATGTTTCCTCCCCTGCCGGTTGGGGTATCTTTGCTACTGTAAAAGAGACAGAAAACGTTCGTTTACTGACTCAATAAAATCTTATTTATTCACTTAAAAAGGAGGAAATCAGTATGTTGATTTACAAAGCGGTTCAGTCCAATATCGCATCGAAGGACAAAAAGAAGAAATGGCATCCCTGCCTGATTAAAATGGGAAACGTAGTGGATACGCAAATGATTGGCGAAACGATTGCCGAACGGTCATCACTGACGGCCGGTGACGTGCACAACGTGATCCGAAACCTGATGGCAGTGATGCGCGAGCAGTTGCTCAACAGCAGGACAGTGAAGCTCGAAGGATTGGGCACATTTACCATGGTGTGCCAGTCACGCTGCAAGGGGGTGGATGCGGAAGCCGATGTTAGTCCGGCACAAATCACGGGATTGCGTTGCCAGTTTACCCCGGAATATACGCGGGATGCCGGTGGAAATATTACCCGTGCGCTGATTCAGGGAGCGTCATATATCCACGTCAACCAGTTGACGAAAGCACTGGGAGCGGGAGGCGGTGGCAACACCGGAGGTTCGGGTGATGACAAACCGGGCGGCGGTGGTCAGGAAGCGCCTGATCCGGCAGCGTAATATAGTAGGTGATAGAGGATAGTGTGGTATGGAAAGGAGGTGTTGAATTATGAAGAAATCCATTTGGAATACGATTTTAAAAGTCGTCATTGCGGTTGCTACTGCTATTGCAGGCGTCATTGGAGGTCAGAACCTGATGATGTAAAATGAAACAAAAGAGTTGGACGGGAATTTTACCTTAGAAACGGTAAAGTTCCCGTTTTTTTTGTGTTCCATATAAAGGTTAAGAGGCAGGATATGAAAAGATAGGAATATTGAACATAAATAAACAAGAGTTGTTTTAGTATATTATTCGCTATTTATCAACGCAAAACCTCTAAACATCAACGTGGTATATGAAAAAGAAATTTGGATTCGTCCTGGCGGCTGCAATCTTGCTGGCTGGCTGCGGACAGAAAAAAGAAACGACAACGACAACTGCACGTCCTGTAAAGACTACGATTGTCGAGTCAAGATCGATTATCAGAAAAGATTTCTCGGGAATCGTGGAAGCGGTGGAATATGTGAAGCTGGCTTTCCGGGTCAACGGACAAATCATCCAGCTTCCTGTCATCGAAGGACAGAAAGTGAAAAAAGGACAACTCATCGCAGCTATCGACCCCAGAGACATTGCGTTGCAATATGCCGCTACGAAATCGGCATACGAAACGGCTTCGGCACAAGTGGAACGTAACAAACGGCTCCTCTCCCGGCAAGCAATCTCCGTACAGGAATATGAAATCAGCCTCGCCAACTTCCAGAAGGCGAAGTCTGAATACGAACTGTCTGCCAACAATATGCGCGACACCAAGCTAACAGCTCCTTTCGACGGTTCTATCGAAAAACGACTGGTGGAAAACTATCAGCGTGTCAACTCCGGTGAGGGTATCGTGCAGCTTGTCAATACACACAATCTGCGTATCAAATTCACCATTCCGGATGCGTATCTTTATTTGTTGCGCGCCAAAGACCCGCGTTTCCTTGTAGAGTTCGACACATTTAAAGGACACGTGTTTCAAGCGAAACTGGAAGAATATCTTGATATTTCTACGGATGGCACAGGAATTCCGGTCAGCATCACGATTGACGATCCGTCATTCGACCGCGATCTGTATGCTGTGAAACCCGGTTTCACGTGCAGCATCCGTTTCACGGCAGATGTAGGTCCGTTGGTGCAGGATAGCTGGACGATTGTACCGCTTAGTGCCGTATTCGGCGAAAGCGAAGGGAATAAAATGTATGTCTGGGTGGTAGAAGACAACAAAGTCCACAAACGGGAAGTGACCGTCAACGCCCCGACCGGAGAAGCACAGGCGCTCATCTCGGAAGGTTTGAAACCCGGTGAAAAAATCGTCATAGCAGGCGTATACCAACTAGTAGAAGGAGAATCTATCACAACTGTTGACAGGTGATAGTTGATAAATGATTAAGTATCATTTATCCGCTGTCATTCATCAATTATCAACGATCATTTATTATGAGTTTAGCCAAATATTCATTAGATAATACGAAAATCATCTATTTCTTTCTTGCTGTATTGCTGATTGGGGGAATCACTTCCTTCGGCAAGCTGGGTAAGAAAGAGGATGCTCCTTTCGTCATAAAGTCGGCGGTTATTATGACCCGCTATCCGGGTGCCGAACCGGCAGAAGTGGAGCGGTTGATTACCGAGCCTATCTCTCGTGAGATTCAAAGTATGAGCGGTGTGTACAAGATAAAATCGGAATCGATGTACGGGCTCTCAAAAATCACATTCGAGTTGCAACCTTCCTTGTCGGCAAGCTCCATTCCGCAGAAGTGGGATGAGTTGCGACGGAAGGTGCTAAATATACAGCCACAGTTGCCGAGCGGTGCTTCCGCACCGACGGTTTCCGATGATTTCGGCGACGTGTTCGGTATCTATTACGGTCTGACGGCGGACGACGGTTACACATACGAAGAGATGCGCAACTGGGCGGAACGGATCAAGACGCAGGTAGTGACGGCGGACGGGGTGATGAAAGTCGCCCTGTTCGGGACGCAGACGGAGGTGGTCAATATTTTTATTTCCACCAATAAGCTCGTAGGTATGGGCATCGACCCGAAACAGCTTGCCAGTCTGTTGCAATCGCAGAACCAGATTATCAATACCGGAGAAATCCGTGCCGGCGAGCAACAGCTCCGGGTGACTGCCAACGGTATGTATACCACCGTAGACGATATCCGCAACCAGGTGATTACCACCAAAGCCGGACAAGTGAAACTGGGCGATATCGCCGTCATCGAAAAAGGGTACATGGACCCTCCATCCAATATCATGCACGTGAACGGCAAACGTGCCATCGGCATCGGCGTCTCCACCGACCCGCAACGGGACGTGGTGCAGACGGGCAAGAACGTGAAAGCCAAACTGGACGAATTGTTGCCACTGATGCCTGTAGGACTGGAACTGCAAAGCCTGTATCTGGAGAACGAAATTGCCAACGAAGCCAACAACGGATTTATCATCAATCTGATCGAATCGATTCTGATTGTTATTGTGATTATCATGTTGGTGATGGGTTTGCGCGCAGGTGTGCTGATCGGCTCGTCACTGATTTTCTCTATTGGCGGCACATTGCTTATCATGTCTTTCTTCGGTGTCGGGCTGAACCGTACATCATTGGCGGGATTTATCATCGCCATGGGGATGCTGGTGGATAACGCCATCGTGGTAACGGACAACGCACAGATTGCCATCGCCCGCGGAGTAGACCGGCGGAAAGCGCTGATAGACGGCGCAACCGGTCCGCAATGGGGATTGCTTGGGGCTACGTTCATCGCTATCTGTTCGTTCCTCCCGCTCTACCTTGCTCCTTCTGCCGTGGCGGAAATCGTGAAACCGCTTTTTGTGGTGCTTGCCATCTCACTGGGATTGAGCTGGGTGCTCGCGCTGACGCAGACCACTGTTTTCGGTAATTTCATCCTGAAAGCGAAAGCAAAGGACGGCACGAAAGACCCGTATGACAAACCGTTCTATCACAAATTCGCCTCCATCCTCCGCACGCTGATTCGCAGGAAAACATTGACACTGGGTTCGATGGTAGTGCTCTTTGTTGCTTCGCTGGTTATCATGGGAATGATGCCGCAAAACTTCTTCCCTTCTCTCGATAAGCCTTATTTCCGGGCGGACGTGTTTTATCCCGACGGGTATAGCATCAATGATGTAGTGAAAGAGATGAAATCCGTAGAAGAGCATCTGGCAAAGCAGCCGGAAGTGAAGAAAGTATCGATCACCTTCGGCAGCACGCCGTTAAGGTATTATCTGGCTTCTACTTCGGTAGGGCCGAAACCGAATTTTGCCAATGTATTGGTTGAATTGACGGACAGTAAATATACGAAAGAGTATGAGGAAGATTTCGACGCGTACATGAAGGCGAATTATCCGAATGCGATTACCCGTACCAGTCTGTTTAAACTGTCGCCTGCGGTGGATGCTGCTATCGAAATCGGGTTTATCGGTCCGAATGTAGACACGCTTGTGGCGCTCACCAATCAGGCTTTGGAGATTATGCACCGGAATCCGGATTTAATCAATGTGCGCAATTCGTGGGGAAATAAAGTTCCTGTATGGAAGCCTGTATATAGTCCCGAACGGGCGCAACCGTTAGGGGTATCGCGTCAGGGAATGGCACAAAGTATACAGATCGGAACCACAGGTATGACGCTTGGAGAGTACCGGCAGGGCGATCAGGTGCTTCCTATCTTATTGAAGGATAACACGGTGGATTCGTTCCGCATCAATGACCTGCGCACGTTGCCTGTGTTCGGCACGGGGAATGAAACGACCAGTCTGGAACAGGTGGTATCGGAATTTGATTTCCAATATCGTTTCTCAAATGTGAAGAATTACAACCGGCAAATGGTGATGATGGCGCAATGCGATCCGCGTCGCGGAGTGAATGCGATTGCTGCTTTCAATGAGGTTTGGCCGCTGGTGCAGAAAGAGATTAAAGTGCCGGAGGGGTATACGATGAAGTATTTCGGGGAGCAGGAAAGTCAGGTGGAGTCTAACGAGGCGTTGGCCAAAAATTTACCGTTGACGTTCTTCCTGATGTTCGTCACGCTGTTGTTCTTGTTCAGGACGTATCGTAAGCCGACAGTGATCTTGTTGATGTTACCGCTTATTTTTATCGGTATCGTTTTGGGATTGGTGTTGCTAGGCAAGTCGTTCGACTTCTTCTCCATCCTTGGTTTGCTCGGACTGATTGGGATGAATATCAAAAATGCGATTGTACTGGTGGAACAGATTGATCTGGAGGCAAAAACGGGCAAAAAACCGTTGGATGCTGTTGTCAGTGCTACAACGAGTCGTATTGTCCCCGTAGCGATGGCGTCCGGCACTACCATTCTGGGTATGTTGCCATTGTTGTTCGACGCGATGTTCGGCGGTATGGCGGCTACGATTATGGGAGGTTTGTTGGTGGCTTCGGCACTGACATTGTTTGTTCTTCCGGTAGCTTATTGTGCCATTCAAAGAATCAAAGGTTAATTGCCTTCTCTTATATGAAACTTGAATTTATTGTATAGATTGAATAAAATGAAAACTCAACTTATAACTCTGTCTCTGCTGCTCCTTGGCCTCACAGCCGGAGCACAGCAGCCCTATCTTAGCCGGGAAGCTTACCGGGATAAAGTGGAAGCTTACAGTCAGATTCTGAAGCAACAGAAACTAAAGACAATGGCAAGTACGGAAGCACGAAAGATTGCTCACACGGGATTCTTGCCAAAAATTGATGTCAATGCGGACGGGACCCTCAACATGAGCGACCTTAATGCCTGGAACGAACCGGTAGGCGAATACCGCAACCACACCTATCAAGGTGTATTTATCGTCTCACAACCGTTGTACACGGGCGGGGCACTCAACGCCCAGCACAAGATTGCCAAAGCGGACGAAAAGCTGAATCAACTAAATGAGGAGCTTACCATCGACCAGATTCATTATCAGAGCGATGCAGTTTATTGGAATGCTTCTGCTTCACAGGCTATGTTGCAGGCGGCGGACAAGTATCAAAGTATTGTGAAGCAACAGTATGACATCATTCAGGATCGTTTTAACGACGGTATGATTAGTCGCACGGACTTATTAATGATTTCCACCCGGTTGAAAGAAGCGGAATTGCAATATATCAAGGCGCGTCAGAATTATACCCTGGCGCTGCAAAAGCTGAATATCCTGATGGGAGAAGAGCCGAACAATCCCGTAGACAGTCTGTACACGATTGACACGGCTTCCGCTCCGGTGCAGATCCTTTCTCTAGAGAATGTACTGCAACGTCGCGCGGATTACGAAAGTACGGAGGTGAATATCATGAAAAGTCAGGCGCAACGCAAAGCGGCTCTTAGCCAGTTCAACCCGCAATTGAATATGTATTTCAGCGGTGGATGGGCTACAGCTACACCTAACCTCGGTTATGATGTTTCTTTCAATCCCATCGTCGGCATTAACCTGAATATACCGATCTTCCGTTGGGGAGCCCGGTTTAAAACAAACCGTCAGCAGAAAGCGTATATCGGCATACAGAAACTGCAACAAAGTTATGTGACGGATAATATCAACGAGGAACTTTCTGCCGCCCTGACCAAACTGACGGAAACGGAATATCAAGTGAAAACCGCCAAAGAAACTATGAGTCTGGCTAATGAAAATCTTGATTTGGTTTCTTTCTCGTATAATGAGGGAAAGGCAAACATGGTGGATGTACTCTCCGCACAATTGTCATGGACGCAGGCGCACACCAATCTGATTAATGCATATCTGTCGGAAAAGATGGCGGTAGCGGAATACAGAAAGGTTATCAGTGAATAAATTTAGAAACAAAAGAAACTTGTTCACAAAGTCTTAGTCTTATAAAAGAAATCGTCCTGTTATCACGTAACCGTGAAACAGGACGATTTCTTTTTATATCATAAGGACTACAAAATACCGTTTTGCTTCAGGATATCTTCTATTTCCTTATCTGTCAAACTTTCACATTCGGACTTGTCATAGATAGTAAGCAACTTTATTTCCGAATCTATCTCTGTCAGAATCACCGTATAGGTTATCACTCGCGCACCTCCGCTCTTTCCTTTATTCTTCGAAGTAATGGCCATGCGAACCTTACGAAGATTATTCCCCAAACTGACTCCTTGTTCAGGATTCGCTTTCAGAGATTCCAATAAATTGGCATAATCCAACTTCAGAGATTTGTAATGTTTGCTCAATTTTTTCAATTCTCTCGCAAAACGAGGAGAATACGTTATATCACAACTCATCCAGCAAATCCTCCGCTGGCTTAAAATCCAGCTTACCTTCCAGATTCAACTTCAATTCCTTGCACGCCTCATCAAGGCTTTCCAGAATTTCGGTCTTTGTCCGATAAGGAGTTGCCTCTTCAGCAACCACCCTCACCTGTTCTTCTTCATGATTCAACATTGATCTTATCTTTTTCAGGATAGCTATATCATCCACATCCAGAATCTGACGAATCAGTGCATTCTTTTCCGCCTCTAATGACATTGTGCTCATACGCTTTCCGTTTTTACTGTTATACATTACTCACAAAGGTAGCGTTATCAAATGAGTCTGCCAAACTTGAATGTATAAAAAGTATTTCTCCATGAAGAAATAAGATCTTCAATGATGAAGATTCTCCTCGCTTACGCAAGGAAGGAGATCAACACACCCGCAGCCACGGCAGAACCGATTACTCCGGAGATGTTGCTTGCCATGCAATACTGCAATACGTGATTCTTCGGATCGTATTTCAAAGCAATCTCATTGGCTACACGGCTCGCCATCGGAACGGCACTCAAACCAGTAGCGCCGATAAGCGGATTGATTTTCTTCTTCGAGAAGAGATTTACCAGTTTCACAAAGAAAATACCACCGGTTATAGAAAGTGCAAATGCAAGGAATCCACCGATCACAATACCGATTGTTGTCCAGTTGAGGAATGCTTCGGCTGTCATCGTTGCTCCTACGGACAGTCCGAGGAAGATGGTGGCAGCATTCATGATGCTATTGGAAGCGGCATCGAACAAGCGGAATGTGTTGGTTCCGATTTCTTTCACCAGGTTACCAAACATCAACATACCCACCAAAGGCACTGCACTTGGCACGAAGAGGGCAACAATAGTAGTTACCACAATCGGGAAGATAATCTTCAACACACGCAGGTTCTTGATTTCAGTCTTCGAAGGGTACTTCTTTTCCTGTTCTTTCATGTTGATGCTCAACTCTTTCTTCGTACAGAACAGCTTCACTACCAGCGGAATAATCACCGGAACGAGCGCCATGTACGAATAAGCGGCAATGGCAATCGGGCCCAGCAAATGCGGCGCCAGTTTGATGGTAGTAAAGATGGCTGTCGGACCATCCGCGCCACCGATAATGCCCAGAGAAGCGGCTTCCTGTGGAGTGAATCCCATCAGGATGGCTACCAGCAATACGGTAAAGATACCCAACTGTGCAGCTGCACCGAATATAGAAAGATGCAGGTTACGCAACATCGGCCCGAAGTCCGTCAGCGCACCGACACCCATAAAGATGATCGGAGGCAGGAAACCTGTTTTAATCAACATATAATAGATGAAGTTCATGATTCCCAGTTCGTGGGCAATGTCATGCAAAGGCATTTCCCAGATGTTCTTCAACACTCCGTTTACCATTACCATACCATTTTCGTCGGCCTGAATCACGCCCATATCTCCTCCGGGGAAGTTGGCTAGCAACACACCGAAAGCGATAGGGACAAGCAGCAACGGCTCGTACTGTTTCTTAATACCCAAATAGAGCAGAACGAACGCGATGGCATACATTATCAGGAACTGCGGTTCGGCAATGATATTGCTGAACGCAGTCATGTCATATAAGTTCTCAAATATTTCGTTCATTATCCTATCTTCATTAATACGTCATCTTCTGAAACAGCATCTCCCGGGTTGACACAGATAGCAGTCACTGTACCGCCAAACTCTGCACGGATGGCATTGTAGGTCTTCATCGCTTCTACATAGCAGATTACATCACCTTCTTTCACAGTGTCACCTACTTGCAAAGGAGTTTCCTGCGCACCTTTCACTAAGAAGAACTTGCCTTCCAACGGAGAAAGTACTTCTTTACCCTCTCCTGCCGGAGCAGCGGCAGCACCTGCAGGAGCAACAGGTAGTTCGGCATCACCGTATGCTACCGTCACACGATAAGCCTGTCCGTCCACTTGTACGGTCAGTGTCTTCGGTTTGGCATCTTCTTCCGGAGATTTATCTTTTTCGGCACGACGTTTGGCTACGTCTTCCAGGAAGTCTTCTTTTGCTTTGCCACTCTTGTAAGCCTCATATTGAGCCGGGTGCATAGCATATTCGAAGAGTTCTTCGTCGTCCTGTCCCACTTCCCATTTGTTCTCTTTCATCAGTTTGCGATATTTGTCGAGGGCATCGGGATAATTATTCTGCGGATCACCTTCAAAGAACTTACGTCCTTCACGTTCTGCCTTTTCAATGATTTCGGGAGCAAGTTTGCCCGGCAGACGTCCGGCTTTACCCAGAATCATATCCCAAATATCATCGGCAATCATTCCCCAACGTTCTTTTCCTTTTTCCATGGCCATCACATTCATCATGGCGAGGTTCTTCACGTATTGGCTGAACGGAGTCACCAATGGAGGATAACCGACACGAGGCCATACGTAAGCTACTTCATCAAAGAGCTTGATGAGCAACTGGTCTTGCGTCATAAACGGCAGATTGTGTTTTGCCTTATATTTATTGATTGATTCCAAATTGGATTCGAGGTCGGCCATCAAACTACCCATCATACCGCCGGGAAGTCCGGGAGCAATCAGCAAGGAGTTCATCAGACGGTTTTTCGGGCTGATATACAAGCCGAGGAAGTCGTCCATAAATTCCTGAATCATGCCGCGCACTTTCATGTAGGCTTCCATATTGATTTCGGGCACTTGATATCCGGCGTCTTTCAGCATTGCCTGCACACTAAGCAAGTCAGCGTGGCCTGTTCCCCATGATAGTGGTTCCATGCCTACGTCGATGTAGTCACAACCGGCTTCGCATACTTCGAGGATACTTGCCATATTGAATCCGGGACCTGCATGACTGTGATACTGAACGGGGATTTCGGGATGTGCCGCCTTGATATTTGCTACGATCTTACCTAACGATACAGGACGGCCGATACCTGCCATGTCTTTGATACAGATTTCGTCTGCTCCCAGTTTGATGAGTTCCAGCGCCATATTGGTGTAATACTCTACGGTATGGATAGGCGAATGAGTGATGCAAAGCGAGCATTGCGAAATCATGCCTGCTTCCTTTGCGTATGTGATGGAAGGAGCAATGTTACGCACGTCGTTCAATCCGCAGAACGTACGGGTAATGTCTGTTCCTTGTGCTTTCTTTACTTTGTAGAATAATTTGCGGACGTCTGCCGGAACGGGGCTCATACGGAGTCCGTTCAGTGCGCGGTCGAGCATGTGGGTTTGAATACCGGCTTCATGGAACGGTTTTGTCCATTCGCGCACAGCTTTATTCGGGTTTTCACCAAACAATAAATTTACCTGTTCAAAACCTCCGCCGTTTGTTTCTACGCGGGCAAAACAGCCCATTTCAATGATGGCAGGAGCTACCTTTACGAGTTGGTCTACACGAGGTACGTATTTTCCGGCAGATTGCCACATATCTCGGAAAACCAAACTAAACTTTACTTCTCTTTTCATGTCTTTCAGTGATATTCTTTATAGATTTATAATTTTTCTACTTTAGTGATTTTTCCTTTACCTTGTGTCACCACATTTACAGCAGCTGTAATGGCGGCTAAGATGTTTCCCGGAACAGGGGCAGGACCTTGCGATGCTTCCCGCTTCACAGGAACCACTTCTTCAGGAGCATACTTGTTGACTAATGTAATCAACAACTTACCTAAACAAATCACAATCAGCAGAATAACAAACACGGTAGCCATTCCGACCACCATCAGCAGGATCGCTGTTTCGATATTTTCCATATAATAAACTATTAGTATTTTAAGTTGTTCGTCTAAAAAGCGTCCGAAAATACCAAATTTTTATTATAAAATAAATTAAGAAAGGAATATAATGTATAAAAACGTCATTTCTCTGATTGGAAAACTGGGGAAGTTTATGATTTATGATTTATAATTTATGATTTATGATTTAGCGTGCCATCCACATCTAAACTAAATTCCCATTTATCTTATTTACTATCTGCTTCTATTGCACAACCCAAATAGTAAATGGTAAATAGTCCAATAGTAAATCGTCCTATCTATCGTTCCTACAAAAAAAATGTGAGAGAAAGCCCCTCAACTTTCTCTCACATTCTGATAAAACAATTATTAAATAAAAATACTCAATGATAGACCGGTTCAGCCCTTTTCTGGTTTCATACTCTCTTAACCTACTATTAAACTACCAGATAAAACCGGTCTTGTTAAACCTCTCATGGGCCATCACGGCTTTCATTCTTTTAATTAGCGTAGCAGTCTAGTTGAAAAACCCTTTTTTTAAGCCAACTAAGTCTGTTTAATCGGAAAAACAAGCCTCTAAAGCTCATATCACGTCCGATGAGGGAATCTTTCCGGCTTACGTTTGTGGCAGGAATAATTCATCTGCCGCTGTCTATTGTTTGCTTTGAGCCCTAGTTTGCATTTCTTTTAAAACATTGTTTGTTTTGGGTTAAATTTAAATTTTATAAAAAGCATCTATTGTTTGTTTTGAGTTTAGCTTGTAATTCTCTATAAAACATCTATTGTTTGTTCTGAATCCCGGCCTTATTTCTGCCGGATAATTTCTAATTTCTTCTACTACAACATTTAATCTTCTAATCAATTCTACCGTTTTCTTCAAATATCATTAAATAGCTCATCTATTAGAAAGAGAAGCATCTGTTGTTTTTTTACCAAGAAAAAATGAAGAAAATTTGAAGAAAAACAAAAAAGCCTCTTCTGGATAGTCAGAAGAGGCTTTTTTTATTGCAAAATAATTTCTTTCCCTCGAATTTGATAACTGATCCCACACGATCCAAAGACTTTTTCCAGTGTGGCGTTCAGGTCTTTCGTTAAGACCGTCCCGTTGTAGGTCAGCCCCTCGCATTTCTCATGTCCGACGACTGTTACTTCAAATATATGCTCAATATCTGCCACTACATTTATTAGCGGATCGTCTTCATACCCCAACACTTCGGGGAACTCCGATTCGTCCGCCTTTTTTTCTACTGGCACAATCTTGGTTTCATCGCAACGCACACTTTCACCGGCAAGCAATGTACGCTTACCTACGGCAGTCTCAACTTTCACGCTTCCTTCCTCACAGTTTACGAACATCTTCTTTCCCTGCTGATCGACCAAGAATTTAGTACCGAGTACCGTCACGTCGCCGGCTTCAGTGCTGACGGTGAATGTCTTGCCTTTGGTTACATTGAAAGAGGCTTTGCCCAACAATTGCAACTTACGCTCCCAAAGCCATGTGATATGATTGTAAGTCAGACGTGAGTTTTCCATCACCTGCACACTACTGCCATCGGGCAATTCATAATTCATTGCAGTGTTATCCGTCACCACCTTTTCCTCTGCCAGGAAGTAACTACCTACTCCCAAAAGAAGAACGACCGCAGCTGCCACTCCCCAAGAGAAGGAGAAGCTTTTTCCTACACTTTGTTTTCTTTTCCGGCTTAAGGTAATCTTATGGCTTTCTTCGCGCTGCAACTTTAATTTATCGCCTATTTCTTTCTTACGGGAAAATATTTCGCCCACTAGAGGAAGCTTACCTTCCTCCAGGTATTGTTCTAAAGATTCTGTCCACTTTTCCATATCTCACCTCAATTAAAAATCCACAAATTAGCTGCCACCAGTAACAAGAAAGATTTGCTCATGCGCTCCCGTAGACTGGATATAGCCATATGAGTAGTATTATAAACTGTACGCGAAGTGAGTCCCATCACCTGGGCTATTTCTTCCGGACTCATTTTCTTATAGTACTTAAGATACAATACCTCCCGCTGTTGCTTTGTCAAATTGTTCAGCTCTTTCTGCAAAACTTCCAGCTGTTCTTTTTCCAACTCTGAATGGATAATAGCAGTTTCAATATCGATCTCCAGATCAAACTGATATTCGTTTGTGCCTACTTCATCCAGTGATTTGAATGATCCACTATTCTCTTTTTTCAGTTCGTTCACTATCATGTGTCTCAACGAAACACACAAGTAAGCGGGTATGGATTGAGGCGCCGCGCAAGTTTCTCTTTTCTCAAAGATGTAAACAAACAACGACTGTATCGCCTCGGTCACCAGCGTATCATCACCGGCTATCTTCATGCCATATCCATACAGTAAATCTGCATATTGCTCATAAAGCTGCCGGAATGCCTCTTCATCCCCTTGCTGAATTTTATCCCAGGATAGTGTCTTCATTTCTCTTCACTCATTTATATGAGATATGTTTTTCCTTTTTTTACCTGATTTTTTAGTTAAAATCGTACGAATATGTTCTAAAACTCACTTGTAAAGTGGAATTTTATGTGTTTAAAGTCTATTTGAGCCATCTGAAGTACATAACTGGAGTCCGCCAAAAACACATCGCGTCCTTCTCTATCCTTTGCCATGTACTGGTATTTACGTTTCTTGAAGGCTTCCAGCTCCGCCGGATCATCGCTTTCTACCCAGCAGGCCTTATAAAGGCTTACCGGCTCCCAGCGACAGGATGCATTGTATTCATTCAACAAACGATACTGAATGACCTCGAACTGCAACTGTCCTACCGTACCAATAATCTTACGGCCATTGAATTGATTGACAAACAGCTGTGCCACACCTTCATCCATCAACTGGTCGATACCTTTTGCCAACTGTTTCTGTTTCATCGGATCGGCATTCTCGATATACTTGAACATTTCCGGCGAGAAGCTCGGCAATCCGCGGAAATGAAGCAGTTCACCCTCTGTCAATGTATCGCCAATCTTAAAGGTACCATTATCCGGCAGACCGATAATATCTCCTGCGTATGCTTCGTCAATCGTCGTTTTGCGCTGTGCCATAAACTGGGTAGGCGATGAAAAACGCACTGTTTTTCCATGACGGACGTGTGTATATGGAGCGTTGCGGACAAACTTACCGGAGCAAATCTTACAGAATGCCACACAAGAACGATGGTTAGGATCGATATTGGCAGTTATCTTAAAGATGAAGCCGGTGAATTTCGGTTCGTCAGGTTTCACTTCACGCTCTTCTGCCTGTACAGGACGAGGGCTGGGAGCTATCTCGACGAAACAGTTCAGCAACTCTTGCACACCGAAGTTGTTCAACGCCGATCCAAAGAATACAGGTGCACAGTCTCCTGCCAAATAGGATTCCGAATCAAATTCCGGATAAACACCCTCGATCAGTTCCAAATCGCCACGCAGTTTGTCTGCCAACGACTTACCAATCTGCTGATCCAGTTCTTCCGTATGAATATCGACTGCCACTTTCTCTGTTACCATCTGTTTGGATGGCTGATACAAGTCCAGTTTCTGTTCGTAGATATTGTATACTCCTTTGAAACGTGCTCCCTGCTCTATCGGCCAAGACAAGGGACGAACCTGAATCATCAGTTCTTCTTCGAGCTCATCGAGCAAATCGAACGGGTCTTTTCCTTCACGGTCCATTTTGTTGACGAAGATAATTACCGGAGTCTTTCTCATACGGCACACCTCCATCAGTTTACGCGTCTGTGTTTCCACACCCTTCGCACCGTCTACAACGATGATAACACTGTCTACAGCTGTCAGTGTGCGGTATGTATCTTCAGCAAAGTCCTGGTGACCGGGAGTATCGAGAATGTTAATCTTATAGTCCCGATAGTCGAATTCCATCACGGAAGTCGTTACCGAAATACCACGTTGTTTCTCGATTTCCATCCAGTCGGACGTAGCCGTCTTTTTAATCTTATTACTCTTTACTGCGCCAGCTACCTGTATCTGACCTCCGAAAAGCAATAGCTTTTCCGTCAATGATGTCTTACCGGCATCCGGATGCGCAATAATGGCGAACGTTCGCCGTCTCAAAATTTCTGTATTATCTGCCATATATTAATATGAATGAAGAATGAAGAATGATGAATGATGAATGATGAATGATGAATGATGAAAGAAGAATTGTTACGCTATCTATAAAGCCGCATCGAAATTCTTCATTCTTCATTTTTCATTCCTAATTTTATCAAGCATTGTTTGAGGCTCTCCTCCCAATGAGGAATCTCTATATCGAACGTTGTTTTTATTTTTGTTTTATCAAGCACGGAATATGCCGGGCGGTTTGCTTTCGCGGGATATTCGGCTGTATGCAAAGGTTTCACTTTGCAGGTGGTTATTCCTGCCAGACGATGAATAGCTACCGTGAAATCATACCAGGAACAAACTCCCTCATTGCTGAAATGGTAGATACCGCGAACAATACCTTTATTAATAATAGCATAGATGGCCCGTGCCAGGTCATTGGCATACGTCGGAGTCCCGATCTGGTCGAAAACAACTCCCAGGCTGTCACGCTCTTTTCCAAGACGAAGCATCGTCTTTACGAAATTATTGCCAAAAATAGAATAGAGCCATGCGGTACGGATAACGACTGCTTGCTCGCAGTGATTCATTACCTCCTTTTCTCCTTCCAGTTTAGTGGTGCCGTATACAGAATCCGGGCAAGGATTGCAGTCTTCCGTGTATGGAGTATGCGCAGTACCGTCAAATACATAGTCAGTAGATACTTGTATCATGGCAGCACCATTGGCTTGGGCCGCACTTGCCAGTTGTTTCGGTGCTTCACAATTCAATTTGTATGCTAATTCTTTATTATCTTCAGCTTTATCTACAGCTGTATAAGCAGCACAATTAACAACAAGCTCAATCTGCTTCTCTGCCATATAAGTCCACACAGCTTGCTTGTCACAGATATCGAGTTCCTGCACATCTGTGAAATAATACGTATGTTGCGGGTTCTCTTTCGCAAGCACCTGCATCTCATTGCCAAGCTGACCGTTGGCACCCGTTACTAAAATTCTCATTTATTCATCCAGTTTTAATTCACCTTTACGGTCTTTATCATAATAATTTGCCAACATAGAAAGGAAACTAGTGATAGCCTCCACTGCCTTGGCAGTTCCTTCGCTGATAGACTTCTTTTGAAGACGAAGCAGGAGTACTCCATACAACGCTTCAAAACAGGTTTCCAGTTCGGGTTCATCTTTCTTGCCGTTTTTATTCCGTAATTCTACGATAAACGGTAATGCCTTGAAATAAGCAGCACTGTAAAAAGGAAATTTAGGAGAAGAGGACAATGCGTTGTGCAACTCTGTCAGATTGATAATCACGTTCTTATTAATCTGCAGATGACCCTTTTCCCGTACTCCTTCCTCGCCCATCATCGTAATCAGGTTGGTATACCATTCTCGCATGGCAGGCCGCTGTTCTTCCGGATAGCGGGCAATTACATTTGCCTCCATCTCTTCCGGTTCACAATGATTGGCACGGATCAAGTCTTCCTCTTGCCACATATATATAAGGTATTCGGCAATATTCTTCTCTTTCAGTTGTTGTGCTATCTGATTCATTATGTTATCTCTTAATAAAGTGACTCTCCCAACAAAGTATAAATCAATCCGGCAACAGATACCAGCATTACGATACTTCCTACAACACGATTCAGTATCCAGATACCACGTAAATTGAATTTAGTGCGCACCTTATTCACAAAATAAGTGATACCCAACCACCAAGTCAATGCTCCTATAGCAATTGCAAGATATCCCGTGATCTCTTCAAACACCAGGACTCCCGGCTGCACAAAGGCAAAGCGGGCAAAAAGTCCGATAAACAGGAAGATTATCAAGGGGTTGGATAGAGTGACGAAAAAGGCGGTAATAAAATTATGGAAATAAGAGCCTTTGCTGGACGAAGCCGGACGAATGGATTGCACCGGATTGCTACGAAAGGTATATATACCAAAAAGGAGTAGCATGACACTCCCCAATAACTGCAAATAGAAAATATTCTTATTAATATAATCGAACACAAAACTCATTCCGTAGCCGGTGAGCAAAGCGTATGCTATATCGCTCAATGAGGCCCCCAGCCCCGTTACAAATCCGTACCAACGCCCTTTATTCAGAGTCCTCTGGATGCATAATACGCCCACCGGACCGAGGGGTGCGGACACAACAACGCCAATAATAAAGCCTTTCACTAATATATCGAATATTGTCTCTATCTGAATCATGTCGCAAATATCGCACTTTTTTTTGTAAAATCCGGTTATTATATTAACGTTTTCTTAAAAAAACCGCAGCCTGCCATTTCCATTTCCAATTATATATTTGCATTATTAGAATCAAAACACCTGCCAATTGTTAAATAACCGTTAAATATCCAATATTATTTTCAAATAATCAAGTAAAAATAGCGAATAGTCAAAATATACAAATATATTTGCAGTGCAAATGAAACAATAAACACTTTAAAATATGAGAACAAATTATCATTTCCTTTATTCAGCCCTATTTACGATGTTTATTTTCACATCGTGCGTAAATGACGACAAAAACTTGTCTGTTCCAACTCCAAAACAAACTTCAGAGTTAAATGTTCCTGATAATTTTGACTGGTCAAGTACTCAAGGAGTAGCTCTCTCTATTCAATCGCCTTCAGCAACCACTGCTTCTTTTTATTTAAACGAGACATGCAGTGACGATAGCCAATTTGCCGTATTACCTGTTCCATCAGGCAAAACGACTTTTAATTTCGATTTGCCTTATTCACAAAAAGCAATTTACGTGCAATATCCACAAGGAAATGGCAATAGAACAATTAAAAGCTCAATAAACGGAGCTGATACCAGAGCTGTAACATCCGATGATATCATATTCACCGAGCCCAATGTATCACAGGGTAATCTCTACAATATAAAAATCCCGGCATACGGTGGATATGGAACTATCATGTTTGAGGATACCTGGCCTGGCATCGGAGATTATGATTTTAATGATGTAGTGGTAAATTATAAGATGTCTTGTGAATTGGAAATTACAGGAGAGACAACAGATAACCCAACAGTTGATTTAAACATCAAAGTCTCTTTAAAAATTAGAGCATTGGGAGGAAGTTACCCTTACAACTTCGCTATGCAATTCGGAACATGGGGAGATAGAGGTCCTGCAATACCTTCAAGTGATATGACAGGGATAACTGACGTAAATTGTCCAAACACCAATATAAAGGTAGAAAAATTAGAAGTAGCACATCCTGCCGTCATGATCACAGGGCTTAATACATTGCGAAAAGCAAACTTCTATAATACAACCCAAAAGGAGGATGAAGGAGTTCAAATTGATTTCACAATCAAAATAAAAGGAGACTGGAATGTGCAACAGCAAAGATGTAGAGGAATGGGCGATCCTAAAGCTTTTGATTATTTTTTACGTCATCAAACAAGCGGACGTGAAATACACATGATGGGATTCGCTCCAACAACCCTATACAAAAACTATGATAAAGACGTTACTAATGGCGGCGATATATACTACCAAAACAAGCAAAACCTCGTATGGGGACTTAAAGTACCAAAAGCAATTGGATGGCCTGTCGAAAAACAAGACATAACTTCTGTATATACAAGTTTTGCAAATTGGGTAGAATCCGGAGGTACCCTTCTAGAACCGAATAACTATGATCCACTAATATGGTATAATGATATAAACAGTAAGCTCTGTATCCCAAACTAATCTTACATCAATCTATAATACAAACAGCCTGTCCGGAGACTACATCCGTGACAGGCTATTTTTATCTATTCATGCGAATATGCATTTCCATACTGATTTTATCACAACTGACATAAAAAGAAGCTCTTAAACAAACACAAGATTTTATAAGTGAACCCTAATAGTCACAATACACATATTTACAATTTTCATTCCTTTTTCTTTTCCGCCCAAACGAAATTGATTATCTTTGCGCCACAGAAAAAGAGAAGAGTTTCTCCTGCAGGAACTTCAATCGTAAAATCGTAAATCGTAAAATCGTAAATATACAACATGATTCTTTTTTTCAGAACCCCTTCCAAGAGCGTGATTGCCGTAGAGAGCAACCATCAGCTCACCCCTGACGAAAGTAATAAACTCTGCTGGCTTTTTGGCGAAGCCGTGATGGAAAGTGAAGAAAACCTGAAAGGCTGTTTCGTCGGCCCACGCCGCGAAATGATCACTCCCTGGAGTACAAACGCAGTAGAAATCACCCAAAACATGGGGCTCGAAGGCATCAGCCGCATCGAGGAATACTTCCCTGTTAAGGACGAAAACGCAGACTACGACCCGATGCTCCAACGCATGTACAAAGGACTCGACCAAAACGTATTCACGACAAACCGTCAGCCGGAACCGATCATCTACATCGAAGATCTCGAAGTGTACAACGAACAAGAAGGTCTGGCTCTTTCTAAAGAAGAAATGGACTATCTGAAGAAAGTAGAAAATGATCTCGGACGAAAACTGACTGACTCCGAAGTATTTGGTTTCGCACAGATCAACTCCGAACACTGCCGCCACAAAATTTTCGGCGGAACGTTCATCATCGACGGTGTAGAACAGGAGTCTTCTCTGTTCCAGATGATTAAAAAGACGACACAGGAAAATCCGAATAAAATCATCTCTGCTTATAAAGATAATGTAGCTTTTGCCGAAGGTCCGGTTGTTGAACAGTTTGCTCCGGCAGATCATTCAAAACCTGATTTCTTCCAGGTAAAGGACATCAAGAGTGTAATCTCACTGAAAGCGGAAACACATAATTTCCCTACTACTGTAGAACCGTTCAACGGTGCTTCTACCGGTACCGGTGGTGAAATCCGCGACCGTATGGGTGGTGGTAAAGGCTCATGGCCGATTGCAGGTACTGCTGTCTACATGACTTCTTATCCGCGCACCGATGAAGGACGTGAATGGGAAGAAATTCTTCCGGTACGCAAATGGTTGTACCAGACTCCGGAACAGATTCTTATCAAAGCATCCAACGGTGCTTCCGACTTCGGTAACAAGTTCGGTCAGCCGCTGATCTGCGGTTCAGTACTGACTTTCGAACATACAGAAAACAAAGAAGTTTATGGGTACGACAAAGTAATCATGCTTGCCGGCGGTGTGGGTTACGGTACACAACGTGACTGCCTGAAAGGCACACCTGAAGCAGGAAACAAAGTGGTGGTAATCGGTGGTGACAACTATCGTATCGGATTGGGTGGCGGTTCTGTATCTTCTGTAGATACCGGCCGTTACAGCAGTGGTATCGAGTTGAATGCCGTACAACGTGCTAATGCTGAAATGCAGAAACGTGCCAACAACGTAGTACGTGCTCTTTGTGAAGAAGAGGTGAATCCGGTGGTTTCTATCCACGACCACGGCTCTGCCGGACACGTAAACTGTCTGTCCGAACTAGTGGAAGAATGTGGTGGTTTAATCGATATGAGCAAATTACCTATCGGCGACAAGACTTTGTCGGCAAAAGAAATCATTGCCAACGAGAGCCAGGAACGTATGGGGCTATTGATTAAAGAAGAAGCCATCGAACATGTACGTAAGATTGCCGAACGCGAACGCGCTCCGATGTACGTAGTCGGTGAAACAACCGGCGATCATCGTTTCGCCTTCCAACAGGCTGACGGTGTACGTCCGTTTGATCTTGCCGTAGAGCAAATGTTCGGTTCTTCTCCCAAGACATATATGGTAGACAAAACCGTGGAACGTCATTACGAAATGCCGAAATACGAATTGTCTAAATTACATGAATATCTAACAAATGTATTGCAGCTTGAAGCTGTTGCCTGCAAAGACTGGTTGACAAATAAAGTAGACCGCTCGGTAACAGGTAAAGTGGCACGCCAGCAATGTCAGGGCGAACTTCAGTTGCCGTTGAGTGACTGCGGTGTCGTTGCACTTGACTACCGTGGCGAAAAAGGAATCGCTACTTCTATCGGACATGCTCCGCAAGCAGCATTGGCTGATCCGGCTGCCGGTTCTATCCTTTCCGTATCTGAAGCACTAACCAATCTTGTTTGGGCTCCGATGGCGGAAGGTATGGACAGTATTTCTCTGTCTGCCAACTGGATGTGGCCTTGCCGTTCTCAAGAAGGTGAAGATGCCCGTCTGTACACCGCTGTAAAAGCATTGAGCGACTTCTGCTGCGCACTGCAAATCAATGTGCCTACCGGAAAAGACTCTTTGTCTATGACACAAAAGTATCCGAACGGTGAAAAAGTGATTTCTCCGGGAACTGTGATTGTTTCTGCCGGCGGTGAAGTTTCCGATGTGAAGAAAGTAGTATCTCCAGTATTGGTTAACAATGAAAAGACTACACTTTATCATATTGACTTCAGTTTCGACGAACTGAAATTAGGTGGTTCGGCTTTCGCACAATCTCTGGGTAAAGTGGGTGACGAAGTACCTTGCGTACAGGATGCCGAATATTTCCGTGACGCTTTCCTTGCCGTACAGGAACTTGTAAATAAAGGATTGATCCTTGCAGGACACGATATATCTGCCGGTGGTTTAATCACTACATTGCTCGAAATGTGCTTCTCTAATGTAGAAGGCGGTATGGAAATCAGCCTCGACAAGATGAAGGAAGAGGATATCGTCAAGATTCTGTTCGCGGAAAACCCGGGTATCGTTATCCAGATCAACGACAAGCATAAAGATGAAGTGAAGAAGATTTTGGAAGACGCCGGCGTAGGCTATATAAAGTTGGGTAAACCGACTGACGAACGCCACATTTTGGTATCTAAAGATGGTGCTACTTACCAGTTTGGTATCGATTATATGCGTGACGTATGGTATTCTTCTTCTTACCTGCTCGACCGCAAACAATCTATGAACGGTTGCGCAAAAGCACGTTTCGAAAACTATAAGATGCAACCTGTTGAATTCGCTTTCATGCCGGAATTCAAAGGTAAGCTTTCTCAATACGGTATCACTCCGGACCGTCGTACCCCAAGCGGTATCCGTGCGGCTATCATCCGCGAGAAGGGTACAAACGGTGAGCGCGAAATGGCTTACTCACTCTATCTGGCAGGTTTCGACGTAAAAGACGTTACGATGACCGACCTCATCAGCGGACGCGAAACACTGGAAGACGTAAACATGATCGTTTACTGCGGTGGTTTCTCTAACTCCGATGTACTGGGTTCTGCTAAAGGATGGGCAGGCGCATTCTTGTTCAACCCGAAAGCTAAGGAAGCATTGGATAAATATTATGCACGCGAAGATACATTGTCATTAGGTGTCTGCAACGGTTGCCAGTTGATGATGGAACTCGACCTTATCAACCCGGAACTGAAGAAGAAAGGCAAGATGTTGCATAACAATTCGCACAAGTTCGAATCACGCTTCCTTGGTCTTACTATCCCGACTAACCGCAGTGTGATGTTCGGCTCTTTGAGCGGAAGCAAACTGGGTATCTGGGTAGCTCACGGAGAAGGAAAATTCTCTTTGCCGTATGACGAAGACAAATACAATGTAGTAGCGAAGTATAGCTATGATGAATATCCGGGCAACCCGAACGGTTCCGATTATTCTATCGCAGCACTGGCCAGCGCAGACGGACGCCACTTGGCTATCATGCCTCACTTGGAACGTTCCATCTTCCCATGGCAGAACGGTTGCTATCCGGCCGACCGCAAGAACAGCGATCAGGTTACTCCATGGATAGAAGCGTTTGTCAATGCCCGCAAGTGGGTGGAAGCGAAAATGAAATAAATCATTTCCATATTTTACAGAGGCTGGTACTTTAAATAGTGCCAGCCTCTTATTTTACGGAACTTTCCATTCTACCGGAAGACTTCTGATAGATACCAAAATACCGAAAACAAACAGTATATACAAATAGTTATAAAATAGTCTATTTTCTTCATTTTTGGAGCGCTGTTATCTTTCATCAAAATTTTGTAATATCAAAAAATCTTCTTAATTTTGTCAAACTTTCCCCCTCATAAAAGATTCAATAACCCTTAAAAGTCCTATTTGTATGAAAAAATGGCTTTTTCTAATCTTATTGTTTCCTCTAATTTGTGTCGCGCAGACGTATCGATATCTCGGAGTGGAGGATGGGTTAAGTAACCGGCGGGTTTACTGCATTCAAAAAGATAAAACCGGATACATGTGGTTCCTCACGCACGAAGGTATTGATCGATACAATGGAAAAGAGTTTAAACGATATAAGTTAATGGATGGTGACGCAGAAGTGAACTCTCTGTTAAATCTAAACTGGCTTTATATTGATCAGGAAGGAGTCTTATGGGAAATCGGGAAAAAAGGAAAAGTATTCCGGTATGACCAGATTCACGACTGCTTCAGTCTTGTATATAAATTACCGATGGAAAGTTTCAGCGAACAGCCGGACCCGGTCACTTATGCCTGGCTCGACCAGAACAAACACATCTGGCTATGCAATAAAGATACTATCTTTCTCTATAATACGGACACCAAACAAGTCACCCATATAAAGAATGATATAAGTGAAGAAATCACTGATATTGAACAAATAGACGAATCGCATTTCTTCATCGGTACGGAAATGGGGATTCATTATGCCCAATTAGAAAACAACGCATTGAAACTTATCAATTGCGATAAGTTGGAGAGCGTGAAAGCCCAAGTAAGCGATTTACACTTCGACAAAAAGATTCGGAAACTATTCATCGGCACTTTCTTGCGGGGAATTATGGTTTATGATATGAATACCAAATCCGTCATACGACCGGATTATAACCTGAAAGATATCAGTATCACACGGTTCAAGCCGCTAAATGACAAAGAGTTATTAATAGCTACCGATGGCGGAGGAGTACACAAAATAAATATGGATACTTATCAAATAGTACCCGAAATTGTGGCTGATTATAACAGTAATTGTGGCATGAACGGTAACAGTATCAATGACATTTTTGTGGATGATGAAGAACGGATATGGCTGGCTAATTATCCCATCGGAATCACGATACAAAACAACCGTTATACGAGCTACAAATGGATTAAGCACTCCATCGGTAACAAACAGTCTTTAATCAACGATCAAGTAAATGCCATTATTGAAGACAGAGAGGGAGATTTATGGTTTGCAACGAACAATGGCATCAGTTTTTTTAATTCAAAGACCGGACAATGGCGATCGGTGCTTAGTGCTTTTGAAGAGTCGCAAGGTAATAAAAGCCATATCTTTCTTACTATATGCGAAGTGGCTCCCGGAATTATCTGGGCAGGCGGGTACTCTTCCGGTGCTTACCAGATAGATAAGAAAACGTTCAGTGTCAGCTATTTCATGCCGCCTTTGTACACTCATACAAACAAGCGACCGGATAAATATATACGTGATATTCGTACAGATATGCAGGGTTATATCTGGTCGGGAGGATTCTACAACCTCAAGCGTATTAATCTGAAGACGCAGGAAGTACGGTTTTATGATGGATTAAATTCCATTACCGCCATCGTTGAGAAAGATGAAAAAAGTATGTGGATCGGTAGTGCCACCGGCCTATGTCTTTTAGATAAAGAATCCGGAAAATTCGAGCGCATAAAACTTCCGGTAGAGTCGAACTATATCTATTCCCTGTACCAAGCAAAAAACGGTTCATTGTATATAGGTACCAGCGGGTCGGGACTATTGATTTACGATATTAATAAAAAACTGTTCACTCATTACCACACGGAAAACTGTGCTTTGATATCCAATAATATCTATACCATATTATCGGATGCGGACAAAGATATAATCATGAGTACAGAAAGCGGATTGACAAGTTTTTATCCCAATGAGAAAAAATTCTATAACTGGACCAAAGATATGGGATTGATGACCACCCATTTCAATGCGCTATCAGGTACGTTACGGAAAAACAATAAATTCATTTTAGGCAGTTCTGACGGAGCAGTGGAATTTGACAAGGATATGAAATTGCCCAGAAGTTATTCTTCTAAAATGATTTTCAGCGATTTCAAGCTTTTTTATCAAACAATCTATCCGGGTGATGAGGATTCTCCGTTGAAAGCAAGCATCAATGATACAAAGGTACTAAAGTTAAAATACAATCAAAACATATTCTCTTTGCAGGTTTCTTCCATCAACTATGACTATCCTTCCAATATTCTTTACTCTTGGAGGCTAGAAGGTTTCTATGATAAATGGAGCAAACCCGGAACAGAGAACACGATTCGTTACACCAATCTTGCCCCGGGCAAATATACGCTAAGGGTACGTGCCATCTCCAATGAAGACAACCGCATCATGCTTGAAGAAAGAAGTATGGATATTATCATAGCCCAACCTTTCTGGCTGACATTCTGGGCCATGCTGGTTTATACAGCTATCCTTTGTCTCATTGCCATCGTCCTATTGCGTATACTGATTTTGAGGAAGCAACGCAAAGTCTCCGATGAGAAAATACATTTCTTTATCAATACAGCGCATGATATCCGTACCCCATTGACCCTTATCAAAGCACCTTTGGAAGAGCTACGCGAGAAAGAGGAGTTGAGCAAAGAAGGGATTTCGAACATGAATACGGCATTACGAAACGTAAATGCCCTGCTACGCCTGACGACCAATCTTATCAACTTTGAGAGAGCGGACGTATATTCTTCCGAATTATATATTTCAGAGCATGAACTAAACACGTTTATGAATGAAATATTCAATGCATTTCAGCAGTACGCCAACATCAAACATATCAACTTCACTTATGAAAGTAATTTCAGGTATATGAATGTATGGTTTGATAAAGAGAAAATGGAGTCTATTTTTAAGAACATCATTTCGAATGCATTGAAATATACTCCCGAAAATGGAAATGTACAGGTTTTCGTTTCTGAAACAACAGATTCATGGAGTGTGGAAGTCAGAGACACAGGAATCGGAATTCCGGCTAACGAACAAAAGAAGCTGTTCAAGCTCCATTTCCGCGGCAGCAATGCCATTAACTCCAAAGTAACAGGAAGTGGTATCGGTCTGATGCTTGTATGGAAGTTAGTCCGTTTGCACAAAGGAAAGATTAATCTGTCAAGTATCGAAAACCAGGGATCAGTTATCAAAATAACGTTCCCCAAAGACAGCAAGCGTTTCCGGAAAGCACATCTGGCAACTCCGAGCAAACAGCGTATAGAAATCGAAAACGTTCCGTCTTCATCGCCTGAAATCTACGAAAACGCACAGAAGAAAGAGAACATAAATCATCGTCGTATCTTAATTGTGGAAGATAATGATGAGTTGCGCAACTATCTGTCGCAAACGTTATCCGAGGAGTATTTCGTACAGGTTTGCTCCAATGGAAAAGAAGCATTGACGATTATTCCCGAGTACAAACCAGAGCTGGTTATTTCAGACATTATGATGCCTGAAATGCGGGGGGATGAATTATGCCAAGCTATCAAGAATAATATCGAAACCTCCCACATTCCTGTTATCCTGCTGACTGCTTTGAATAATGAGAAAGATATTCTCTCGGGACTTCAGATTGGTGCGGATGAATACGTTGTGAAGCCATTCAATATTGGTATATTGAAAGCTAATGTTGCCAATCTGCTGGCTAACCGTGCACTATTGCGCAGCAAATTCGCAAATTTAGATCTGAATGATGAGGAAAATGATGAAGACTGCATCAACTGTTCGCAAGACATTGACTGGAAATTCATAGCAAACGTCAAAAAGAACGTGGAAGATAACATTGACAATCCTGCTCTCACGGTAGATGTATTATGCAGCCTGATGGGAATGAGTCGCACAAGTTTTTACAATAAATTAAGGGCATTAACCGATCAGGCACCGGGAGATTATATCCGGCTGATTCGTCTGAAACGTGCCGTACAATTACTAAAAGAAGACACACATAGCATAACAGAAATTGCAGAAATGACGGGATTCAGTGACGCCAAGTACTTCCGCGAAGTGTTTAAGAAGCATTTTAATGTGAGCCCCAGTCAGTATGGCAAAGAGAAAAAAACAGCTAGTAAGGAAGGAGGAGAAAAGAAAGAATGAACATTTATTTCGAAGCATTTGGAATCTTTTTTAAAATAGGCGCCTTTACCATTGGAGGAGGGTATGCAATGGTGCCACTGATTGAAAATGAAATTGTCACCAAGCGAAAATGGATTGCGCAGGAAGATTTTATAGACCTGTTGGCTATCTCACAATCCGCTCCGGGAATTCTGGCAGTCAATATTTCTATCTTCATAGGATATAAATTGCGTGGCATCCGGGGAAGTATTATCACAGCATTGGGTACTGTTTTACCGTCTTTCATTATTATATTAGCTATCGCCCTGTTCTTTCATAGTTTCCAAGACAATCCGATAGTGGAACGTATTTTTAAAGGAATCCGCCCGGCAGTGGTGGCACTCATCGCGGCACCAACCTTTACCATGGGACGATCTGCTAAAATCAACCGCTACAATCTGTGGATTCCTGTTGCCTCGGCATTATTAATCTGGCTGTTGGGCTTCTCCCCTATCTGGATTATCATTGCTGCCGGTGTAGGAGGATTCCTGTGGGGAAAACTTAGAAAAGTCAAGAGCTAAGAAAGGAGAGTTGAGAAGGAACGGATTAACGCTGTTGTTTTACAGATTCATAATTCTAAAAACCGTGAAATCCGTGTAATCCGTGCCTAAAATTATTATATAATAAATTATTAATCACATGATTTACCTACAGTTATTCTATACATTTTTCAAGATCGGACTCTTCGGCTTCGGTGGCGGTTATGCCATGCTTTCCATGATTCAAGGAGAAGTGGTAACCCGCTATGGATGGGTGAGTTCGCAGGAGTTCACGGATATTGTCGCAATCAGCCAAATGACTCCAGGACCTATTGGTATCAACGCAGCTACTTATGTAGGGTTTACTTCTACGGGTAGCGTATGGGGTTCCATCATTGCTACCTTTGCCGTAGTCCTTCCCTCTTTCATCTTGATGTTGACCATCAGTAAATTCTTCCTAAAATACCAGAAACATCCGATAGTAGAATCTATATTTGACGGATTACGCCCGGCAGTAGTCGGATTACTCGCCTCCGCTGCGTTGGTATTAATGAACGCAGAAAACTTCGGTTCGCCTACGGAAGATACTTATTCATTCGTTATCAGTATCATTATCTTTCTGATTGCATTCATCGGAACAAGAAAATATAAAGCCAATCCAATATTAATGATTATCGCCTGTGGTATTGCAGGTTTGCTGCTCTATTAATAACGAGCGGCTGAACAGTAAACAAAAAAACAGTAAACAAAAAACGGTGAATAAACTGCGTTATCATTCTGCAGAGTGTTCACCGTTTTATCGTTGTTTATTCTATACCTTTACAGTTTTAACTTCTTACTTACGGATTTCGATTCATTATGTAAACGATCTAAAGCTGTCACTACATAACGGCATTTTGTTTTTCCTGTTTCATAAGGAAGTCTATAGAATGGATTGCGCGTGATAGCTACAATATGAGAAGGATCGTCCAAATTCACCTTTTCTTTACTGTCAAAACGATAGACTACATATTGAACTGCCTTATCCATCTCTGTATCAGCTTTCGGAGCTGTCCAAAAAAGGATATAGCCATCTTCCGTCCATACCTTTTTCATTTTACGTACCTTGCCCGGAGCTTTATCATCCATAAAATCAAAGACTGGAATCAAAGCAGGATATTTATGATATTCACTGATTAAAGCATCACGATATCTACCCTGATTCTCAACAACAGCTGCTGCATACCATTGACAGCTTCCTCCGATTGTTTGGTAAGCACGTTGCAAAGCCATCTTACGGGGAAGCTGATTGATAGAAGGATTCTGCGGATCGGCAAACTGAACAGTCTTTGGCACTGACTGGCCGATAAATAACGGCCGGTTTTCCGAATGAGTAGCCCACCATTTCACCAATGTCTCATAGTCGGCAGCCTTGTGACCAATCTCCCAATAAATTTGCGGAATATTATAATCAATCCATCCTTCACGTGCCCAAAGAAGCACATCGGCATAAAGATCATCATAGTTCTGCAAACCATTGGTGTTACTTCCCAACGGATCGCTTTTCTGATTACGATAAATACCGAACGGACTAATACCGAACTTCACCCATGGCTTGATGCCACGAATCGTTTCATGAAGCTTCTTTATCAACACATTCACATTACTACGACGCCAATCTGCCTTATTGGTGAAACCTCCACCGTAACGGGCGAAACTTGCATCATCCGGAAAATCCAACCCATTAACCGGATAAGGATAGAAATAATCATCCATGTGAATAGCATCTACATCATAACGAGACACAATATCGGTCACAATTTTGCAGATATGTTCACGGCTTTCGGGAAGTGCCGGATCGAAATATAGCTGATCGCCATAAGTAACAAACCATTCCGGATGCTGGTGATAAATATGTTCCGGTGCCAACTTGTTCTTTAATGAGGTCTTCACGCGGTAAGGATTGATCCAGGCATGAAATTCCATATTCCGTTTCTGACATTCTTCAATCATAAACTGCATCGGATCCCACATAGGGGAAGGTGTCTGACCTTGCGTTCCTGTCAGGAAACGGCTCCACGGCTCATGCTGGGAAGCGTATAATGCATCTGCTTCAGGGCGTACCTGAAAGATGATTGCGTTAATGCCGGCTTCCTGAAGAGAATTCAACTGGCTAATCAATATTTGCTTCAGTCGCTCTGTGGGAATGCCACGAAACTGGCCATTGACAGCCTGTATCCATGCTCCACGGAATTCACGTTTAGGATATTTATTGCCTGATGGCACCTGTGCCCTCACTCCTACCACCAGAAGAAGAGCTAAAAGTAAAAGATAGTTTTTCAGCTTCATAATATTCTTAAATCGTAATAATGTGACGCAAAGATAATACAAACTCCCGATAAATTCGCTAACTTTGCCGACTACCATAAAAAAGGAGTATTTTATGTCAGAAAACAACTATATTTCGATCAAAGGCGCACGAGTCAACAACCTAAAAAACATCGATGTAGATATTCCCCGCAACAAACTTGTTGTTATCACCGGATTGTCGGGTTCGGGAAAATCATCACTTGCTTTTGATACCCTTTATGCAGAGGGACAACGCCGCTACGTAGAAAGCTTAAGCAGCTACGCGCGTCAGTTCCTGGGGAGAATGAGCAAACCGGAGTGTGACTTTATCAAAGGAATTCCTCCCGCCATTGCCATCGAACAAAAAGTAAACAGCCGTAATCCCCGTTCCACCGTGGGCACCTCGACTGAAATTTACGAATATCTACGCCTGTTATATTCACGGGTGGGAAAAACGTATAGTCCCATCAGCGGGCAGGAAGTGAAGAAGCACTCCACAGAGGACATCGTCAACTGTATGCTTTCTTATCCGGAAGGCACAAGATATACGGTACTGACGCCTATCCGCCTGCGTGAAGACCGCACATTACAACAGCAATTGGAGATAGACCTGAAACAAGGATTCAACCGTATCGAAGTGAACGGTGAAATGAAACGAATCGATGAATATACGCCTGTGGCAGGTGATGAAGTCTATCTGCTGGTCGACCGTATGGCGGTTGCCACCAGCAAGGACGCCATCAGCCGACTGACAGATTCTGCCGAAACAGCCATGTATGAAGGCGACGGAACCTGTATGCTGCGTTTTTTTCTATCGGATGGAACTACGAAACTTCATACTTTCAGCACTAAATTCGAAGCGGACGGCATCATCTTTGAAGAACCGAACGACCAGATGTTTTCATTCAACTCGCCTATCGGCGCTTGTCCGGCGTGCGAAGGATTCGGCAAAGTAATCGGCATCGACGAGCACTTAGTCGTTCCGGATCGTTCATTATCGGTGTATGAAGGAGCTATCGTATGCTGGCGTGGCGAAAAGATGGGTGAATGGAAAGAAGAATTAATTCATAATGCGGAGAAATTCGACTTCCCCATTTTCACTCCTTATTATGAGTTGACAGACGCGCAACGCAGGTTACTTTGGGAGGGCAACCAATATTTCCACGGCATCAATGATTTTTTCAAGATGCTGGAAGAGAATCAATATAAGATACAATACCGGGTGATGCTGGCGCGTTACCGGGGAAAGACGCTTTGCCCGAAATGCCACGGCACCCGCCTGAAACCGGAAGCCGGATATGTACGAGTGGGTGGAAAAAACATTTCCGAACTGGTAGATTTGCCTATCACAGAGCTGAAGGAATTCTTCGATCATTTGGAACTGGACGAACACGACAACAACGTATCCCGACGTATCCTGGTTGAAATAAATAGCCGGATTCGTTTTCTAATTGATGTAGGTTTGGGCTATCTGACTTTGAACCGGCTTAGTAATTCCTTATCGGGTGGAGAGAGCCAGCGTATCAATCTGGCAACCTCGCTGGGAAGTAGCCTTGTAGGTAGTCTTTATATTCTCGATGAACCAAGTATCGGACTGCATAGCCGTGACACAGACCGTCTGCTCCATGTGTTGCGTCAACTGCAACAATTAGGAAATACGGTAGTGGTGGTAGAGCACGATGAAGAAATTATCCGTGCAGCCGATTACATTATCGACATAGGTCCCAATGCCGGACGCCTAGGTGGAGAAGTTGTTTACCAGGGAGATATGAAGGATTTAAAGAAGGGAAGCAACAGCTATACGGTACGTTATCTTTTAGGAGAAGATGAAATACCTGTTCCGGAGCATCGCCGCCCGTGGAATAATTATATAGAATTGAAAGGCGCACGTGAGAATAATCTGAAAGGAGTAAACGTACGTATCCCTCTCAATGTAATGACAGTTGTTACGGGTGTTTCCGGTTCCGGGAAGAGTACATTGGTGAGAGATATTTTCTTCCGGGCATTGAAACGTGAATTAGACGAATGTAGCGACCGACCGGGAGAATTCTCTTCAATCGGAGGAAGTTTGCGTGACCTGCGGAATGTAGAATTTGTAGACCAGAACCCGATTGGCAAATCATCGCGCTCAAATCCGGTGACTTACATCAAGGCTTACGACGAAATCCGTAAACTATGGTCCGAACAACCTTTGGCGAAGCAAATGGGATATACCCCCGGATTCTTCAGTTTCAATAGCGAAGGCGGACGTTGCGAAGAGTGTAAAGGAGAAGGAACCATTACTGTAGAAATGCAATTTATGGCAGACTTGGTATTGGAGTGTGAATCTTGTCATGGAAAACGCTTCAAATCCGACACGCTGGAAGTGAAATTCAACGATAAAAGTATCTACGATGTATTGGAGATGACCGTCAACCAAGCGATTGAGTTCTTCAACGAACATGGACAGAAGAAAATTGTGAAGAAGTTGCTTCCTTTGCAGGATGTAGGACTGGGATATATCAAATTAGGACAGGCTTCTTCTACCCTTTCCGGTGGTGAAAACCAACGTGTCAAACTCGCATTTTATTTAAGTCAGGAGAAAGCTGACCCAACGATGTTTATCTTTGACGAACCGACTACAGGATTACACTTTCATGATATCCGCAAACTGCTGGATGCTTTCGACGCATTGATTCGCCGGGGACACAGCATCGTTATCATCGAGCATAACATGGACGTCATCAAATGTGCCGATTATGTAATCGATCTCGGACCGGAAGGTGGAGATAAAGGCGGAAATATCGTAGCAGTGGGTACCCCGGAAGAAGTTGCTGCCTACGGAGCAAGCTATACAGGGCAGTTTCTGAAAGAAAAACTAGGATAAGCAATCGTCAAAACTATAATAATACATTTATGTAATTAAGCCCTTGCAGAAGTTCTATATCTGCAAGGGCTTAATATATGAAAAAAATCAATCTCTCTTACAAGTAGAAACCGAATCCAATCTTCACACCGAAACGTGACATATCTCCATCATTGAAACGCCATTTATAATAAACGGCAGGTTCAATGGTTACCGTACGCGAAAGAAAGTAAGCGTATCCGGCTTCGATACCCAGTCCCCAGTCTGTCTGATGTTTTCCACCACTCCAACGGAAGCGGTTCCAGTCGAGTCCACCACCCAGATAGATACCGGTTTTATTGAAGTAGAAGCGTACTCCTGTGCCCAGTGTATACTCATCTACCGGTTTCGACCAGTCGGCTCCGGCATTTACCATCAAGGCAATACCCTCGGCAAAGAATGTACCGACCTGTGCACCAACTCCAAACTTTGCTTTATCGTTTTTACTATACGAAAAGTCCAACCCCGACAATGAAGGATTAATAATCGTAGTTCCTTTCTCAAATTGCGCTTGTGCAGTAAAAGAGACTGCCAATAAGCAAAGAGCCAAAGCTAATTTCTTCATAAACTTACTTTTTTAAGTGAATAGATTGTTCGTCTTTTTTGCGGCGTTCGCGCATTTGTTCCTTTTTCCGAAGCACCAGCCAAAGAAGGAGGACGATGACATAAGAAACTGCCACCGTAATTATTTTCTCTGTCAGGCTGACTTCCGTATTACGAGGCAACAAATAAGCCGCTGTTACAGATACATAAATAAGGAATGCAAGCGCCACTCCTGTTGATTTTCTTATTTTCTTCATTCTGATAATTTTCTTGTTTTTTGCTTATTTATCCAGATATAGAACCAAACAGTCGCAACCATTACACACGCTATACCAACGCCATAGGAGACTGTATGCGAAAGTCCTAATCCTTCAGGAGCAATACATATATAAGTAGAACATACACATGTCATAAACAGTGCCGGTACCAAAGTAATGATATAAGGTTTCTTGGATACCGCCAGAAAAACTGTTATAGCCCACAAGGTAAACACAGCCAATGTCTGATTTGCCCAGGCAAAATAACGCCATATCATATTAAATCCGTTTGCATCACGCAAACTATACAAAAGCAAACCAATAGCTAGTACAAACATCGGAATACAAATGTACAAACGACGGCGCATACTTTTTTGTTCCATCCCCAGGAAGTCTGCCACAATCAGACGTGCCGAACGGAAAGCCGTATCACCCGAAGTTATCGGAGCGGCAATCACCCCCAAAATAGCGAGTACTCCGCCGATTGCCCCTAACCATTCTTTTGTGATGGCATCAACGATAACAGAAGCATTGCTTTCTTCCATTCCGTTTTCATGGAAAAAATAAGTAGCGGCAGCAGCCCAAATAAGAGCAACAATGCCCTCGGTAATCATTGCACCGTAAAATACCGGACGTCCATGCCGTTCCGAAGTCATACAACGGGCCATCAATGGGCTTTGCGTAGCATGGAAACCTGAAATGGCACCACAAGCAATACTCACAAACATAATCGGGAAGATAGGAAGTTCGCTCGCTTCCGGGTTAGTATTTTGCAATCCGTCCCATAACTCCGGCAAAGCCGGATGGTTAACGTAGAGCATCACCAAAATGCCTACTGCCATAAACAACAAGGCAACCGCAAACAACGGGTAGATTTTACCAATTATTTTATCAACAGGCAGCAAAGTAGCCAGAATATAATATGCAAATACAACGATAATCCAAAACGTAGCATCCAAACTTTCCGGAGTGAGTTTTGCCAACAATCCGGCAGGACCTGCAACAAAAACCGAACCCACCAGAATCATTAAAATGACAGTGAATCCTCTCATCACCTGCTTGGTAGTCAGTCCCAAATAACGACCTATTATTTCCGGCAGGCTTTCACCTCCATTACGCAAAGAAAGCATTCCGGCAAAATAATCATGCACTGCCCCCGCAAAAATACTTCCCAGCACAATCCACAAGTATGAAGAGCTACCAAATTTCGCTCCCATGATTGCCCCGAAAATAGGACCTAATCCGGCAATATTAAGAAATTGAATCATGAAAATCTTCCAGGTAGGCAATGGAATATAGTCCACTCCATCCGCCTTGGTAAGAGCCGGTGTTTTACGGTCGTCAGGACCAAAGACGCGTTCCATGAGGCGTCCATACGTAAAATAGCCTACTATCAACGCCAGCAGGCATAGAGTAAATGTAATCATAGCGTGTCGTTTTTTAACTTGGCAAATGTAACATAATCTCACGAAACAGCCCAACAATACCGACACTTTTACTAACTTTGCAGGGATTTAAAACAAAAAATAAAGGATATGCGCTATACTATTTTCATTCTTTCACTTTTGTTTCCTTTCCTCTCAATTGTTGCGCAACCCAAGCACGAAGTTCGTGCCGCATGGGTGACAGCGGTGTACGGACTGGATTGGCCTCGCACACGTGCAACAACCCCTCAAACAATCCGCAAGCAGAAAGAAGAGTTAATAGATATTCTTGATAAGTTGAAGGCTGCCAACTTCAACACTATCCTATTTCAAACCCGTACTCGTGGAGATGTATTATATCCTTCGGCAATCGAACCTTTCAATTCGATCCTGACCGGAAAGACAGGAGGAAATCCAGGATATGATCCACTGGCTTTTGCCGTTGAAGAATGTCATAAGCGAGGGATGGAATGTCATGCCTGGATGGTAACTATCCCACTAGGAAATAAGAAGCATGTTGCTTCGCTCGGCAGTCAGTCTGTCACCAAGCGGATGAAAGAAATATGCGTTCCTTACAAGCGCGAATATTTCCTCAATCCGGGACATCCGGCAACGAAGGAGTACTTGATGAAACTGGTGCGGGAAGTCGTTAGCGGTTATGATGTGGACGGAGTGCATTTCGACTATCTGCGTTATCCGGAGAATGCTCCTCTTTTTCCTGATAAATATGATTTCCGACGATACAATAAAGGACGCACACTGGATCAGTGGCGCCGGGATAATATCTCCGAAATTGTACGTTATATATATAAAGGTGTAAAAGCTATGAAGCCTTGGGTGAAAGTAAGTACCTGCCCGGTAGGTAAATACCGTGATACTTCTCGTTACCCCTCCCGTGGATGGAATGCTTTCTTTACCGTTTATCAGGACCCGCAAGGTTGGATGGGAGAAGGTATTATGGATCAGATTTATCCGATGATGTATTTCCAGGGAAACAATTTCTACCCTTTCGCCCTCGACTGGCAGGAACAGAGCAACGGACGGCAGGTGATTCCGGGACTCGGCATTTATTTTCTCCATCCCGATGAAGGTAAATGGACACGCGACGAAATAGATCGTCAGATGAACTTTATCCGCAAGCAGAAAATGGCGGGTGAAGGGCATTACCGGGTGAAATACCTGATGGAGAACACGCAGGGGATTTATGATGAATTATCTGAGAATTTTTATGCATACCCTGCTTTACAACCCCCGATGCCTTGGCTGGACAATGTTCCGCCTACGGCTCCTTCTGCACTGAAAACTACCCACATCGATAATGGATATACCGAATTAACCTGGCAGGCTGCTACTGATAACGATCAGCGCAACAAGCCCATGTATGTTATTTATGCTTCTAATGATTATCCGGTAGATATCAACCGACCAGAAAATATCGTTGCACAAAATATTCGAGAGACGAGTTACGTATATGCCCCTATCCTGCCTTGGAATGCAAAAAAGCACTTCGCAGTGACGGCTATTGACCGCTATGGAAATGAAAGTACAGCGACACAGGAGCAAACGGTCCAGCAGTAAACCAAGTATTTAGAATCGACTTATTTGTTTCAAAACAGTATAAAAAAGAATGAAACGGTGCAGAAATGAACGAAAGTTTTTCCTACTATAAAGTTGAAAAACATAAAAACATCTGCCACCTGCAACGAAAAGCGTGTAATACACTAGTTAATAAATAGTTAGAACGTGGCAGATACCTGTGGCAGATAGGTTGCAGATAAAGTATCTGCAACACGTTATATAATCAAAGAAAAAGCCTTGATTCCTTGATGCAAAGCTATGGGATAATTGGGATCACTCTATGGAGAATTTGTGGTGTCTCTACGGGGAAACGACAGTACAATCCTTACGTAGAAACTGTAGTGTCCCGCCTTAGAAACTCTCGTTTCCTGCCGTGGAAACTGTAATTTCTAATGCAGGAAACGACAGTTCCCCGCCTGGAAACGGGAAGTTAATGTATACAATAAACTTTTGTACCCATGGAGAATTAGTTTATGTAAGGTTTATACTGTGTTGCAGATACTTTATCTGCAACCTATCTGTCGCAGGTATCTGCAACGCTCCAACTATTTATCAACTAGTGCATTACACGCGTTTGGTTGCAGGTGGCAGATGTTTTCATGTTTTTTCAACTTTATAGAGGAGGATTACGCATTAAAATTAGGGTCACAACCGTAAGTCATAAAACAAATTCACCTCTGTGTCCTCCGTGTCCTCTGTGGTGAAAACCGTGCAAGAATGAGCTAAATGATAATTTTCCAGTTAAACAAAATTATAACGCCCGTTCTTTGAGATATTGAAAACGAAATATTACGAAAATAATGATTATCTTTGAATTACTAAAAGGAAAATAACAATGAATGACTTGCTTCGTAAACTCCCTATCGGGATACAAACCTTTGAGAAACTTCGTAAGGGCGATTATCTATATGTAGATAAGACAGAGCTTGTATGGAAAATAGCTTATACATCTACTCCATGCTTACTGAGCCGTCCACGCCGTTTCGGTAAAAGTCTTCTTCTCTCTACCTTTGAAGCCTACTTTGAAGGAAAGAAAGAACTCTTCGAAGGGCTTGCCATTGAAAAACTGGAAACGAAATGGGAAAAGCATCCTGTGCTGCATCTGGATTTAAATGCCGAGAAGTACGATTCCCCAGAAAGACTTTATGATATCCTCAGCCGTCAACTCACCTTATGGGAAATCCAATATGGCAAAGGAATAGACGAGAACACTCTTTCCGGTCGTTTCTCCGGCGTCATCCGTCGTGCCTACGAACAAACCGGTAGCAGCGTCGTAGTTCTGGTAGACGAATACGACAAACCTCTATTGCAAGCTTTAGGCAATGATGTCTTACTGGATGAATACCGTAAAATTCTGAAAGCCTTTTACGGAGTATTGAAAAGTGCCGACCGCTACCTACGTTTCGTCTTCCTCACAGGAGTAACGAAATTCTCACAAGTAAGTGTATTCAGTGACCTCAACCAGTTGCAGGACATCACTTTGTGGCCCGATTACGGAACCCTTTGCGGCATCACTCTTCAAGAATTATTGGATACCTTTCAGCCGGAAATCAAGATACTTGCAGCCAATAATTCCATTTCTTATGATGACGCGGTACAACGAATGACACGTCTCTACGATGGCTATCATTTTTGCATTAATTCAGTAGGTATCTTCAACCCGTTCAGTGTACTGAATGTCCTGAAATCAAAAGTGTTCGACAATTACTGGTTCCAGACCGGCACACCGACTTTCCTCGTCGAGATGCTGCAAGAAACCGAATACGACCTGCGTACTTTGCTTGACGGGATCGAAGCACCGTCTTCCATGTTCTCCGAATATCGTGTAGATTCCAATAATCCGATTCCGTTGATTTACCAAAGTGGCTATCTGACGATAAAAGATTTCGATAGGGAATTTGGTAACTATCTATTGCAATTTCCTAATGATGAAGTCCGCTACGGCTTCATTAATTTCCTGGTTCCATTTTACACCGGAGTGAGAAACAGTGACCAAGGATTTTACATCGGCAAGTTTGTACAAGAACTTCGTTCGGGAGACTACGATGCCTTTCTCACCCGCCTGCAAGCCTTCTTTGCCGATTTCAACTACGAATTGAACGAGCAGACAGAACGTCACTACCAAGTGGTTTTCTATATTGTTTTCAAACTTATGGGACAGTTCACCGATGCCGAAGTACGCAGCGCCCGCGGTCGTGCAGATGCCGTAGTGAAAACACCTAAATATATCTATGTTTTCGAATTCAAGTTGCATGACACGGCAGAAGCGGCATTGAAGCAGATCGACGATAAAGGCTATCTGATACCGTATCAGGCAGACGGACGTGAAGTGATAAAGATCGGGGTGGAGTTCAGTGCGGAAAAACGCAATATCAGTCGCTGGCTGGTGTGAACAGATAAAGTTAAATATTATCAGGAGTTACCCATATCCACGCCCGATAGCAACTTCTCCTATGAACAGGAACCAAAGGTAAATAACCGGAGTACACTCTACCTTCCCTGATTTTCAACGGATAAGTTGCGGACATTCGTTCATGTTCCTGCAAGGCTTCACCTTCCGAAGGATGATAATCAATCACAAAACGCCCTATTGAACCAGGATGTACATAACGGTCATATAAAAAACGCGCAACAACTCCCATATTCATGCGCAGATTGATTTCCACACAAGGATGAATCCGAAAAACCGGCTTTTCATTTTCCGGAAACCGACAAATCATCATATCAACTCCAAGATAACCTTTATAAACGGTTCCTACCAACGCAGAAAGCCTATATTTCAAGCAGTTCTCCAAATCCGTCAGAACCTTTGAAGGGACATATTGCGAAAGTTGTTTCCAGATTGCCTCATTAGAAAGCAAACGATTCCCTTCATACATCCCACTCTTTCCGGTATGGAAGAGGGAATATCCCATAAATGTCACTTCACCTGTACCATCGGAATAAAACTCCATGGCAAAATCCTCTACCTTATTATATATAGGTTCCGCAATGATTCCACCCTGCGAAGCAGCCACACGCGTACACCAACCGGAAATAAAAGGAGTAAATATGCCTTTACACCAGTTCAAGCCTTTACCGCTTCCCGAAAGCGGAGCTTTCAACAGGCAGCATTCCCGCTCTTCCACAAAAGTTTTCCATTCTTCCAGTGCCTTCAAATAATAAGATTCTCCGCAGAAATATTCATTCAGTTGTAATTCCGGAAGTAACGAGACGGCTTTAGAACGATGGGAGTATTCCCGCAAACCGTTTAATTGCTCCATAGAAGGAAGCAGGGCTTCATCCACTCCCAGCGCTAAAAGCCGTTTCCGCAAAGCTACATCCCACCCCCAAGGACGAATATCCAAATCCGGTCCGACAGCAAGTTCCGGTTCAGTCATCAAATGAATCGAAACTCCCAGCAATTCCTGCATTTGCTTCAAATAACTGAGATTATAGGCGGAAGGAGCTAATACAGCACTCCCCTCCTCTGCATACCACATCGGAAGCAAAGCCAACTCGGAAGCCATACGTCTGGCCGAAGCCGGAGCCATATAATTAGTTTCACCGCTGGCCAACGCCAAATCATGTTCCGGATTGAATATATAAAGAGCCTTTTTTGTCATTTCAAATGAATTCAAAACTTTATTCTGCAAATATATACAGGAAATAGTCAGGAATGACTACAATAAACAGAAAGTTGGAATTAAACACACAATTTTGCCATCTCTACTTTGCAAATCCTAAAAAAAGCAGTATATTTGCCACCCGAAAAACAAAGAACTGAAATGGAATCATTCTATCGCACACACGCCTACCTCGTTGAGCACACCAATGCCCCCGTTCGCCGCGATCTTATGGACGAGATCGATTGGAGCGACCGCCTGATTGGTATCAAAGGGACACGTGGCGTAGGAAAAACCACTTTCCTTCTCCAATACGCCAAAGAGAAATTCGGGAACGACCGTTCCTGTCTGTTCATCAACATGAACAACTTCTATTTCTCGGGCCACAGCATTGTAGACTTCGCCAACGAATTTCAGAAACGTGGCGGAAAAGTATTGTTGATCGATCAGGTGTTCAAACATCCGGAATGGAGCAAAGAGTTACGCATGTGTTACGACCGTTTTCCTAACCTGAAAATTGTCTTCACCGGCTCGTCCGTAATGCGACTGAAAGAAGAAAATCTTGAATTACGTGATATCGCCAAGAGCTATAACCTGCGTGGATTTTCTTTCCGTGAATTCCTAAACTTGCAAACAGGCATGAAATTCAGGGCATATAGCCTCGAAGAAATTCTTAGCACTCACGAACAGATTGCCAAAGGAGTACTCTCCAAAGTTCGTCCGTTGGATTATTTTCAGGATTATCTGCACCACGGATTCTATCCGTTCTTCCTTGAAAAACGTAACTTTTCGGAGAATCTGCTGAAAACGATGAACATGATGGTGGAAGTAGATATACTTCTCATCAAACAAATTGAACTGAAATATCTTTCAAAGATAAAAAAATTACTATATTTGCTCGCTGTCGACGGGCCGAAAGCTCCAAATGTGAGCCAACTAGCAAGCGACATACAGACATCTCGCGCCACGGTGATGAACTATATCAAGTATCTGGCAGATGCGCGACTCATTAATCTGGTTTATCCGAAAGGGGAAGAATTCCCTAAAAAACCTTCAAAGATAATGATGCACAACTCCAACCTGATGTATTCCATCTATCCGGTGAAAGTGGAAGAGCAGGATGTGCTCGACACATTCTTTGCAAATTCTTTATGGAAAGACCATAAGGTACATAAAGGAGATAAAAACGTCTCTTTTATGGTGGACGAAGTAATGCCGTTCAAAATTTGCCAGGAAGGCGCAAAGATCAAGAACAATCCGAATGTAACGTACGCGTTGCATAAGGCTGAAATAGGTCGGGGCAACCAGATACCTCTCTGGATGTTCGGCTTTTTATATTAAAAGATTTATTTACTTAAATATTTAATTTAGTTATGACTAAACAGAAGAAATTCATCACTTGTGATGGTAACCAGGCTGCAGCGCATATCTCGTATATGTTCTCTGAAGTAGCAGCTATCTACCCCATCACTCCTTCTTCGACTATGGCTGAGTACGTAGACGAATGGGCTGCCGCAGGACGTAAGAACATCTTCGGCGAAACAGTATTAGTACAGGAAATGCAATCTGAAGGTGGTGCTGCCGGTGCAGTTCACGGTTCTCTTCAGGCTGGTGCGTTGACTACTACTTACACTGCTTCCCAGGGTCTTCTCCTGATGATCCCTAACATGTACAAAATTGCCGGTGAGTTCTTGCCTTGCGTATTCCATGTGTCTGCTCGTACATTGGCTTCTCACGCATTGTGTATCTTCGGTGACCACCAAGACGTAATGTCAGCTCGTCAGACTGGCTTTGCTATGTTGGCTGAAGGCTCTGTACAGGAAGTTATGGATTTGGCTGGTGTTGCTCACTTGGCTACCATCAAATCTCGCGTTCCGTTCATGAACTTCTTCGATGGTTTCCGTACATCTCACGAAATCCAAAAGATTGAAATGTTGGAAAATGATGATCTTGCTCCGCTGATCGACCAGGAAGCTTTGGCTGAATTCCGTGCCCGCGCACTGAACCCGATGAAACCGGTAGCTCGTGGTATGGCTGAAAATCCTGACCATTTCTTCCAACATCGTGAATCATGCAACAACTACTATGAAGCAGTTCCTGCTATCGTAGAAGAATACATGAATGAAATTTCTAAGATCACAGGTCGTAAATACGGTTTGTTCGATTACTATGGTGCAGAAGATGCAGAACGCGTAATTATCGCTATGGGTTCTGTAACAGAAGCTGCCCGCGAAGCTATCGACTACCTGGTAGCAAACGGCGAAAAAGTGGGTATGGTTGCCGTACACCTGTATCGTCCGTTCTCTGCTAAACACTTCTTGGCTGCTGTACCTAAGACTGCTAAGACTATCGCAGTTCTTGACCGTACTAAAGAACCGGGTGCTAACGGTGAACCTCTTTACCTTGACGTTAAAGACTGCTTCTACGGTGCAGAAAATGCTCCGGTTATCGTTGGCGGTCGCTACGGTTTGGGTTCAAAAGATACTACTCCTGCTCAAATCCTTTCAGTATTCGAAAACTTGGCTATGCCAATGCCGAAGAACCACTTCACTATCGGTATCGTAGACGACGTTACTTTCACTTCTCTTCCTCAAAAAGAAGAAATCGCTTTAGGCGGCGAAGGTATGTTCGAAGCTAAATTCTACGGTTTGGGTGCTGACGGTACAGTAGGTGCTAACAAGAACTCTGTAAAGATTATCGGTGACAACACTGACAAACACTGCCAGGCTTACTTCTCTTATGACTCTAAGAAGTCGGGCGGTTTCACTTGTTCTCACTTGCGTTTCGGTGACAATCCAATCCGTTCTACTTATCTGGTAAATACTCCGAACTTCGTTGCTTGTCACGTTCAGGCTTACCTGCACATGTACGATGTAACTCGTGGTTTGCGTAAGAACGGTTCTTTCTTGCTGAACACAATCTGGGAAGGTGAAGAACTGGCTAAGAACCTGCCTAACAAGGTTAAGAAATATTTCGCACAGAACAACATTTCTGTATACTATATCAACGCAACACAGATTGCACTGGAAATTGGTTTGGGTAACCGTACCAACACGATCCTTCAATCTGCATTCTTCCGTATCACAGGCGTTATTCCTGTAGAACAAGCTGTTGAGCAGATGAAGAAATTCATCGTTAAGTCTTACGGCAAGAAGGGTGAAGACGTTGTTAACAAGAACTATGCTGCCGTTGACCGTGGTGGTGAATACAAGACTTTGGCTGTTGATCCTGCTTGGGCTAACCTTCCGGATGACGCAAAAGCTGAAAACAACGATCCTGCATTCATCAACGAAGTAGTTCGTCCGATCAATGCACAAGACGGTGACTTGTTGCCGGTATCTGCATTCAAGGGTATCGAAGACGGTACTTGGTATCAAGGTACTGCTAAATACGAAAAACGTGGTGTAGCTGCATTCGTTCCTGAATGGAATCCGGAAAACTGTATCCAGTGTAACAAGTGTGCATACGTTTGTCCTCACGCTTCTATCCGTCCGTTCGTACTCGACGCTGAAGAGCAGAAGGGTGCTAAGTTCGAACAACTGAAAGCTGTAGGTAAAGCATTCGACGGTATGACATTCCGTATCCAGGTGGACGTTCTCGACTGTCTGGGTTGCGGTAACTGTGCTGACATCTGTCCGGGTAATCCGAAGAAGGGTGGCAAAGCATTGACAATGAAACACCTCGAAAGCCAATTGGCTCAAGCTGAAAACTGGACTTACTGTGCTGAAAACGTGAAGACTAAACAACATCTTGTTGATATCAAGGCTAACGTGAAGAACTCACAGTTCGCTACTCCGTTGTTTGAGTTCTCCGGCGCTTGCTCTGGTTGTGGTGAAACTCCATACGTGAAATTGATTTCTCAATTGTTCGGTGACCGTGAAATGGTTGCTAACGCTACCGGATGTTCTTCTATCTACTCTGGTTCTGTTCCTTCTACTCCGTATACTACAAACGAAAACGGACACGGTCCTGCTTGGGCTAACTCACTGTTCGAAGACTTCTGTGAATTCGGTTTGGGTATGGAACTGGCTAACGAAAAGATGCGTGCTCGTCTCGTGAAAGTGATGAACGAGGCTATTGCTGCTGATTGCACTCCTGCTGAAGTAAAAGAACTGTTCGCTGAATGGATCAACAATATGCTGGATGCGGACAAGACTAAGGAATTGGCTGCTAAGATCATTCCGGTTGTTGAAGCTAACAAGGATAAATGTAACCACTGCAAACAAATCGCTGAACTGCAACAATATCTTGTAAAACGCAGCCAGTGGATCATTGGTGGTGACGGTGCTTCTTACGATATCGGTTACGGTGGTCTTGACCATGTAATCGCTTCCGGTAAGGACGTTAACATCCTCGTTCTGGATACTGAAGTTTACTCTAACACAGGTGGTCAGTCTTCTAAAGCTACTCCGGTAGGTGCTATCGCTAAGTTCGCAGCTGCTGGTAAGCGCGTACGTAAGAAAGACCTCGGTCTGATGGCTACTACTTACGGTTATGTATATGTTGCACAGATCGCTATGGGTGCTGACCAAGCTCAAACTCTGAAAGCTATCCGTGAAGCTGAAGCATATCCGGGACCATCTTTGATTATCGCTTATGCTCCGTGTATCAACCACGGTCTGAAAGCAGGTATGGGTAAGAGCCAGGAAGAAGAAGAAAAAGCTGTTAAGTGCGGTTACTGGCACTTGTGGCGTTACAACCCGGCTTTGGAAGAAGAAGGCAAGAACCCATTCCAATTGGATAGCAAAGAACCGAACTGGGAAGATTTCCAAGGTTTCTTGAAGGGTGAAGTTCGTTACGCTTCTGTAATGAAACAATATCCTACTGAAGCTGAAGAACTGTTCAAAGCTGCTGAAGAAAACGCTAAATGGCGTTACAACAGCTACAAACGTTTGGCTAGAGAAAACTGGGGTGCTGAATAATAGTAATACCCTATAAATATAAAACGGTAATCTTGTAGAAGATTACCGTTTTTTTATTGTATGAACTCTGTCTAACATAAACAATACTCCCTTTTTCCCACTAGAGTTCATGTCTATTTTATATTTAAAATTAAGAATAACAATGCTCCAATCTATTTATTCTCAGACTTCGGAATCCAACTATCCACCAACTGCCGATGTTCATCCCTCCATTTGCGGGCTATTTCTTCTTCATCCATCCGGGCATCCTTCATAGCTGTCATAAAAGAGCTAAGTTCTTCTGTCGTTAGTTTAATGTTGCCAAAGAATTCGGCAGCAAACGGATCTTTCTCACTGAATCCTTTCCATGCAATAGCATGTATTTCTTCCAAGTCTCCATATACTTTCTTCGGATCATCCAAGAATTTCAAGTCAAACTGGTCGAACATCCAATGCGGTGTCCACCCCGTGATGACAATCCATTCTCCTTTGTCCATCGCTTTTTTCAAAGAAGCCAGCATGGTGGAACTACTTGAAGTCATGAGGGTATACCCATCAAGTCCATAAGCAGCAATGGCCTTATCGGTCGTCTTCATTATCCCTGCTCCGGCATCAATTCCCACTATTTCGGAAGAAAAACGGTCTTTGTTAGCTTCCAGCTCACTAATAGACTGGATCGTAACATATTGAGGAACAACCAGTCCTACACGGGCTTCTCCATATACCTCCCCCAAAAATTCGATGCTGTCTCCATACTGATCCATATAATCTTTCATCGTTATTGGTAACCATGCATCCAGAAAGACATCAGATTTCTTTCCTGACATAGATACAAAAATAGGGGCAAGATCAGCATTTTGCAATTCAACCTCATATCCATGCTCTTCCAATACCACCTTGGCCAAATGACTCATGGCAATACCTTCCAGCCAATTGGCATAGGCTATTTTTACTTTCTTTTTCTCTAAGCCTGAATTAGTACAGGAAGCTAGCAAAAGCATAGCTGACAATACTATTCCTACTATTTTATATATTCTCATACGTATTTTATCCTTTCCGTTTAGTTCTTATTTTTTCGTCCTGCCATTCCTTGTGTGATACGGTCTAAGATAATAGCTAAAATAACAACTGCTATACCACCTTCAAACCCAAGTCCGATTTTCATTTGGGTAATACCTTTCAATACAATTTCTCCCAGACCACCGGCAGCAATCATGGCAGCAATGACAACCATAGAAAGCGACATCATTATTGTCTGGTTGACACCAGTCAGGATAGTGGGCAACGCCAAAGGAAGCTGCACTTTATACAATAACTGCCAACGGGTAGCTCCGAACGAACGGGAAGCTTCCACTACATTTTTAGGAACTTGCCGTATTCCCAATCCGGTAAGGCGGACCACAGGAGGCATAGCAAAGATAATGGTGGCAAACACTCCTGGCACTGCTCCCAATCCGAAAAATAAAACGGCAGGAATCAGATAAACAAAAGCAGGCATCGTCTGCATCAAGTCGAGAACAGGACGAAGTATTTTCTCTGCACGCGGACTGTTTGCCGTCCACACTCCTAAAGGTACACCAACAATCAGGGCCAGACAGGTAGATGAAAAAACAAGAGCCAGGGTTTGCATAGTAGCCTCCCAAAATCCCATTCCATAAATCAGTAATAATCCCAATGCGGTGAAAATTGCCGTACCACGTCCTGCCTTCATCCATGCGAGTGCAGCAAGCACTAGAATGGTTATATAAAAAGGTATTCCAAAAAGTACGTGTTGGAATCCTATAATAAAACTACCGATGCCTGCATTTATGGCATCAAAGAAAGTGGAAAAATGTACCATCATCCAATTGATGACCGTCTCTATATATTGTCCTATATTTATCATAAATCTATTGCGTTTTGAATTATTTCGTTTATTTCTTCTTTATCTTTCCCCGTCACTTCGATGATTAAGGAGGAAAGCGGGATTGTTCCTAAAAACTCATGCGTCTCATCAATCACCCATACCGGCGAATTGCTCTTTGTCATTAAAGGAAGTATATCCTCCAACACTGTATCCTCCAATACAGAATGTACTTCGGTACGCACAATCGTTTCAATGGATTTTTCCTGTCTGCTACGTAACTTAAGCAGGTCGTTCAGACGTACTTCTCCGACCAGTTTATCATCGGCGTCTATGACAGGTAATACGGTGATATTCTTCGCACGCATCTTACGAATCAATACTTCAGGTCCCTCTTTCTTCAGACGGGCCACCAGTGGTTTGTCAATCATTAAAGAAGAAGCGGTAATAATTTTACTCCTGTCCACGTTTTCAACAAAACGGGCTACATAATCGTTAGCCGGTTCGGTCAGTATTTCTTCTGAAGTACCTACCTGCACCACCTCTCCGTCTTTCATAATCGCAATACGGTCGCCCAGTTTAATCGCTTCACTCAAGTCATGGGTAATAAAGACAATTGTTTTTTTCATCTTCGACTGCAAAGCCAACAGTTCATCCTGCATTTGCACGCGAATCAAGGGATCGAGCGCAGAGAAAGCCTCATCCATTAAAAGTACTTCGGGATTATTAGCCAGAGCGCGGGCCAGTCCGACACGCTGTTGCATTCCACCGGAAAGCTCGCCCACCATCTGATTTTCATATCCTTTCAATCCGACAAGCATCATACTTTCCATCGCTTTCTTCTCACGTTCCTCTTTCTTCACTCCTTGAAGTTCGAGGCCGAACGCGATATTGCTCAATACGGAACGGTGAGGTAACAGACCGAAATTCTGGAAAACCATCGCCAGTTCTTTCCGGCGAACCTGCAATAACTCTTTTTCGGATATTTTAGATATATCTACTCCGTTTACAAGCACTTGTCCGGCAGTAGGACGTATCAGACGATTGATACAACGCAGTAATGTCGATTTTCCACTTCCCGAGAGTCCCATTATCACAAAAAACTCTCCTTCATTAATTGAAAGATTGGCATCTTTCACTCCTACCGTACAACCGGTATCTTTCAGAATTTCCTCTTTACTCTTATCTTTTTTCAACATCTTGAGTGCTTTCTGCTTCTCGTGACCAAAGATAAGGTACAAATCCTTTATTTCTATTTTACTCATATAATATATTGGTTTAGATTATAATATTTGTTTTGTTTTCAACTGCCGCGTTCCTCATTCTCACTTACGATAAACAAGTTGAATGTTCGCATGGTTCAGTCATGTCACATGGTAACATGACGATCCGACGTTTTTAAATGGTTAAAGAAAACAGACTAAGTAGTTTAAAAGGAATAGAATTTGATAAGATTATCCTCTCAATGAACAGTAGAAAACAGTATTTTCATAAATAAATAACAGTCTGTTCTTGCATATTGTTGGCACAAAGGTAAGGAAAATAGATTAAATATGCAAATTTCATTCAGATACGGAGTAATTCCAAAGATGCTTTTTCAAGTCTACGCATCCATTTTGCTTGAAAGAGATCCCTTCTTCCAACAAGAGTTGTTTCTGCTCTGTCCAACCCGGAACAAGGCGTCCCGATGCATTGACAACCCGGTGACAAGGCACAGATAAATCATCCGGAATCTGTTTCAAAGCACGCCCCACCATACGGGAACATTGAGGCATTCCCAATAATGCGGCAATTCCCCCATAGGTAGAAACTTTACCTACCGGAATTTCCCGAACAACCTGATACACCTCTTGACAAAAGGATGCGGAGAGACTCGCTTTGTCTACTTTATAATCTTTCATCACTCAAACATTACTTTATTTCAGTTCCAAAACTAGATAAAAAGGAAAGAATTTGCAAATAATAAAAGTATTTCAAATAAAATATGCAACTTTATTTGCTTTATTTACAAATAATCCCGACCTTTGTACCCATTAAAAGCAACCCTATTATTAACAAAACAAGCACTGCTGTTATGAAAAAGAAGACAATTCTATTCGCTTCTTGTTTATTTGGAGTATTCGCTTTCAGCTCCTGTGAGAAGAACCTTTATGATGAAAGTAAACAACCCGAAAAAGAAATTCAAGTAAAAGACCTGAATATACCCGCAGGCTTTCAATGGAAATTAACTCAAGTAGCCGCAGGAACAGTAGCTGCTACTACCCCCACTATGGTTTCCTTCTTTTTGGATGAAGCATGTAGTAAAGAAGAGAAAATAGCCGACATTCCTGTAGATACAGAAATTTCAAGTCTCCCTTTGAGCATCCCAACCTACGTAAATACATTGTATGCCCAGTACAAAACCAGCACCAATGAAATCAAAAAAGTAGCCATACCTGTAAATGCAGATAGAAGTTTCTCACTGAACATTGCTAATGATGCCAAATCCAAATCTAACACCACCCGGTCAATCACTCGTGGGCATGATATAGAAGATGACATCCAATTGTCAAAAGGAGTCATTTCTCATCCCAAAGATGGTTGGGGAACAATCATGTTTGAAGACCAATTCCCATCATTAGGAGATTATGACTTTAATGATTTTGTAGTCAATTATAAGGTGCAGTTCCAAGGTATTAAAAAGGTTGACAAAAAATACACTGCGCAGTATATACAAATAGGATTACGTCTAAAAGCTATCGGAGGAATATTCCCTTATTCTCCTTATTTAAGACTGAAAGAAATAGATTCTGACGAAGTGGAAAGTATAGAAGTTTATGAAACTAAAAACGTGATTCCTGCGATCGACGGAGTAGATCTTGTCCCCAATAAACATCTTATCATTGATTACAGCCCTTTAATTAAGAATCTGGCTAAACCTGCAGGCAGCCAATATTATAATACAGAAAAGAATGCTTTGGTAGCAACAAGTGATTTACCGGAGATCAATATTCTGATCACCCTAAAGAAGAGAAAAGAAGTAAAGGAAATATTAGAAGGCGATGAATTCGACTTGTATTTAAAACGTAATGATAGCGGAACAGAAATCCATATGAATGGTATTGAACCGATCACTTACCAATATCCATTCAATGATAAAAATCTGCTACCGGTATATACAAACGGGGACGAAGAAGATGATAATTATTATTTTAGTGCAGGACGCCTGATTTGGGGATTAAGAGTACCAGGCAACGCAGCACATGCTATTGAAAAAGCTAATTTCTTGGAAGCCTATAAAGGATTCGCAAAATGGGCGCAAAGTAGTGGCAAAAACGAACAAAACTGGTATAATCAAGGAAACGCAGATAAAAGTTTATTGATTCATAACTAACACATATCAATAAATCCCGGTAAACATTGAAAATTCAAGTTACCGGGATTTATTGTATTCTGACGTGAATAGTTTTGATTCTATCCTTTCCTTTTCAGCAAATCTGTCGGACTTTCACCAAACTGCTCTCTATAACATTTGGTAAAATAAGAAGGAGAACTAAAACCGACTTCATAACCAATCTCCGCCACTGTCATATCTGACGAAGCAAGCAGGGAAGCAGCCTTCTTCAAGCGAGCGATGCGAAGCAATTCATTCGGAGAATAATTAGTCAGGGATTTTATTTTGCGATAGAGTTGCACACGACTTAATCCCATATCCTTACCCAAATCCTCTACATTCAAATTTGAATCTCCCATCTTTGCTTCAATTAAAGCCTTGAATTTTTCCACAAAGTCTTTATCCATATCACAGACATCCTCTTTCGCCAACGTTTGTCCGTCACCAAAGAACTGTTTCAGGCGGCGATGTGAATCTATCAGATTACGAACGCGTGCCAACAGCAATTGCGAACTGAAGGGCTTGGAGATATAAGAATCCGCACCTCCGTCATATCCCTGAATCCGTTGTTCATCCAAAGAACAGGCTGTCAATAGGATGACAGGGATATGGCAGGTTTGCAGTTCGCTTTTCAGCCGACGGCAACACTCTATTCCATCAATACCAGGCATCATCACATCAGAGATTATCAAGTCCGGAACATATTTCATTGCTTTGCGGATACCCTCCGAACCGTCTGCTGCTTCAATAACAGTATAATCGGTATGGAGTAATCCGCGTACATACGAACGGATATCTGCATTATCATCAATTACCAAAACAGAAGGTTTGGAAGAATCATAGCCTTTTTCCAGTTCCTCTTCTTCGACAGCTAAAGTTTCATTCAGGTTGGAAGAGGCAGGAGAACCGGGAGAAGCAGGATTTAAAGGAACTGCAGAGATTGATGACTTTAGAGAATCTTCGGCCAGAATAGTCTCACAAGTCTGTACCGGTAAATCAACGGTAAAGACAGTGCCCTGCTTTTCATCACTTTCCACAGAAATTGTACCTTTATGCAATTCAACGAAAGCTTTAACCAGTGCAAGCCCGATTCCCGAACCGGCGTGGTGCATGTCTATTTTATAAAAACGATCGAAAATACTCCGGATATGTTCGGCGGAAATCATTGAACCGGTATTGGCAACAGTAAAACGAATCCAGCGAGTATCCTCTTTCGTCAAGGAAGATAAACGAACCGTTATCTTTCCATTTTCCGGTGTGAACTTGAACGCGTTGGAAAGCAGATTAAAATAAATACGTTCCAACTTTTCCATATCCGCCAACGTATGGTAATCCGTATCCGGCATATTATCAAAAGAGAAATGAATGTGTTTCTTCCGGGCGGCTGCAAGGAATGATTCGTTCCAGCCCTCAAAAGAGGAAAGAACATCTACCTGAACTGGTGTATATTCCATCTTACCGTTCTCGTATTTACGGAAATCCAGAATCTGATTAACAAGACGCAAAAGGATATTCACGTTTCGTTGAATCAGCATCAACATTCGATGCTGATCTCCACTTAGTGTATAATCGGCCAATAAATGTTCTACCGGATCGGCAACCAATGTCAGCGGAGTACGGAAATCGTGAGATATATTTGTGAAGAAAACCAGTTTGGCATGCGTTGCCTCTTCCAGTTGATGAGAAAGCTGGATGAGCTGATCCCGTTGCTCTTCCAGTTTGTCCCGCTGTTCTTCTAATTGGTCGCGTTGTTCCTCTAACTTGTCCCGCTGCTCTTCCAACTGTTTCTTCTGCTCGGAAAGTTCCTTATTCAGACGATTTTTAGCACGGAGAGATTTATAGACTACCAATAATAAGCCTGCCACCAATAGAAGAATAACCAAACCACCATACATCACCACCTGCTGTGTAGCAACCCGAGACAGATATCCGCCGATACGTCCGTTCAATGTTTCAATCTTCTGATCCAGTTCCGAGATGTGAGTTGTCTGAAGTTGCATGACATGTGCATTTGTACGGTCGACCACCGCAGTGTTCATGACCGTTTCCCGGGGATAAGGCTTTTTCTCAAGGATATTCATTGCCAGTTGCATCACTTTGTCGCCATTGGTCGGATAAATAAAAGTTGCATTCAACACACTGTCGAGCACCATTTCCAATCCGTTGCCTTTGCCGGGGAGAGCATCGATACCGACAAAAATCATTTCCTTCTCCCGTCCCACTTTCTTTGCAGCCTGATAAGCTCCCGGAGCAATACGGTCATTATGCGCATACACGGCGTCTATCTTCGGATGCCGACGGAGCATACTATACATTTCCACTTCCGCCGGTTCACGCTCCCACGCAGCATCCGCTTTATCAATCAGTTTGATATCCGGAAAGTTACTGATAGCAGCCATAAATCCTTGATGGCGTTCCATGGCAGGAGTTGAGCCACCCAGTCCGGTAAGTTCCACCACATTCCCTTTTCCTTTCAGGCTCGATGCAATATAATTACCTACCGCACGTCCTATTTCATAATTGTCGGCACCGATATAGGCAGTATATTTATCAGAAAGAATCTTCCGGTCTACCAGGATGACAGGTATTCCCTTTTGATAGGCTTCCTCTACAATCGGAGTCATGGGGGCCGCTTCGTTGGCAGAGATAATCAATAAGTCAACCCCTTCATCTATAAAATAATGAACGTCTTCCGCCTGTTTACGATTATCATCCGCAGCCGACCGGATTTCAACCGATACTCCATCATAAAACATTGCTTCGCGGAGAATTTCATCATTCATCTTATGCCGCCAGGAGTCATCGCTGCATTGCGCCACCCCGATACGGAAACGCGGTGCATCCTGCCGACAAGCCGTCATGCCAAGAAGACAGAACAAGACTGCTATCCACTTCGTATATCCCATCATTCTAATCATTCTCATTTTTTTCGTATTTCTTTCTATGACCTAAATAGACGATTGAGAACAAAAATAAGAAATAAAACTGTGAGTATGCTATCTATCACCCGATTATTCTCATCATTACCCTCCAAAGAAATGCAAAACAGTTCCCAATATTCAACCGGAAACTATTAACAAAAGTATAAAGCGTAAGACAAACACTCAATAAATGTTATAAAACATATCTTTTTATTTGGATTATTTGCAGATTTAGCAGAAGTCCGTATCTTTGCAATGTGTTTTTCATAGTATTAGATTTAAGGTTAACAAAGGTTGGAGCAAGGCGTTGCTCCTTTTTTTATGTCTGTACGGCTACGCCTTGCACTCTGTATAACACCTACAACCTATATGACAGTTGATAAGACCTAGTTTTCATCCCATTCCCTTTCCAGTTTGCCATCAATCGTATAAAGTTTCCAACGTCCTACCCGGTGACCGTTCTTATATTCTCCACATTCGCGGAGCTTGTTATTCTTCACATAACGAGATTCAAAAGGACCGTTTTGCCGTCCGTTGACGTATGTAGAAGTTTCCCAATAATCAAAGCGATTGTCCACCACTAACTGGCGTGCTTTTCCGTGCAGTCTGCCAAACTGATAGGTTGCCTCGTACTTCAATTCGCCATTTTTCAAGTCATATTCACGATAGATTCCGTCCTTGCGGTCATTTTTCAGATAATATTCTTTGGTACGCATCCCTGTCTCGCCACTGTATGAAACGTGCAGGCCTTCTTCTTTTCCATTCAGATAAGTTTCAATTACAATGGTATCGCCACTCTCTGCAATCTCTGTCCAACGACCGTTCTTCTGCCCATTCTTATAACTACCCAATACATGAGGAGCTCCAAAAGTAAAGATGGACGAATATTTTCCATCCTTCAACCCTTCGTTATTATAATAAACCGTTTCGTATAGTTCATAAGTACCCTTCATAAAAGTATATTGTTTCCCTACTTGTTTACCATCCTTATAATTATGGTCCATCCGCAGAGTTCCGTCATAATCATACGACAAATGTTTTCCATCCTCCTTGCCCATCCGGTAGTTTTTCTCACTTTCTATTTTTCCGTCAGTAAAGAACGTTTTGCTCGTACCGTTCAACTTTCCTTCCTTATAAGACTTTTCTTCTTTCAGTTTACCGTCAAACTTAGAATAGATTTTAAATAAGCCATTCTTCCGTCCATCTTTGTAGACGCCTTCATTTATCAGAATGTTATCTAAATGCTCTTCATATTTGCCATCATAAAAACCATCTTTAAAAGAGGCCAGTATATACGCAGAGTGATAACCGTCAATGATACGATGTTCGCCGTTGAGCGGTTTTTCCGTCATCAAGTCTCGGTACAAGAATCTTCCGTCGCCTACATTAACGACAGATACCTGATCGATTTTAAATTCTTTTTGTGCTAATGAGGGAAGGGCTATGCATAGAAGCAAAAATACATTCCAGCATTTCGAGCGGAATAAAATAGAAACGTGTTTCATAATGTGACATTCTCTTTTTAGTTATTATCTTGTGAATCGTGCAAAGATATACAATTAGCTAAAAATCCAACAATAAAAAGAGAAGAAAAGAGGTGATATCCGAAAAGATTTGAATTAAAAAAATCCTCCTTACTACAACATACCGTAGTAAGAAGGATTTTCACTTTTGGATTCTTTTCGTCCCTACATTTACATCAATAGAGAAATTACATCAGCCTGTCTTTCAAAACCTGCGGAAGTTCGGGCATTGCACCGCTTTGCGTGCAGACATAAGCAGAAACTTCAACGGCAAGTTTGTGAGCTTCTGGTACCGGTTTTCCATTGAGAATGGAAGCACAGAAAGCAGCCGTAAAGGAATCACCTGCCCCCACCGTATCGGCAACCGGAACTCTCGGCGTCTCCTGGAAAGAGACAACACCCGGGGTAAACACATAACTGCCATTAATTCCGCAAGTCAGAATCAACATCTTCAGGTTGTATTTTGCCAACAGAATCCAACATTTATCCTGTAAGTCGATGCCGGGATAGCCAAACATACGGCTGATGGTCACCAGTTCTTCGTCGTTTATCTTCAGAATGTTGCAACGGCGGAAAGATTCGCGCAATACCTCTTTGGTGTAGAAGTCCTGGCGGAGATTAATATCAAAGATTTTCAGTTGTCCGTCTATGTCGGGCATCGTATCCAGAAAACGGTTGATAGTGGCACGGCTCACTTCATTACGTTGAGCCAGGGAACCGAAGCAAACGGCACGCGTACTCAATGCCAAACGTTTCAGTTCATCCGTAAAAGGTATGTTATCCCATGCCACGCCTTCTTTGATTTCGTAACAAGGTACACCCTCGTTATCCAGTGTCACTTGTACCGTACCGGTAGGATAATCCACTTGTTCAATCTGCGTTTTCAGTTTCTTCTCGTTGAATACGTTCAGAATCTCATCTCCCAACTCATCCTTGCCCACGGCACTCACCACGCGACTGTCAAAACCAAACTGTGATACATGATAGGCAAAGTTTGCCGGAGCACCACCTATTTTCTTTCCTTCGGGCAACACATCCCAAAGTGCCTCGCCCATTCCTACGATTATATTATTCATGATCTACGGATTTTATTGTTTCCAAAGTTATAAAATTATTTTTTAATACGGAACGTATAGAACAAGAGATAAAGCACGCCCACTGTCATTACGGCTACTGCCCCACTCTGTCCCATGGCATCGGATGCTACTCCCATAGCCAACGGAAATACCGTGCCGCCGAACAGTCCCATAATCATCAGACCGGAAACTTCATTTTTCTTACCCGGCAGATAAAGCAATGCCTGCGAGAAGACTACGGAGAACACATTGGAGTTGCCGAAACCAATCAGAGCGATGCATACATAAATCATTGTCTTGTCATGGAATATAAACAAGCCTGCCATCGCTATCAGCATCATCACAACGCTAATGCCGAAGAAAGACTTCGGTGACATCTTACGTAAAATGAAAGAACCGAGGAAGCAGCCTGCCGTACGGAAGATGAAATAAAGGCTTGTTGCAAAAGCCGCATCATCAAGGCCCATGCCGAGACGTTCCATCAAAATCTTGGGGGCAGTGGTATTTGTTCCCACATCAATTCCAACGTGACACATGATGCCGATGAAAGAAAGCAGGATAAACGGTTTGCCAAGCAAAGCGAGACATTGTCCGAAAGTAGACGGTTTGCCTTCTTCTTTTTCCTCTTTAATCTGTGTGACATTGAGCAACAGGATAGCAATGACGGCTACAATCATGTAAATCGGGAACAGGATGCGCCAGCCCAAATCGAAAGTCGGGATGGCTTGCGTCGCTCCCCACATGGCAATGTAAGGAGCAAGAAAAGAGGCAATGGCTTTCACAAACTGGCCGAAAGTCAGGCTACTTGCCAAACGGTCGCCACGTACGATGTTAGAAAGCAACGGATTCAGGGAAGTCTGCATCAACGCGTTTCCGATGCCCAGAAGGGAGAAAGAAATCAACATCAGCATATAGCTGTCTCCGAAAACCGGCAATAACAAAGAAGCAAAAGTCACAAGCAAACTAAGCAATACGGTTTTCTTCTGGCCGATGCGGCTCATCAACATACCTGTGGGTACGGAAAAAATCAGAAACCAGAAGAATACCAGTGAAGGGAAGATATTCGCCTGCGAGTCCGACAGACCGAGGTCTGCCTTTACATAATTGGAGGCAATGCCTACCAGGTCAACAAATCCCATGGCAAAGAAGCAAAGCATCACCGGGATTAGTTTGGAAAGGGAAGAGTTTTTACTATTATCCATTGTTTTATCTTTTATATGATGAATTCTGTTTCCATAGGGCGGGGAGCACACAACCTTACGGTAATGTACACGTCAGTCCTTTATATTGTTGGTGTATCTCCCGTTTCTTGTTATGCTAAAGCTACGGTATTGTTACCTTCCCACGGCCGTGGTGACTTCTCTTCACGGCTGTGGGAAGAATCTACCACGGCTGTGGTAGGATCTCGTCACGGCCGTGAAGAACTACCAATAGCTTAAGTTTAGAGCAACTATATCCCCACTTTATGGGTACTCTCTCATTGGGAAAGAGGAACTCTGCCCTAAGGAAACAGGGAAAGAACACATGGAGCGGAATAGAACGGGCTTATGGCTTCAACTTGTAAACTACAAATGAGTCTACCTTATAAGCTCCTCCTTTACTGTAAAAGTCGATATGGTTGTAAGGTTCCGAAGGGAATACCTGATTGGTCATCACAAAACGTCCACCGTCTCCAAAGGCCTCAACGCTGGATTTATCAACAAACAGGCGGAGTTTTAATGCCTCTTTTCCGCTTTCAATTGCTGTCCAGGTCAACATCGGGAAATTCTCATTGAAGCTGACCTCTCCGCTCTTGCGACGATCCATTGAGAATTTCTTTTCTTTCATGTCATACTGCATATCCACTTCTTCGCCTTTGTCATTGTAGAGACGGAAGCCGATTACGTCTGCACGTTGATTTTCGATTGTTAATTCTATTTCGTATGCACCGTCATTGCCGGGAATCATTTCTTTAATTGTGCGTGTTCCGTTCACTTTGAACGAGCGTTTCTTGGAAGCATCACGCAAAGCCAGCAGTTCGGGAGAGGGAGCTGATTGGAGGTAAGTCTCACCATCTACGGTAAACAGGCTCAAGTCGCGGGGAACGGAGTTCGGGCTACGGTATTGGGAGGTAGGAACATCGTTTGCGTATTGCCAGTTGCTCATCCATGCGATAGCGATGCGGCGGTTGTCGGGAGCATCACTCCAAGTCACGGTGGCATAATGGTCTTTTCCCCAGTCCATCCATTTGGTTTTGGAGGGTGATTCGTTTACAAACTCTTTTCCGTTGAAGGAGCCTACAAAATATTGAGTAGCCGAGTCACCGAAAGGACCGTCGCCGAGGCTGCAAAGCAGTACCCATTTCTTTTCATTTGTTCCTTCTACCGGGAGTTCGAACAAGTCGGGACATTCCCAAACGTTTCCGTGTGCGCCGTGTCCTTTGCCGAAGCTGCTTTCAAATGTCCAGTCTTTCAGGTTTGGGGAAGAGAAGAATTGCATTTCCTGCCCTACTGCTAATACCATGATCCAGCGTTTGGTGCCTTCGTACCAGAATACTTTCGGGTCGCGGAAGTCACGGGCTTCAGATGCTAATACGGGATTGTTTTCGTATTTGGTAAAGGTACGTCCGTTGTCGGTGCTGTAAGCAATGCTTTGCACCTGACGGTCGCTATTTTGTGTATAGATGGCGACGATAGCACCTGCACCAAAGCCGGCGGTATTGTGATGGTCTATCACGGCGGATCCACTGAAGATAGTGCCGAATACATCCGGCGCGATTGCCACGGGGCGATGTTCCCAGTTTACGAGGTCTTTGCTGATGGCATGCCCCCAGTTCATATTTCCCCATTTGGAGCCGTAAGGGTTATATTGGTAGAAAAGGTGGTATTCACCGTCTTTGTATACCATTCCATTCGGGTCGTTCATCCATCCGTAGAGGGGAGAAAAGTGATAGGTGGGACGGAACTTTTCACGATTGCTTGTATCGAACGTATCGGACAATTTCATTTCCTTGCAGCAAGCGGTGTTGTCCGGCGAAAGGTTGACACGAACCGGGTCGTTGGAGTTCATTTTAAATTTGAAAGAAATTAGTTTGCCGGAATAGTCGGAAAGGTCTACCGGAACAAAGTAATCGACTTTATGGATGGCCAGACGGACATCGAAGTTCTTTACCTCTTTATTATTAACAATCATGCTGATACGCACATCGGGCGATGCATCTTCTACGGGCAACAACAGATACTTCTGGTTAGTGTTGACACGTACGAGGCAATGTCCTTCTCCTAAATCTTTAATTAATAGAGGAGAGTTGTCCGCACGGGCGGATAGAGAGATATTCATCACAATCATACAAAATAAAACCGCGAAGGTTTGAATTTGTTTGGAAGAGAGTCTTAAATTCATGCTTTATGGTATTAAGGTTGTTACAGTGCAAAGATAGGCGCTCCGGGATGAAACGCCTATCACTTTTGTTTCAAACACTGTAAAAGATGTTACTTTTCTATTAATAGGTGCTCACTTGAATATCTGATACAGTGATTTCACCTTTATAACAACAGAGTGACCACGGATTCTTCTGCATTTGATAGATGCGGTTCGTGAAAGATAACTGGTCGTTGATGTAAGTCACACAAACCGACTGGTCACTGTAAATCGTCACACGGTATTCATTATCCGCCGGGATATTGAATTTGTTATCAAACAAGTATTTGGCATTGTCACCGTCTTTCTCGAAGTTGGCTTTACCCTCGTCAGCGTTGACGTGGATGCTATACCATGATTTGGAGTCCGTTCCACGGACGAAAGAGATTCCAAAACGATCTGTATTCGAGGATGCTTTTACGGTAAAGGAAATCTTGTTGTGTACTTTCAACCGGTTGAAGATAACGGAAGCTCCTTCGGCCAACGTATAGGTTTTACCGCTTTCTGTTACGTTTCCGTCTTTAGCCATCACTTTTACCTCTTGTGCAGAAGTGTATTTACGGTCGATTGCATCGGGAACTCCAAGAGTTAACGTACCGTCTTCGTGCTGAATGAGGCGTTGTGCCACCAAGTTGCCAGCCCATTCGGGTTCTACATCCCCTACGTTTCCATTATCATTACCGGCACGGGTAGGACACCAGCCCCAGATGTAACGGTTGGTTCCATCGGAAGCAGTCTTGCCTGCATAGAATGCACGGCTGTCCAGCATACCTTCCCGATTGTCCGGCCATATTCCGGCATCATTGGCGGTGGTTGCTTTCAGTTCTTCAAGTGTTCTGCCTTTGAAGTATTGTACCTTGCGCATGAAGGAAGCTTGTTCCGAATAGACCAGATACCACCAGTCTCCCATCTTGAATACGTCCGGACATTCGTAGAAACGATCCCACATCATGGTCATAAATGTGCCGGCAGACGCCCACTCTTTCAGGTCAGTAGAGGTGAATTCGGCAATGTGTCCTTTTCCGTTTTTACGGGTGGCAATCAGCATGTGATAAACGCCGTCTTCGGTCTGGAACAGGAACGGGTCGCGGAAGTCATTCTTGTCATAGCCGTACGTATCTCCTTTCAGATAGAAAGTGCGGTTCTTGGTCCATGTTTTAAAGTCGGGAGAGGTAGCCACCATGACTACCTGTGCATTCTGGTCGGAAGAAGGTTTGAATTTATTGCCGGTGTAGAAGGTGTAGTAGAGTTTATCAACCGGATTATAGATGGTACCTCCTGTACCGATGGCGGCATCCTGTTCGTCACGACCTCCACACGGAATCAGTTCGCCGAGAGATTCATAAGTAGCACCATCTTTGGTGACCACCCCGAAAATGGGGTGGTAAGTAGCTTCGGGGTTCGGACGGTAGTCTTGCAGGTACATCACTTTAAAGTCTTTGGCAACCGGATCATAGAATGGCATCGGGTCACCGACAAAGCCTACCTGCGGTTTATAGTACATCGAGAAGCCATGCTCGTCGGCCGATTGGAAGTAAGTGGCTGTACCGTCCCAGTCTCTTTGAGTCAATACGGGATCCATTTCATCACTGCAAGCGCTCATTGAGGCCAACAGCGTGGTGATTGCTATATGTAAGATCATATTTTTCATAATTATTGCTTATTCTTTTATTTACATAAGTAGTTGATTGCATTCAGAGTCATTTGCTCTACGTTGTAGTGGTAGTAGTCGGCAGAAACGTCTACGCCTTTACCGTACCAGTCGTAACAACCGGAGCCGATACAGATCGTGCGTCCGCTATTGGCGCGCGGCTCGAATTCGGCTATGATTACTGCACCGTCGTCTCCGCATGCCACATCGATTCCTCCTGTCAAGCTACGCCATGCGTTCAGATCCTCATAACCTCCCCAGTCTGTTCCGATATGCCATTGTGCCGTACTATTGGTAGTCGCGTAACCAGCATCAAAGGTATAGACTCTTGTTTTGTCACCATCTTTCCATCTTAAATCCTGAAATAACGGATGCGACTCGTTGCCGACAATTGGAAAGCTCCATGCCCCATCAACGACTTCGGGTGAGTCTTCACTTCTTCCCCAACTGTTGTTGGGTACACGCTCGTCTTTTGCAATGCTAAGGTCCTTAATATAGAAAGTTGCATAGCGGGTCAGCAATAGGTTACCACCGTTTTGATAGTAGACTTTAAATTTCTCTACGGCAGCTTTCGCATCATCCGGCAAAGGAGGATTATCGCCATTGTCTGCATGGAAATGCCACCAGATTGCAGTATATTTACCTAAATCTACTTTTCCGTCTACTACATCTTTGAATGAGACGTATTCGGACATGGATATATTATCCATCATCCACTGGGCAGCGGCTTTTTCTTCAGGACTTGTCAGTTGGCTCACAGAAGAAGCTGTGCCAATAAAGGCAGTCGGAATTACATTTCCTTGAGTAACTGTTACTACATAAGAAGTCACTGCCGAACGGTAAGTTGCCGTATAAGTGACAGGGTTGGTAAAGTCCTGGATGCTGCCGGATGCCGGAGTCACAGTGACTCCATCTGATCCGGTGAATGTACCTTTCAACTGGGTAATATCCACTGTCAGTGGAACAACTACAGAGATTGTTTTTGATAGCTGGTCTACTTTTCCTACATAAGTATCATTCAACTTAAAAGTCAGTATCTTTGCTTCGTCTCTCTTCACGGTAATCGTATAGCTCATCTGTACGTCGCCATTCTTCACGGTCAAAGATACGGGAAGAGAAAAGTCGATTGTTTCACCAACAGCGATGCTCGCCGTAGCACCTTCGGAAAGATTGATTTCACTGACGGCCATCCGGGTAACGTCATAATCGTAAGGAACTCCCACTACGATTGTCTTATTCTGATAATCGATCGTCCCTGCGTATTCATCCAGTTTAATAGAGTTCACCCATACATCTCCGTCCAGACGAAGATTGGATTTGAAGTCATCGCTACATCCCGCAACTGTCAGGCATGCTACAGTCACCAACAGGATGGTATAGAGTTGTTTTATGATTGATTTCATTTTATTCTTTGTTTTAAGATTGATGATTACCAACCGAAATTCTGTGTATAATTTCCGTTACTGGCACTTATCTGTTCGAATGGAATTGGAAGGTATTCGTTCTTATTTTCCGTAAAACCTGCATTCTTGTAAATAGAACAACGGGCTGCTTCGGTCACATAATAAGCATTGATAACGTCTTTGGCTTCTCCCCATCTTACGAGGTCAAAGAAACGTGAGCTTTCCATACCGAACTCTATACGGCGTTCCCATTTCAGCATTTTCATGGCTTCGTCCTGTGTATATGCTTTCAGTTCATAAGGAGTTACTTTAAAGTTTACTCCGTACTCTTCTTTGTAACTGAAGATCAGCATTGTACTTCCGGCTGCACGGCTACGTACATCATTGATAAGTGAAATGGCATCGGCAATACGTCCGTCGTTCAACTGTATCAGGGCTTCGGCACGCATCAGCAATACGTCTGCATAACGAATAACGATATGATTCAGGGAACTTGCCCAATAAGAACCTTTCTTCAGGCAGTCACAGTCCGGGTCTACATTCTCTTTGAGCGAAACATAATATCCGTAAAGTCCCTTACTACGGCTCCAGTCATCATTCTTCTGAATCATGTAGCCTTCGTTATATTTATAAGGGAAGCCCGGCATACCTACCGTGTGGAATAAACGGGGGTCTACATTGTCCGTCGTAACCTCGTAGTTCTCATTATCGTAAGTATTGAACAGCGGTTTTCCCTGCGAGTCGGTTTTGAAAGCATTCACCAGATTTTGGCTCGGTTTGTGGAAGTCACAGCAGCCTAGTATCTGCGGAGTTGTCAGTCCCATTCCCCAGTTCAGGTTACCGTTGTATGTTCCGTCGTTGATAGAATATTGAATCGCCCATACAGACTCTGCGCCATTTTCATATTGAGGCAGGAAGTTCATGCTATAATCATTTTCCAATCCGTAACCGGCTTTGGCCATGATGAGAGGATCGGTATATTTCACTACCTGCTTCAGGTCTTCTTCGTCGATACCGGTAAGGTTGTTGTTCACTCCATCCTGACGGTAGGCTTTAAACAGGTAAGTCTTTGCCAGGTAAGCGGCAGCGGCAGCTTGTGTGGGACGTCCTTTTTCTATCTGCACTTCCGGCAGATTGTCGTAGGCAAACTGGAAGTCGTCTGCTATCTTTTGCCATTGTTCGTTATTGGTATAGGTGGTATTCGAAAGCTCGTTGTAAGCATCCGGGTCCATGTTTTCATCATTCACTATGACGATCTTCTTAAACAGTTCCTTCAGCATGAAGTGGGCATGTCCGCGCAGGAATCTCATTTCTGCAATGCGCTGGTCCTTCAGCGGATAAGTCTTTTCATCCATCAGGTCGAGTGACTGCAAGGCTGTGTTGGCACGGGTGATGCATTGATACAGTCTTTTCCATATATCGTTGATATTCCAGTCGGTGGTGTTGATACCTTTAGAAATTTCCAGTGCGTTGAACACACCGCCGTCTTCCGTACCGGAACCGCCTTTATAACAATCGTCGGAACGTACGTCATAATTCCAAAGCGAGAAGGAAGAGTTGATGTCGTCACCTGTTGCCCAAATGGCGTAGGCTGAAATCACGAGGTTGTCCACGTATTCGGGAGAAGCGATCTGATCGCCGGTCACAATACCCTGCGGAACCTGACGATCCAGAAAATCGTTGCAACTGCTTGTCAGCAAGGTAAATCCGATGGTTGCTATGTATAGTATCTTTTTCATGATAGTTCGTTTTATAAATGAAGTGAATTAAAATCCGATGTTAAGTCCGAAGGTGATATTCACAGGGATCGGATAAGAGAAGTTCGGGTTTTCGGGGTCTTCTCCCGTAAAGTCTTTACTCTTGATCGTCAGCAGATTTTGCGCGCTGCAATAGAAACGTAAACGTTCCATTCTCAACTTCTTGGAGATTACTGCCGGAACTGTATAGCCTAATTGGATATTACGCAGTTTCAGGAAGGAACCGTTTTCAACAAAGTAAGTGGAGACACGCTGTTCATTGTTTGTATCGCTGCGGGTCAATGCCGGAATCGTAGAGTTCGGATTAGTAGGCGACCAGGCATTGAGCAGGCGGGTTCCTTTGTTCAGGAAGCCGACGTTGGATGCACTCCAGAAGTCACTTTTCTTCTTCACGTCACTGATGATATCTACTCCCTGAACACCTTGCCAGAACATAGTCAGATCGAAGTTCTTATATTCCAGGTAGATATTTAATCCGTAGCTGAAAGCAGGAGTCGGATCGTAAATCCATTCCTGGTCTTTTTCATCAATCACACCGTTATGGTCAATGTCGCGGTAGCGGATACGGCCAACGGCTGCACCTTCCTGCGTAGCGTGATTATCCACTTCTTCTTGTGATTTGAAGATACCATCGGCAATGTAGCCCACTTGTGAGTTGTATGTATGACCGACTACACTTTTTACTCCATTACCACCAAACTTTCCATTGGCAGCCACTGTCTCCGGCAGTTCAAGAATTTCATTCCGGTAAGTGGAGATGTTTCCGTTCAGGTCGTAAGTCAGTCCGAAGGCAGTCTTGTTGCGGTAGCCCAAGTTGAATTCAAAACCCTGGTTTTTCATTGCGCCCGAATTAATCCAACGATTGCCACCTTCTCCCAAGACTCCCACTCCTGCCATTTCAGTCAGGATATCGGTGGTTTTCTTGTAATAGTATTCCAATGAACCATACAGAGATTGTTTGAATAGGCTGAAGTCGATACCGGCGTTCGTCTGTGTGGTTGTCTCCCATTTGATATTGTCATTACCAATCTGGTTACGTTTGAATCCGGAAGGCAGAGTACCACCTCCGTTAGAACCTGTAATATCGTATGCCGTACCGTAGCTTTGACCTCCAAATGAATCTGTTGTTCCATAATTAGGAGCGTAGATAGTGTAACGGGCAAGGTTGGAGATTTCCTGATTACCGGTCTGTCCCCATGAAGCACGCAGTTTCAGATCGTCCAACCAAGTCAGTTCCTTCATAAAGCTCTCCTGTGTGATGCGCCATCCCAAAGAAACGGAAGGGAAAGTGGCATAACGATGGTTTTTACCGAAGCGGGAAGAACCGTCACGACGGAGCGTCAATGAAAGCAGATATTTGTCAGCATAAGAATAGTTCATTTTACCGAAGAAAGAGACAAGCGAGTAACCTTCGCCGGCACCGTAAGCCTGTGCTGTGCCGCTACCTGCATCGGGCCACATATAGTCGGGAGTAAGGATAGAGAAATCTTCTTTGTAGCCGGAGAAATGACTGTCGTCTTCCCGGTTCAGCTCCATACCTGCCATAACGTCTCCACGATGCTTGCCTATTTCCAACTGGTAAGTGGCAATGGCATTCCACATCCATTTGGTCCAGTGTTCCTGTTTGGCTTCCACTGCACTCTTGCCGTTATTGGTCTGTGTTCCTTCCTGATAAGGATAGGTGAAGTAACGGGCTTGCTTGTTTGCGTAGTCCAGACCAAAAGTAGAACGAACATTGAATCCTTTGAAGAGGCTTAGATTCACATAAGCATCACCGAACATACGCCAGTAAGTGTATCGGTTGTCTTTGTTGTATTCGAGTACGGCGCGAGGATTACGACGGTCCGGCCATCCGCCTACCGGTCCTCCCCATGAACCATCCGAAGCATAAACGGGGATAGCGGAAGGAATGTCCAAAGCAGTTTCAATAATTCCGCCGGGAGCTTGTACTTCCGAAGTCCGGTTTAAGGTGAAATGCTGGCCGATAGTCAAGATATCATCTATTAATTTATAATCGCTGTTCATACGGGCGGAGAAACGGTCGAAGTCCGTATCTTTAATTACACCCAGGTTTTTGTAATATCCCAGAGAAAAGAAGGAAGAACCTTTCTCCGAACCGTTGCTGACAGAGAGATTGTATTGCTGGATAACACCTGTACGGGTAATTTCATCAAACCAGTCGGTATCTGCCACAGGCATTGTATTCTTCGAGTCCAGGTATTTGGAAAGACTCATACTGTGTAGTACCGGATTTCCGTTGGCATCGTAACCCCAATTGTAGTTATATCCCAAGGCATTGCCGTTCGGGTTCTCACCATCGTTTACATAGGCTTGCCACATGGCACGTCCGTACTGTTCCGTATTCAACACGTCCATCTTACTTTGATACATGGAAGCTGAAACCGAAGCATCAAAATTGATTTTAATCTGGCCTTTCTTTCCTTGTTTGGTAGTAATGACGATAACGCCATTTGCAGCACGCGAACCGTAGATGGATGCTGAAGCAGCATCTTTCAGTACTTGAATGGATTCAATGTCGTTTCCGTTCAATTCGTGCATACCGGCTTTGGTAGGAACTCCATCGATAATATAAAGAGGATCGTTGTTGTTCAGCGTACCGATACCGCGAATACGTACGGTAGCCGATCCGCTCGGATTTCCATCCGCTGTAATGTTCATACCGGGCACGCGGCCTTGAAGTGCTTTCACCGGGTTGTTCTCCCCTTGCTTCTGGATTTCGTCTACTTTCACTACGGAAACAGCACCGGTCAGGTCGGCTTTACGTTGAGTGGTATAACCTGTTACAACCACTTCATCTACCATTTGAGTGTCTTCTTCCAATAATACATTAACGATAGCAGCCGATTTTACGGTCACCGGTTTATAACCAATATACGTAATCTTTAAAGTAGAGTTAGCCGGAACCGAAAGGGTGAAATTACCATCTAAATCAGTAATTGTTCCATTAGCAGTAGCTGTAGCTTCAACAACAGAGGCGCCGATGACCGGCTGTCCGTCCGTTTTAGAAGTAACGTTTCCTTTCACCGTAATGCTTTGCCCCCAAAGGACTGACATGAAAGTAAACAGGAAACAAACGCTGCAAAGAAGTTTTTTGTTCTTCATAATACGATGCATTAGTTTGATGTTATTAAATTAAAAGTACGAATTTTATCTATATCGATAATGCAAATTACGGTTGATTTATATCAAACGACTGAAAAAAATGTTTCAAAGGCTATAACATTTGTTGCATAGAACGCTATTTTATAGGGTTTTATACATGTTTTCTTTCATTATGGGAATTCTTGGATTCATATTCTTTTATAATCGCAGAAAACGCTACCTTTGTATAGTGATATGAGCCCAAAGAAAGAACGACTCTTCATTAAATAATAAACTCTAAAAATAAGATTCATGACTAAGCAACAAGCTTTAAAACTCTTTGAAGAAAGAAGAGTACGTACGGTATGGGATGATGAACAAGAGAAGTGGTATTTTTCGATAGTAGATGTGGTGGCTGTCTTGACAGACAGCAGTAACCCTCAAACTTATTGGCGTGTGTTAAAAAAGAGACTACTAGCGGAAGGAAACGAAACCGTTACAAATTGTAACGGTTTGAAAATGCAGGCAGCGGATGGTAAAATGCGCCTTACCGATGTTGCCGATACCGAACAGCTTCTCCGCCTTATCCAATCTATTCCTTCTCCTAAGGCGGAGCCTTTCAAACTATGGATGGCTAAGGTAGCCAGCGAACGGCTCAACCAAATACAAGACCCCGAATTATCAATTGATCAGGCCTTAATGGATTATAAACGTATGGGATACTCTGATAGCTGGATTAACCAACGTCTGAAATCAATAGAAATCCGTAAAGACTTGACTGATGAGTGGAAGAAACATGGATTGCAAGAAGGCGTTCAATTCGCTACACTCACAGATATTATTTATCAGACTTGGTCGGATATGACATCTAAAGAGTACAAACAATTTAAAGGATTGAAAAAAGAAAACCTACGGGATAATATGACCAATAAAGAATTGGTATTAAATATGCTTGCCGAACTTTCTACTAAAGAAATATCTGAAACCAGCGATCCCGAAACATTCAATGACCACATAGATATTGCTCAACAAGGAGGAGAAGTAGCCCGCAATGCCCGACTGGAGCTGGAGGCAAAAACAGGCAAAAGAGTAATCTCTCCTCTTAATGCCAAAAGTGGTATCCTACTGAAAGGCAAACCTGAAGACATCTCGAAAGAAGGATCGGAAGATGAACTTAAAGATTAACTCTAAAATAATCCAATAAATAAACGACATGAAAACAATCTCCAACAAACAACTCACGATTCAAGTATCTCCTCACGGAGCTGAACTCTGCAGTATCGTCGCCAATGGAAAAGAATATCTGTGGCAAGCCGATCCTGCTTTTTGGAAACGCCACTCTCCTGTCCTATTCCCGATTGTAGGGAGCGTATGGGAAAATGAGTATCGGAATGAAGGGATTCCTTATACGCTTACTCAACATGGTTTTGCCCGTGACATGGAATTTACTCTTATTTCTGAAAAAGAGGATGAAGTGCGTTACTGTCTTGTTAATAATGAAGAGACTTTAAAGAAATATCCGTTTCCATTCTGTCTGGAAATAGGCTATCGCATTCAAGGGAAGCAAATTGAAGTTATGTGGGAAGTAAAGAATAGCGGTAAAAAGGATATGTATTTTCAGATTGGGGCACATCCAGCTTTCTATTGGCCGGAGTTCGATGCAAGCAATTCTGAAAGAGGGTTCTTCGGATTTGACAAGGAAAACGGTTTGAAATATATTCTCATTTCAGAAAAAGGATGCGCTGATCCTTCTACTGAATATTCTTTAGAGTTGACGGACGGATTATTACCACTGGACACGCATACTTTTGATAAAGATGCTTTGATACTGGAGAATGAACAGGTCCGTAAAGTTACCTTATATAATAAAGAGAAACAGGCTTATCTTAGTTTACATTTTAACGCTCCGGTAGTCGGTCTTTGGTCTCCACCTGCAAAGAATGCTCCTTTCGTCTGCATCGAACCTTGGTACGGACGTTGCGACCGCGCACATTATACTGGTGAATATAAAGATAAGGACTGGATGCAGCACTTACAACCGGAAGAGATATTCCAAGGAGGATATACAATTGAAATTGATGAATAATTGATGAATAAAAGTAGCTGCCGGATTTCACATCTGACAGCTACCAAACACCTAATTCTAATCTACAAAACCTAACTTATAAATCTAACCTATGAATCTTTAAAAAGCAATCAATACTTGTTGCTTTCACTGAATCTATGCAAACATCTATTGTGTAACTTCTATTTCTATTATAAACCCAACCGATACACATTGAATGAATCTACTTGAAATGAACCTCCTTTGCTATAAAAACACATACGGTTGTATGGTTCCGATGGAAAGATAAGATTAGTCATTGCTACCTTTCCTCCATTCAGGAATATTTCTACAGAACATTTATCAACAAAGACATCCAACGTATATTTATTCTCTTTCTTTATCGGTGCCCAGGTAGCTAATGCGAAATCATCTATATAATTGATGGAAGTCGTCTTTCTGCGGTCGTGAACCTCTATTTCATGAGGTACACTCTTCTTTCCGAAATCCACGATACCACTTTTCGTCCGGTCCATAACCAATCTCTTTTCCGGAAGATTGAAGTAGATATCCACCTTTTCCCCTTTATCATTAAAGAGACTGAATCCCATAATCTCCGCTTCTCCGGCGGTAATCTCCAATGCCAGTTCATAAGCACCATCATTATCAGCCAATAAAGAATCAATATGATAATCATTGTCAACCGTAAATGCCGGAATCTCTTTCTTTTCTTTTCGCAGAGTTTTTATCTCCGGTACCGGAGCTGCTGAAAGATAAATTTCACCGTCTTGTGTATAAAGACTTAACTCACGTGGCAAAGCGTTAGCACTACGGAATTGCTTTGTCGGAACAATATTACAATATTGCCAGTTACTCATCCAAGGAACAGCAATCGTCCGTTCTCCAGTGTTTGAGAAACAAACGGTAGCATAGTGATCTTTGCCCCAATCCAACCATTTCGTGACATTCGGCTGACTGTCACAACTGAATTTCATTCCATCAAAGTCTCCTGTAAAGTATTGAGTAGCACTTCCTCCGAAATAACATCCTGGATTGACATTCACTATCAATGCCCATTTCTTACGGTTCAGATCTCCATCCACTGGAAGTTCCACCATATCCGGACATTCAAATTGACAAGGCTGTACCCCGTATCCTTCTCCGAAGCTACTCATATAGTTCCAGTCCTTCAGATTCTTAGAGTCATAGAAACGCATTTCTTTATCGGCGGAGACAATCATTACCCATTTATCTTCCGATTCATACCGGAAAACTTTCGGGTCACGGAAATCTCTCAAACCATCCGCAGGGCACAAGATGGGGTTCTTCTCGTATTTAGTAAATGTCCGTCCATTATCCTTGCTAAAAGCAAGACATTGGATCTGCCCGTTTTTGTCACTGGCAGAAGTATAAAAAGCCAGGATACTCCCTGCTCCGTAACCCGCTACATTTTCCTGATCGACAATAGAGCTGCCAGAAAAGATATGTCCCAATGTATCACGGGCAATAGCTGGGGCCAAATGTTCCCAATGCATCAGGTCTTTGCTGACAGAATGTCCCCAATGCATATTTCCCCATTTAGAGCCGTAAGGATTATATTGAAAATACAAATGATATTCTCCATCTTTATACACCAATCCGTTGGCATCATTCATCCAGCCATAGAGAGGAGTATGATGATAAACAGGACGGAACTTTTCTGTATTGGTAGTATCAAATGTATCAGATAACTTGATTTCCTTCCAGCAAAGTGCATCCTTTGATTTATTACGAACACGGACCGTGGCAGTCTTCGCTCCGGTAGGCAAGGCAAATGGAACGAAATAGTCCACTTGAGTCTGTGCCAGACGAATATCCATATCGGTATCGGCAGCTTCTCCTGTATTGAGGAGAACCTGACTTTCCGCTGCTCCCTCTTCTATAGGAAGCAATATATAATTAGTCGGATTGGTGATGTGGATGACAGTCAGGCTATCGCTTTTCTGCTCCAAGGTCAACTTGCTTTTAGTCGTGTGGCAATAAGTCAGTCCGTAAGAGACTGCTAACGCAAGTATTGCACCTTTACATAGTTTCATCCAAGGGTTTGTTTTCATGGCAACAAAGTATTCCTAGTTTATACAAGCTTTTAATCTAAAAGACGAAGGCAAAGATAGGGGGTATCTTCGCCTTCGTCTATAAACTTTGTTTCAAAGGGTATCAAATTTGATACAAATCCTAAGAATTTTCTTTTATCATCCAAGAATAAAGACCTGTAACCTCTTTGTTTTCCTGAATTTATTTTTCTACTTTTGAAGCCAATCTTTATTCTTCTACTTATGCCAGCAAATAGAAATGCCTTAATCCGTTATAAAACAATTGATAACTGTCTGCGTAATCCTTATCGACGCTGGACGTTGGAAGATTTGGTAGATGCTTGCTCGGATGCTCTTTATGAATACGAAGGCATCGATAAAGGCATAAGCAAACGTACGGTACAGATGGATATACAGATGATGCGCAGCGAGAAGCTGGGTTATAACGCTCCGATTGTGGTGTACGAAAATAAATACTATAAATACGAAGATCCGGAATACAGCATTACACAAACTCCGCTGAACGAACAAGACCTGAAAACGATGTCGGAAGCCGTGGAAGTGTTGAGGCAGTTTAAAGGTTTCTCCTATTTTACGGAAATGAGCGATATTATCAACCGCTTGGAAGATCACGTTGCTTCTGCCCGGATGAAAACCACTCCTGTCATTGACTTTGAAAAGAATGAATCGTTGAAAGGACTGGATTATCTGGATACGATCTATCACGCGATTGTAAACGAGCATCCGATACAGCTCAAATATCGTTCATTCAAGGCACGTTCGGCCAACAGCTTTATTTTTTATCCTTATCTATTAAAAGAGTATCGTAACCGATGGTTCGTTTATGGTGTCAGAGGAAACGGACGGATCTTGCAAAATTTAGCTTTGGACAGAATACAATCATTGGAAGTTCTGCCACAAGAACATTACATAAAAAATACGTTCTTCGATCCGAACACGTTCTTCAATGATCTGGTAGGAGTCACTAAAAATTCCGGAAGCGTAGCGGAGAAAGTAGGTTTCAAGGTAGCCGCTGCCGAAGCACCTTACATCATAACCAAGCCTATACACCGCAGCCAGCAAGTGGTGGAAAGATTGGCTGACGGAAGTGTCATACTGGAAATTGAAGTCGTCATCAACCATGAGTTAGAACGAGTATTCTTCGGATATGCCGAGGGAATACAAGTTCTTTATCCGAAGACTCTGGTAGAATTGATGGGTAGGAAACTAAAAAAGGCTGCTGAACAATATACCCATTCAAAATGAAAAGGGAACACGTCCAATTATCCTATCTGACATTCAAGAAAAACAAAAAAGCATGTGAGATCCTGTCTATTGTTCAACTATGGAGAACTTGTTTATTCTTCAAGTAAGGCTCTCGCACATTCGTACCCTTCCTGATAAAACTCTGTCAACTTTTGCACATCTTTCTCGATGCGGTCTACGGCTACAGGTTTTAACGGGCGAATAACGATAATCTGTCCTTCATCCTCCATGCGCTCTACCATTTCCAACTGCTCATTATAAACAGCACACCGCCGACTTAACGCTTCGCGCAACTTCGGATATTTCCGATATACAAACGAAGGGATACGAATGTCTTTCGAATCTTTCCGATACCCCCGGTTACGGGTGAGTACCACAACATTTCTCGTGCAGCCATCCGTAATGGCTCTTTGCAAAGGAATGGAATCTACAATTCCTCCGTCGAGCATGGGAACCCCGTCAACATAAGTAATAGGACATACAAAAGGGAGACTGCTGGATGCGCGGACAATATCAATCACCCTGCGACTGTCTTTTTTCTCTTCGAAATAGTTGGCTTCTCCCGTGATGCAATTCGTAGTCACCATCACAAAACGTTCCGGTGAAGCAAAGTATGTTTCATAATCGTAAGGAAGAATATGTTCGGGGAACTCATTGAATAATAGATCAAAGTCCAATATATTACGCTTTTTGAACAAATGTTTCAGACCGATATAATTATACTTCTCCAACAAGTCAATGTTGCTGTACTTGGCACGTCCCCGTTGCCGTGATGCATACGACAACCCGTTGCACGCACCGGCAGACACTCCTATCGCATAGGGAAACCGGATATTGTGATCCATAAAATAATCAAGCACACCGCAGGTGAATACTCCGCGCATTCCCCCGCCTTCCAACACTAATCCCGTAGATTCATCAATTTTCAAATCCTTCATTTTTATCTCCCGTATTCTTATTCCGGCGGATTACCAGCAAAGATGACAATTCACGCATCACAGCCTCATCCTCGGATAATTTCGTATAAGAAAGATGGCTCATTATCAATAATCCGTCTTTCTCTTCAGTCACTAAATCTTCTACTCCCGCAAACCACACTATCATCGTTTGTTCCGGATAACGCACCTGCAAATCGTCAATGCGTCCACGGAACTCTTCATCGTCCGTATCAAAAAGAAAAAGACGCACCGAATGTCCGTTCTGCAACATCTTATCCAAATAGGAAAAAAGAAACAGATCAATCATTCCGCCAAGCACGAAACTGACTGTCGCGCCTTCCCGATACTGACGATTGACAAATACGGCCACCGGACACTTCACCTGCTCCATAATCTCATCAATCTTATCCCGGAAGAGCGTTAACCATAAAATTGCTCCCGGAGTTCCCGGCATATCCGAACGATAATGACTCCCGGCTCCCAAAAGTAGCATATCAGGATGTTCGTTACGGACAAAATGGATGATTTCCTGTACAAGTTTGTCTGTCACCCGATAATGGTTATCTACCTGGATATTCAATTTCGCTGCCTGTTGATTGAGCAAAGCAAAACTCTCGCTGGCATAATGTTCGGCATTCAACGGATTCAGATCCGTGCCCACCGTATAGTGTGCTGCAATCAAATGATTTTTCTTCAACTGCTTCCCAAATAACAAATCATAAATGGACAGCAACACACGCCCGGATTCCGGACGCCCGAAACAAAATATCAATTTGTGCTTCAAAGATAATTTTTCTTCCCGACGTACGAAAATATGTTCCACCAAATGAAGCAAAGGAGTAGTCATAAAGGTCGTAACTAGCGCCATAATGACTAAAATTACAAATATAGAAGGAGGAAGAACTCCCATTTCATAACCGATATTCAAAGCGACAAGCTCCATTAATCCCCGTGTATTCATCAATGTCCCTATCGTCAGACTATCCTTCCACGACTCACCCACCAAACGGGCGGCAATGGCACATCCACCCAGTTTGCCGACAACAGCAACCGTCACCAACAGTAAACATACCATCCACAACTCCGGACTGTTTATCAAACCGATTTCCGTGCGCAATCCGGTGAAGGCAAAGAACAGAGGTAAAAAGAATACTAATGAAATATCCTCCACCTTTTCCATCATCACCTTCCGGAAACCCAGATTGGACGGCATCACTACCCCTGCCATAAAGGCTCCGAACAGTGCATGAATACCAATAATCTCGGTCAGACAAGAAGAAATAATAAGAATGAGCAGAATAAATGCCACGAATGTTTTATTGATTGCTTCCTGGTTGGCATATACTTCTCCCACTTTCTTCAGAAACGGTCGAACAACCAAAAACATGACCGCAATATAGACAACTGCCAGCCCCACTGAATAAAGTGCACTGGCAAAACTTCCTGCTTTGGAGATAGCAATCACCACTGCCAACAGACACCAGGCTGTCACATCATCATTGGCAGCGGAAGCAATGGTCAGCGTCCCTAAAGGAGTCTTCGTCATATTCCGCTCCTGAATGATGCGCGCCAATACCGGAAAAGCGGTGATACTCATAGAAATACCTATAAACAAAGCAAATGGAAGAAACGGAGTTTGGGCAGCTGCATATTCTTCGTACACCCAGTAAGAAGACAAGATGCCCAGGAAGAAGGGTACTAGGATTCCGGCATGGCTAATCACCAGCGTTTCATTGATTTTATTTTTCAGTACACTGAAATCCAGCTCCATACCGATGACAAACATAAAAAGGATCAGTCCCACCTGACTCAACAGTTCAAGATTGGTAAGCGAGTGTGCCGGAAAAAGGAAATGAAAAGCATCCGGAAAGAAAAAGCCGAGTACGGAAGGTCCTAATACAATACCGGCAACAATCTCTCCAATCACTCCCGGTTGCCCGATCAGACTGAACAAATAGCCAAAAAGACGCACCATCAGCAGTACGGCTATAATCTGAATCAACAAGGTAGTGAGCGGATGATGAAGATTATCCTGTATAAACTGGAGAAACATAGTGAATGGATTCCCCTGTACTATGTTCTGCGCATTTACCGCATAGTGCGAAAACCGGTCACCCTCTTCAATAGCAACATAAATCAACCCTCCAAACAGGAGTAACATCAGTACATAAATGACATAATTCTTCCGGGCCCTGTTCCGCATAAACTTTATTTTTACGATTTGTGCATATTTATGGTAAAAACAAACGAAAAAGGCAGATAGTTTGGCGAAAATAACAAATTCTCAAACAAAATCTTGTTTTTTTGCTTCAATCTATGTAACTTTAGGCTAGCTTAATTGTTTAAGGAGGAAAAAATCAAAAAAGTCCTGCCCGCAGGCAAGCACCATGAGAATACAGTTTGAGATTAAAGAAAATTTGCCGGAAATTATCGAAGAAATCTTACACTCTGATAAGTGGCAAACTTCCGTGAAGGAAGAACTGAGCGGTCGGACGACCGTTGTGATCCGTGACCAAGCGTATGGTTCAGAAGCTACCATTGAAATTTATGCTACATCTATTGAAATCAAAACCGCATGGTCAAAGTACTCCTATCGTATATTTGTAACCAACGATATTGTATGGTGCGAATATAACGGTGCCTATCGTGGTCTGTTGGAACAAGTGCTCCTACCTACTATTACTCCTAAAGAAAACCTGCTCAATTCTGACGTGACTGAAAGTTCGCTCTACGGAAATGAGCATAAGAAATTGAGAGAGTATGCAGAAGATAACCTGAAACTGAAACAATTCCGCAGGGAAAACTTCAATGAACAGAAGAATGGAACCGCTCCATTCGATCATCCCAAGCGTGTGTATGATGAGTTTATCAAAGAAGATTATGTAGTAGCACCCAAAGAAGAAGAGAACAAATAATCTGTACTTAATGCTTTACCTTGTGCCATCGTATTGGCACTCCAGTGCCACCATATTGACACAGTCGTGCCAGTAAGGTGGCATGATTGTGCCAATAAAAAAGGTTGAACAATTATCAAACGCTCTCTCTCATAAATTTTATAGCCGTACCCACTACCTCCAACCCGGCTCACTTCCAAACGGTATCTATTTACCGGATGCACATACACATACATGATTCCCACTAAAAGCAGTAAGACAAAGCAACTAACACCTATTACTTTTTTATTTCTCTTCATATTCGTATGGTTTCAACTCCCAGGTATCATCGTAATAATAAGTGGAAGATCCTCCTGTAGCTATAATTCCCCGTTTTCCGGTAGAAAAACATACAGCTTTCGAGCGTGTGCTTCCTTCGAAATCGGTCAAATCCTCCCCATCCCACAGGTCTGTCAAAGGGTCGTAAATCCAGTAGTTAGAGCGGTAACTGCTTCCTGCAGTCTGTCCTGATCTCAATTTTCCTTTATCTTCCTCTGTGTCCTCTGCGTCCTCTGTGGTGAAATAATCTGTGTAAATCTGTGTAATCTGTGGTGAAACTTTCCTATATTTGTAGCCAAAACAATTTAATATTAATTTCATAGGAATGAAAAAGACAATCCTTATTGCTGCTTTAGGCTTGTTCAGCCTAAACATCATGGCACAAGATGCAAAACCTGAAGAAGGTTTTGTTTTCACGACAGTGAAAGAAAACCCGATTACTTCTATCAAGAATCAAAATCGTTCGAGCACTTGCTGGAGTTTCTCAACTCTCGGATTCATTGAATCAGAATTGCTTCGCTTAGGTAAAGGCGAGTATGACCTGTCTGAAATGTTTGTCGTACACAAAACGATGCAGGATCGCGGAGTAAACTATGTACGCTATCATGGTGACAGTTCTTTCTCCCCGGGCGGAAGTTTTTATGATGTAATGTACTGCATCAAGAATTATGGTATTGTTCCTCAAGAAGTGATGCCGGGTATCATGTACGGTGACACGTTGCCGGTACATAACGAGCTGGATGCTGTTGCTTCCGGTTACATCAATGCTATTGCGAAAGGTAAGTTGAGCAAACTGACTCCGGTATGGAAAAACGGACTAAGCGCTATTTATGATACTTATCTGGGAGCATGTCCGGAGAAATTCACATACAAAGGCAAAGAATATACTCCGAAGACTTTTTCTGAATCACTGGGATTGAACTGTGACGACTATGTATCACTGACTTCTTATACACATCATCCATTCTATTCTCAATTCGCAATCGAGATTCAGGATAATTGGCGCAATGGTTTATCCTACAACCTGCCTATCGAAGAGCTGATGGCTGTAATGGACAATGCTGTAAAGAAAGGTTATACCTTTGCATGGGGTAGTGACGTTAGCGAACAGGGATTCACACGTGACGGTATCGCCGTTATGCCGGATGTAAACAAAGAATCTGAACTTTCCGGTTCGGATATGGCTCGCTGGACCGGCCTGACTGCTGCTAACAAACGTCAAATGATGACAACCAAACCATACCCGGAAATCGACGTCACTCAAGAAATGCGCCAAGTTGCTTTTGACAATTGGGAAACTACGGACGACCACGGAATGGTAATCTACGGTATCGCTAAAGACCAAAACGGAAAAGAATACTTCATGGTGAAGAATTCTTGGGGTAAATCAGGCAAATACAATGGTATCTGGTATGCTTCCAAAGCATTCGTTGCTTACAAGACTATGAATATTCTTGTACACAAAGACGCACTGCCTAAAGAGATTGCTAAAAAACTGGGAATCAAATAAACGAGTACCCATCCTTTATAAATAAAAAGCCTCATTAGCTACAAATAGCTTCTGAGGCTTTTTTAAGCAGTTATTTTCCGGGATTACTCCATGTTATCGAAACAAAAGTAAGACTGCTGTTTTCTTCCTCCAAATAGAATCGACCAAAGAACGGATTTCAACGGTAAACAGTTTTGTTCTATTTTTAAGATTCTACCGTTTGACAGTGGCTATGAATCAAATCAAGCAGAGAATAAAATGCATAAATTAATGCAAGATTATACACATACAGCCCCTTATTATGCATAAATACAAGGAAAAACAGACGGTCTTTATGGTATAAATGCACCCTTGCTTTTAATGAAACGCAGGCTTGGTCGGTGAGAAACGCATCCTTGCTCACCGACCAAGCCAGCGTTCATCGGTGAGAAAGGATTTTTGGGCTGAAAGAAGAGCCATTTCTAAGTTAATTCACTTCAGAATCCATTGATTCTTTATATAGCAAATAGCTATATAATAGGAAAAGAATCATTCATTTACTCCGACTCTGAAAGCAAATAAGTACCAAAAGGATCTTCCATCAGCAAAGCGCTGTCTTTTCGCATTTCCCTGATACATATTTAAGCGATTTTTTATCAACCTCTTGCATACCGGCTCTGATTGACAGCAGGGAGAATGTATAAAACATCCCATTTTTATGTATAGTCCAATTTTAAGCAGACGCAGATTTATTTCTCGCGATATTCCAGCGGAGTCATCTTCACCTTTTTACGAAAGTATTTATTGAAAAAAGAATGATTGTTAAAGCCTAACGAGAAAGCTATTTCTTTCACCGGCAACCGGGTGGTTTTCAATTGGGCCTTCGCATTCATAATAATAATTTCTGTAATGATTGCCAACGGACTGTATCCGCTTGCCCGACGGATGGCACTTGAGAAATGTGCCGCAGTAACCCCACACTTCTCCGCATAAAACGCCACTTCATGCTCTTTGGTATAATGAACCATCAACAACTGTATAAACTGCCTGTACAACTCCTGTTCTCTTCTCAAAGGTTCATCGAGCTTCTTGCCATAGCGTTTATACAATTCTTTCGTTCCCTGCAAAAAAATAGCCAGTACGGAACGTATGATCTCTTTATTTTCTAATGAATGTGGGAGTGTATAAGCACGAATCAGTAAAAGATATACATTCCGGTATAAGCCGGCAACATCCTCTTGCAGAGAAATGACCGGACTGTTCAATATCATAGGCATAAAGTCCAGCAGGATTTCCACATAATTGCCCGAAAGCATAAAATCGGACGAGAAACCGGCAAAAGAAATACGGGTATCAGACGAAACTTCGTGTATCTGAATGAATGAATTAGGAAGAACAACGATGAAATCATTCTTACGAATGACAATCTCCAACAAATTAATGGTAGCTCTGACCATCCCTTCCGTACAAAGCACAAAGACACCGGCTTTTATTTTGCAGGGGAAATTACCATAGTAGTTTAAGATATCTCCGGTGATACTGTCATCTGCTATAAAATCAACCGGAAGGTCAAATTTAGGAAAGGATTCGTTCGTTGTCATCGTCAGTTCTTTTTTAATTTACCAAAAATATCCATTTCATCCGGATTCCGGGCAACAAGTTCAAAAATAGTATATTATATCCTACAAATAGAACATTATTTTCTTCTTTATTAGGATTGTATTTAAGAAAATAGCAAATATAGAATATTGAATCCCAAGAATGGAGCTTGACAGCAGTCACCTATTAGCCGTACTTTGCATCGTTTTAATAAATATGTTGAAATAAAACCTAGAAGAGAATGAGAACTTTAAAAAGACTTTTTTATGTAGCTTGTACGGCTTTCCTCCTTACATCTTGCGAGGAAACCTATAATGACAAGCTATTCTGGCCGGGTGAACTCTGCCAGGAGTATGGCTCATACATCAAACCGGCTACCTTAAACCTGACCTACAGCGGGGAGAAACTCGTTGGAAAAACTGTCGACTTTAAAACAGAAGACAGTGAAAAAGGAACCTTGACACTGAATGACATTATCCCGGGAGAAAAACAAACTCCTCTTCCAATCAGTCTGTGTGAACAGGAAGACTCTTATACATTTAGCGGCAAGAACATCACGATGGGAGGAGCAACCGTGACATATAGCGGTGCCATCACTCCGAAAACAATGAAACTAGATTTGGATGTAGTAATGCCGCAAAGTAAATGGGAGAAAAGTTATAGCATATCCAATTTCACTAAAGGAAAGAAAATGACTGTCACCTACAGTGGAGGACAGTATATATGGAAAGAAACGAATGAAATCTTAACCGGAGGATTCTATGTCCATCTGGATGATGTAGAACTTACCAAAGCGGGCAGTACACTGTTTTTAAGGATGAAACTGATTCAAAATGCACTTTGCTATTTCATACCGCAACTTCTTCAGACAATCACCCTACAGCCCGACGGTAACCTTGTAGCCAATTATACGACGAGTCCGGTCTACATCGGCAGCGTACCGATCAATAACATAGATCCGGATAAAGATGTTGGTACCATCGCAACATTTGTCACCAAGTTTATGATTGGTTTACTGACGGAAAAAGATATCAATAATGCATTGACAGACCGTACGTGGACCGCTTCACCAATTAATCTAATCACCTGGACAGAGGAGAGCGGTAGACTTAAAATAAACCTGAACTTACCGGCAATTATCAGTCTGGCAACCAAGGACGGTGAAACTCCTATCGATTCAGGACTGGTTTCCGGAATTATGGAAGCTCTTGCCCAATCCAATCCTGTGCAACTGAAACTGTTGCTCGGAATCGTAAACTCCATGATCGACAATCCACTACTCGGTATCATAACCAGCATGGATACGGCGAACTTCCAGCAGGTATTCTACTTACTGACTGAAGGAATTATCTTTCATATTGAAGAGGAAGACGGACATACCCATCTTTACTTAACCAAAGAGTCGACAACTGCTTTCATTCAGTTATTGCCCGGACTGCAACCGATAGTGGAAGGAATGTTGCCGGAAAGCATGGCTAACAATACTGTATTTAAAAACCTGCTCGGACTTCTCATGGGAAATGACGAAAACGGTCTGCCGGTTTTATGGAATGCAGCCAATACTATTGACCTAGGATTGGATCTTCTGCCACAAGAATAAACATCAACTATGAATATCAAAAAAGAAAACAATGAAGAAAATATATATTCTAACTTTGCTACTATGCTTCACCAGCCTTGGGAGTAGTTTTGCCCAAACGCTGAAAGGACATATATATGATGCAAATACCAATGAGCCATTGGTGGGAGCAGCTGTTGCGTATAAGTTACAGGGTAATCAGGGAGTAGTGTCCGACATTCATGGGGCTTATGAAATCAAACTGCCCGAAGGGGGTGTCGATCTCGTATTCAGTTATGTGGGCTACGAAGATGTACTGATGCCGATCGTAATCGACAGACGTGAGGTAATCACCAAAAACGTCTACATGAAAGAAAGCACCAAACTGTTGGAGGAAGTCGTGGTCAGCGCCGGACGCTTTGAACAGAAATTGAGTAATGTCACTGTTTCCATGGATGTAGTGAAAGCGGGTGACATTGCCCGTCAGGCACCAACGGATATATCGTCCACCCTCCGCACTCTTCCGGGAGTGGATATTGTAGACAAACAACCTTCCATACGTGGTGGTAGCGGATGGACATACGGAGTAGGTGCACGCAGTCAGATTCTGGTGGATGGTATGAGTACCCTGAATCCCAAGACAGGCGAAATCAACTGGAACACCGTACCTTTGGAGAATATCGAGCAGATTGAAGTAATCAAAGGAGCCTCTTCCGTTTTATATGGTTCATCGGCTTTGAATGGTATCATCAATATCCGCACCGCACGTCCGGGGTTAGCTCCGAAAACACGTTTCAGCGCATATCTCGGTATCTATGGCGACGCGGAGAATGACGAATACCAATGGAGTGACAAGAGTTTCTGGAAAGAAGATAAATATTCGGTCAAACCGATTCTGCGCGGAAATCTTCTTAGTGGTGTGCGTAATCCGATTTACGAAGGATTCGATCTCTCCCACGCCCGTCGTATCGGTAATTTCGACGTCAGTGGCAGCCTCAATCTTTTCACCGATGAAGGATACCGCCAGCAAGGATATAACAAACGTTTCCGCATGGGAGGTAACCTAACCTATCACCAACCGGACATGGGAATGAAACTGTTGAACTATGGTTTTAATATCGATTTCCTGTCTAATCAATATGGTGACTTTTTTATCTGGCGTTCACCGACAGAGGTGTACAAGCCCTCTCCTTTCACCAACATGGGCAGGGAAGATAATAATTTCCATATCGACCCGTTTGTCAACTACGTGAATCCGGAAAACGGTACATCACATAAGATCAAGGGACGTTTCTATTATAGTGCCGACAATATCGTACGTCCTACCCAGGGAGCATCCATCATGGATATTCTGGGCAATATGGGGACAGATGCCCAAACGATACAGAATATTGCAGGCGGTGATTACAGCTCGCTCTATCCGGCATTGGTGGGAATCGGTTCAGGACTAATCAATGGTAATCTGGAAGACGCCATGAATGGAGTATTCACTTCATTAGGCAATATCTTCCCTAACGCGACAACTGCCGATTATTGTGATCTGATTTCCTGGGTGATGGACAACGGGCTACCCAGTGATTTGGGAGGACTGACAAACGGACAATTGCCTGGTGACCTGATTCCCTGGGTGTCCGACGTACTCAATCCTTCACGAAACACTCCTAAGACGCAGACTGATAAAAGCACTAACTATTATCTCGATTATCAGTTCAACAAGAAATGGGACAGTGGCGCACAAATCACTACCGGAGCCACTTATGAGCATGTACGGTATAATTCGGCCATCATGGACGAGGTCTACAAAAGCGATAACATAGCTGCTTTCTTCCAGTACGACCAACGTTTCTGGGACCGTCTAAGCGTATCTGCCGGTGTGCGTGCCGAATACTATCGTGTAAACAATCACCATCGTGAAGCAGAAACAAAGATATTCGGAACTAAAGTTCCATTCCGCCCCGTGTTCCGTGCCGGACTGAACTATCAGTTGGCAGATTACAGTTTTATCCGTGCCAGCTTCGGACAAGGCTACCGTAACCCGTCCATCAATGAGAAATACCTGCGCAAGGATATCGGAGGAGTCGGCGTTTACCCGAATCTGGATATCAAACCGGAAAAAGGGTTTAATGCGGAATTGGGATTCAAGCAAGGATATAAGATTGGCAATTTCCAGGGATTTGTAGATGTTGCAGGATTCTATACACAATATAAGGATATGGTCGAATTCCAGTTCGGACTATTCAATAATGCGGACTATACGATGATTAACAGCATCAGTGATGCCATCCGGATGATAACCGGTGGTCAAGGTTTCGGAATCGGAGCACAGTTTCATAACGTATCGAAAGCACAAATCTACGGAGTGGAAATATCAACAAACGGCGTTTATAACTTCAACAAGAACACAAAGTTGTTCTATAACTTAGGGTATGTATACACCGAACCCCGTGATGCGGATTATAAGGAACGCAATGATGCGGAGGATCTTTATACTGATCCTCTTCAAATGAAAGAAAAATCTAACACCGGAAAGTACCTGAAGTATCGTCCGAAACACAGTTTTAAAGCGACGGTAGATTTCCAGTGGAAACGTATCAATCTGGGTGCGAACGTTGCCTGGAAGAGTAAAATCCTCGCAGTGGATTACCTGATGATGGATGAACGGCCGAAAGCACAACTCGACTTGATGGATTACGTTCGCGGCATCGCTTTCGGTTATTCTAAAGGAGAAACACTTGCTACTTACTGGAACAAACATAACACGCCCTATGCTACCGTTGATTTGCGCTTCGGAGTAAAAGTAACGAAAGAAGTAGCTTTCCAATTCATGGTAAATAACCTGTTTAACAAAGAATACAGCTACCGCCCGATGGCAGTTGCCGCCCCACGTACTTTCGTACTGAAAATGGACGTCACTTTCTAAATAAAAAGAAAAAGTAATAATTGCCCTACTAATTATGACAATTATTACTTTTTTTGTTTATTTTTGGGGAGAAATAATAAACACTCACGCAACAAAACATCCCCAAAATGAAAAAGGCTGTTTACATATCATTTATCATCAACCTGTTTGTATGCATTTCATTACATTCAAAGGACAGGACTTCCAAACATTTGTACGCCTTACAGCATCTTATCAATGCCAACCTTGCTTATGATTCGATAGCCTCTATAGACAGTATCATAATATGGGAACAGCAACTAAGCCCGATACTTGAACAAGAGAACCAAATAGAACTTTTCTTCCGAATCAAACAACTATTAGTACATGCACACTCTTTATCCGGCAACATCGGGCAAGCTATCGACGAAGCACGGCTTATGTATGAAAAAGCCGAAACTCTGAAATATGATTTAGGAATAGCACTCTCCAATACAGCTATCGGAGATGCCTATTATTGCTCAAATATGACTGAAGAGGCAGCCAACGCTTACAAAGAAGCAATCCTTCATCCTGTATCTTCTTCGGAAGGCAACTATTACAAAGAAATGGCAATGTTACATCTGAAAGAGATTTTCATCAGAGAACACAACTCGGAAGAAGCGGAATCATACAGGGAAATGCTGCTGAAATCAGACGCCATGCATACCAACCAAACCATTTTGTTCTTCCATTATTGTTCCGATGTGGCATATTATATAATGACAGGAGAGTCGCAGAAAGCGCAGGATAGTTTCCTCGAAGTAGAAAAAATCTACCACTCCTGCAAAGAGCCGTATTACTACTCCCCTTTTCTCTGCTCACAAGGATTATATAACGAAACAATCGGAAAAAACGAACTCGCCTTATTATGTTATGATAACGTACTGCAAAGTATCAAACAAAAAATGCAATCGATAACCTACTTACAAGTATCTCACTTAAAAGCAAACTTGCTGATAAAAAAGGGGGATCCTCAAGAAGCCGCCCGACTATACGAAAAGATCAGTCGCATCACAGATTCTATTGCTTCTCCCAGTTATACCCACCGCATCAACAACCTACGCGCTTCTTATCAGGAAAACCGGATGAAAGTGGAGAACAAGGTCGAACATAACCGCATTTTCATGAGCGGTATCCTTATCGGCACCATCATTCTGGTTGTCATTATTTACCTGGCGCTACATATATTAAAACAAAACAAAAAGATTGCCGAATCAAAGAAATGTCTTGAACAGTCACGACTAAATGCGGAAAGTGCCATGCATGCCAAAAGCCTTTTTCTCTCCAACATGAGTCATGAAATCCGCACTCCGCTCAGTGCCCTTTCCGGTTTCTCCAATCTACTGACTGACCAGGGACTGGATGCGGAAACTCGCCGGCAATGCAGCGATGTCATACAGCAAAATTCAGACTTGTTACTCAAACTGATTAATGACATAATCGACCTGAGCAATCTTGAAGTAGGCAAAATGAAATTCAGTTTCGGCTCCCACGATGCTATTGCCATCTGTAACAATGTAATCGATACTGTTAACAAAGTAAAACAAACCCGGGCAGCACTCCGTTTTAAAACACCACTCACCTCATTGCAACTGTATACAGATGATTCACGTTTACAACAATTGCTCATCAACCTACTCATCAACGCCACTAAATTCACTGCCGAAGGAAGCATTACCCTTGAAGTAGAATTACAATCAGATGAATATGCACTTTTCTCCGTAACAGATACGGGCTGCGGGATTCCCCCGGAAAAACAGGCGAACATCTTCAGCCGCTTCGAAAAACTAAACGAAACAGCGCAGGGATCGGGGCTCGGGTTGTCTATCTGCCAACTGATTATTGAACGCATCGGTGGAAAGATATGGATAGATCCGGCATACACCGACGGATGCAGATTCTGTTTCACACACCCCGTCCGACCAATGGAAGAAAGAAAGGAGGAACAAGCATGAAACGAATCGGCATATTCTGCATCATATTATTAGGACTAATAACAATCCAGACCGCCCAAGCAATGACTGTCAAAGACAGCCTGGTGCAGGTACTGGATACTATACCTGCCAACAAAACAAGACTAAACGTCCTGTATTTATTAGCTTACCAAGACCCTATGTCACCGTCCTGCCTCAATTACCTGGACCGACTGCTAAAAGAAGCAGCCGTACAAGAGGACATAGAGTACCAGTGTCTTGCCATGTATGCGTATGTTGTCTATTATTTCAACCACCAAGACGGGAAAAATACAAAATTGTGGATGGACAAACTGACAGAAATATCCCTGAAGCATAAATACTATAATACTTATTTTTCAGCCAAACGGGCGGAAATTTTGATGCATATCATAGAGCACAAAATAGAATACAGCATCACACAGGCCGAAGAAATGTATCGTCTCGCCTCCCAAACAAACAATACACAAGGTATGCGCTATGCAAAATTATGTCTGATGAACGCTTATCTGATGTCCGCTCGATACAAAGAAGGAGAAAACGCAGGATTCGAAGCCTACCGCCTGCTACCTGCCACCGCTTCCCTAGAAGAAAGAAAGGATATCTTACAGGAGATATCCCTAGCATGTGCATCTATAGAGAGCGAAGAATCGCTGAAATATCTAAAAGAATTTGAAATCGTACTGGACAAAATGTCCCGCCAAGAAGCAAAATTCAAATTAAGGATTCATCACACCAGTTATCTCTTATTGGAAACATTATACGCCAACTATTATCTGCAAAATGGTCATATAGACGAAGCCCGTATTCACCTCAAGAAGATGAACGAATATTTCTCTCCAACGGACTATATCCCCTGCCGGGGACTCTATTACGATGTATATGCCCAATATTACCGGATTACGCAAATGTATGACAAAGCACTGATTTATGCAGACTCCGCCATCAATCTGCTTTCAGGAGTATCGGACAACAACGGTCTCGACTACCGGATAAAACGGGCAGGGATACTTGCTGACGCAGGACGGACAGATGAGGCTATTCCCTTATTGCGTAATCTGTTGGCAAAGAAAGACACCTTCTACCAGCACTTATCCACGAGCCAAATGGAAGAGATCTACGAAATGAAAAAAATAGATGAATTACTCCTGGAAAAGGAAAAGCATCGGTCAATCATTCAAACAATCGAACTGGCATTAATCACTATTGCATTAATCATTCTAATACCTGCCACTATCCGCATCTTTTACGTAAAAAAAAGACTAAAAAAAGAGGAGGAAGAAATCAAAAAAATGACTCAAATAGCAGAAGAAGCAAATGAAGTGAAAAGCCATTTTCTTTCCAATATGAGTTATGACATCCGCAGTACACTTAATAACGTGCTGGGCTTCTCACAATTGATGACCCAGGATCCTAACAGCATAGAAACCGCTCAATGGAAAGAGTACTCTGAAATTGTCCAAACCAATTCGACCGAATTGATACAACTGGTGAATGACATACTTGACTTATCGAGACTGGAAGCCGGAAAAACAAAATGGCAAGTACAGGAGTATGATATTATTCCTCTATGTTCGGATATTGTCAGCATAGCACAAATGAGAAATAAGGGAAAGATACAAATTGACTTCAAAACCACCATCAAAGAGCAGGCTTCCCAACTGGATATCACCCGCTTCACACAGGTCATTGTAAGCACGCTCATTTATCCGGTTCCCTGTGACTTGCAAAGACACGTCACGTTCTCCTTATATTGTAATGAACAGGAAAAGTTACTTGTATTCCGTATCATCAATACTCCACTTGCAGATGCGGAGTTTCAGATCCGAAAAACGGATGTCCGCCATCGGATTAATCGTCTGACAATCGAATATTTCGGAGGGACATACACGGTTATTTCCAATCTGAAAGAAGAACCGACTATTATTATCACATATCCTTACTCTAAATCAGCGGCAGAAGATGCCGTACGAGATAATTTTCATAGACAGATACGCTTATGAACAACCTAAAAGCACAAATCAGCCTCATCTCCGGAATTTTACTTATGATTCCATGCATTCTGTTTGCTACGGCCATATCTACCCCAGTAGATAGTTTACAAAACTTATTAAAAGATTGCCCGGATGCCGGGAAAAAGGCTATCATATACGTACATCTGGCTGATATTTATGTCGACAGCATAAATATCGCCACTACGTATTGGAATGAAGCACTCACCGAAGCAGTCAAGGCTGAAGACGAATATATTACGAAACTTGCTTTGGACGCACTCGTCCAAAGATATGCTTCGAAGGACGAAAAGATAGTAAAAAAATATATAAATATCGCCCAACAGGTGCTTCCGGAAAGCCACAACGCGCTATTCATCGACTATCTGTATTGTTACAATATCTGGATGGAAATGAGAAAAAACAATTCATTGGAGCTTATTGAACAAGAACTAAATGAACTGAAAAATGAGAACTTGCAAGATATGACACTCGAAGAACAAATTAGATGGGAATACCTCACAGGAGTATCATTGGATTATTTTTCTCTGCTGACTCATGCATACAGCGAAATAGGCAAAGCCATACCTTATATAGAAAGAGCACTGGACAAAGTCTCAGAATTTCCTATGAAAGACAGAATCCATTTTGAAATATTATGTCGTTATGAATTATCGGACTTATACACGGCAGTGAACGACAAAAAGGCAGCGGATGAAATCAACAAAATGATTGAACTTCATAAAAAGTGGAACAGCCAAAATACCTCTTTCGAGCGAAAGTTTCTTGATGAATCAGACTATTATATGAAGCAATATTCATTAATCATTTTTCTCGGAGACCTTATTGACAGAAAGGAAGCCCAAAAGTATTATGAAAAATACATGGGAATAGCCCGAAAGAAAAACAAGATGAAAAGTACATACGAAACCAGAGCAAGATACTATAAAACGATTGGAGACTACCAAGCCTCCATCACCTACATCGACTCTACTATCCTTACGGAACATTATGAACCGGAAGTCCTTATCCCGCTCTACGCAGTAAAAGCAGGACTTTACTACAAAATAAAAGATTATAAAAACGCATATCTGGCCTTAAAAGAGGGCAATAAACTACAAACAAAGAACAAAATAACAAAGAGAGAACAACAAATGGCGGAAATGCAGACACGCTTTGATGTCAGTAAACTGGAACTGGATAAAATGAGCCTTGCCTATAAAAACAAACAAATAGCGCTCATCGCTTCCTGTATTTTATTACTAGGACTAATTGCGTGGAGTATCTACCAACGCTATATGGTGAAACGACTGAAAAAGATGCATAGGAAATTGATGATTGCCAATGAAGAGGTCAAAAAACAAAGTGAAAAAGCCACCGAAAGCGAAAAAATGAAAACCGCTTTTCTTAATTCTATCTGCCATGAGATACGGACTCCATTGAATTCTATAGCCGGATTCTCCGAACTAATCACAGATGAATCCCTAGATGCTGTGACTCGTGAAGAATTCAAAGACTTAATACTAAACAATTCCACGACATTGCTTTCTATAGTAAACAATATACTGGAACTATCCGAACTTGTCAGTTCCTATGAACCACTACCGGTTGAACCTACCGACATATACGGACTTTGTGTAGAAGAAATGGAAATACTAAAAGAAAAAATCTTAAATTCTGACATATTATGCATTACCGAAGCTGATAAGAAAGAAATAATCATACCGACTAACGCTTTTTACCTCTCACGAGTGATCGGTAACTTATTGAGTAATGCAGCAAAATTCACAGAAAAGGGAACAATCACATTAACCTGTCAGATTGACGAAGATCAAGAAGTAGTGGTTATTTCCGTAACCGACACGGGAATAGGCATACCGACCGACAAACAAGAGTGGGTATTCGAGCGATTTACCAAAGTAGATGATTTCAAACCTGGTACAGGACTTGGACTTTACATTTGCCGTATCATTATCCAACGGCTCGGCGGTAATATAAGTATTGACACCTGTTACACCAAAGGCTGTAAAGTATTGGTATGTATGCCGATAAAATAGCAATCTTTTCATTTCTGCCATTTTAACAGAATATAATTAGTCAGTTACGATTCATACATTTTTTGTATCTTTGGCATCTGTAAATGAAAAAAACAACCAATAATAATGAAAAAACAAATCGTACTTATTGCTATTTTATGTTACGCAGCCTTTGCACAGGCACAAGAAGTTTTTGTAACCGCAGATTTTGTAAGTAGCTACATCTGGCGTGGTATAGACAGCGGCAACGCAAGTGTGCAACCCTCACTCGGCCTCAACTGGAAAGGCCTGACCGTCTATGCATGGGGTTCTACCGAATTTCGCGAAAAGAATAATGAGATAGACTTGTCACTGGAGTACGAATACAAAAACCTGACTCTCTACGCCAACAACTATTTTACCCAAACAGAAGAAGAACCTTTCAAATACTTCAATTACAGTTCACATTCCACGGGACATACTTTTGAAGTAGGAGCCGGATATATGCTTAGCGAGAAATTTCCATTATCAGTCAGCTGGTACACCACCTTTGCCGGAAACGACTACCGTGAAAACGGAAAACGTGCCTGGTCCAGCTATTGCGAATTGAGTTATCCGTTCAGCGTGAAAGATGTAAACATGAGCGTCGAAGCAGGTTTTACCCCTTGGGAAAGTATGTACTCCGACAAATTCAATGTAGTCAATATCGGATTATCCGCAACGAAAGAAATCAAAATAACGTCCAACTTCTCTCTGCCCATATTCGGAAAGCTAATAGCCAACCCCTATGAAGAGCAACTTTATTTTGTATTCGGAATTACGTTGTAGATGATTCTTACACTCAATTATTAACAAATAAATTACCCCCATGAAAAAACACTTTCTTATTTTCGGAGCAGGCCTCCTTCTATTAAGTGCCTGTAATTCGGTCAAAGCACCGGAAGCTATCCTGCCCATTCCCGAAGCCAAACAGGTAGAATGGCAAAAAATGGAAACATACGCTTTCGTACACTTCGGACTTAACACATTCAACGACCGCGAATGGGGATACGGTGATTCCGATCCTAAAACATTCAATCCTACCCGCCTGGATTGCGAGCAATGGGTACAAACCTTTGTGAAATCCGGCATGAAAGGAGTGATCCTGACAGCCAAACATCACGACGGGTTCTGCCTGTGGCCTACTCAACTAACAGAATATTGTATCCGCAACACCCCGTATAAGGACGGAAAAGGCGACATCGTTCGCGAACTATCGGATGCCTGCAAGAAGTACGGCATTAAATTCGCAGTTTATCTGTCTCCCTGGGACAGGCATCAAGCCAATTATGGTTCTCCCGAATACGTAGACTACTTCTATAAACAACTCAACGAGTTATTAACCAACTATGGTGATGTTTTTGAAATCTGGTTTGACGGTGCCAATGGCGGAGACGGCTGGTATGGCGGAGCAAAAGACAGCCGTACTATCGACCGCAAAACTTATTACGATTATCCGCGAGCCTATAAATTGATCGACGAGTTGCAACCACAAGCTGTTATCTTCTCGGATGGAGGTCCGGGCTGCCGTTGGGTAGGTAACGAAAACGGATTTGCAGGAGCTACCAACTGGTCTTTTCTCCGTGCCGGAGAAGTTTATCCAGGTTACCCCAAATATCGTGAATTGCAATATGGCCATGCCGACGGCAACCAATGGGTAGCCGCAGAATGTGATGTATCCATCCGTCCGGGATGGTTCTATCATCCGGAAGAAGACGACCGTGTGAAAACAGCAGATGCATTGACCGATCTGTATTACCGTAGCGTAGGTCATAACGCAACATTGTTACTCAACTTTCCGGTCGATCGTGACGGACTGATTCATCCGACAGACTCTGCCAACGCCGTAAACTTCCACCAGAACGTACAAAAGCAACTGGCACACAACCTATTGGCCGGACTTTCTCCCAAAGCATCGGACGAACGGGAAAAAACATTCTCTGCAAAAGCGGTGACCGATGGTGAGTATGATACTTATTGGGCTACCAATGACGGTGTCAACTCTGCCACAATCGAATTTGACCTGCCTCAAACGGAAAAGATTAACCGCATGATGTTACAGGAATATATACCTCTGGGGCAACGTGTCAAATCATTCGTTGTAGAATACAACCAGGAAGGCGAATGGCTTCCGGTAAAATTGAATGAAGAGACGACCACTATCGGATATAAACGCCTTCTTCGTTTCGAAACAGTCACCACAGATAAGATTCGTGTCCGTTTTACAGATTCGCGAGCTTGCCTCTGTATCAATAACATAGAAGCCTATTATGCAGGAGAGACTTCCGATACATATACTGCAAAAGCAGAAGAGTTGAAGAGTTATCCGTTCACGCTCACCGGAGTAGATGCGGAGGAAGCACAGAAATGTATGGATAAAAACAATCAGACCACCTGCTTCATCAACGGAAATACATTATTGATTGATTTGGGAGAGGAACGCACAATCACCTCCTTCCATTATCTCCCCGACCAGAGTGAATATAATAAAGGAATAATCAGCTCTTATGAAATCTCTGTCGGCACGGATAGTAATGCTGTCAATCAGGTAGTAGCCAAAGATGAATTTTCCAATATAAAGAATAATCCGATTCTGCAATCGGTTTACTTTACTCCGGTCAACGCCCGCTATGTCCAACTGAAAGCAACACGGATGATACATGACGGGGAGCCAATAGGATTGGCCGAAATCGGTATACAATAAAATAAGTAACTGCCATTTTAACACTTAAAGAGAATAAATAGCTGTATCTCTTGACTTCTCGAATAATTTATATAACTTTGTTCGTAAATAAAAAGCAATAAATATGAAACGTCCACAAATTGTAGAACGAATACGGAAGGCTTTAACACAGGTGGCACCGGAAGCTCAAGCCATTTTATATGGTAGTGAGGCACGTGGGGATGCCCGTCCTGATAGCGATATTGATTTATTGATATTGGTTGACGGTAATAAATTGACCATCAAAGAAGAAGATCGTATCATCACTCCGCTCTACGATATAGAAATAGAAACGGGAGTGCAAATTAATGCACGCGTCTTGCTGAAAAAGATTTGGGAAAACCGTCCTTTTCAGACACCTTTTGGTATGAATGTAATGAAAGAGGGGATCATACTATGAAAGAACAATTAAACAGGGAAAATATTGAGGCACTGTCAGCTTACCGTTTTCTACGTGCTAAAGAAACGCTGAAAGAAATACCCTATCTAAACAACAAGGCTATTATAATACAGCTGTAAACCGTCTTTATTATGCCTGTTATTATGCAGCAGTCGCTCTGCTTATTAAACACGAGATAAATCCTGGTACCCATGCAGGTGTCAAACAGATGATAGGATTGCATTTCGTCGCTACCGGTCGTATGTCACGTGAATTGGGACGTTGTTTTTCCCTACTTTTCGAACGTCGGCATAGTAGTGATTATGATGATTTTGCCTATTCAAGCGAGGAAGAAATAGACGAATTGATGCCTAAAGCAACTGACTTTATTGGAGCCATCGAAGTTCTGCTGAAGGAGTCAAACGCTTGAGTCATGTTATCATCACTCTTACGCTCATCTTCCAGGAAGCAAGCATCTCATCTGACAAATACCCGCATTTCATATGCATTTCCCTTATTGTTTATGTGTCTTTGCTTAATAGTTATCAAGGGCTCACCTGTGTGAACAAACAGGCTATCAGTTGTAAACAAATATATCCACATACGTAAACAGCTTTGTTCACATGGGTGAGCCCTTGCAAAGCATTAGAGCTTAACAAAAGAACTACTAAGCATTAACGCATAAATACCTAAGAGAATACATAACAAGAATAGTTACTTTAAAACCAACATAAAGTGATGCCAATATTATTTTGGGTGAGGGTAAAAAGTTACCCTCACCTACCCTCACCTTTACCCTCACACCTACAACCCCGATGAATAAATGGATTGAGCCAGAGGGTGAGGGTGTGAGGGTAAAAGTATCACCAGCTTAATAGGAGGAAGAATGAAAGGTTTATGAATGCACATTAATTATAAGTTATTAAAGAGGAACCTTGAATTAAATCTATAAAAACCCTCCTATTTTGCTCAAAATTCTTAAACCTGTGCATTTTTTACTCGGATTTCTTGTCAGAACCAAGCGTTTGAGTAAATTTGCACGCTGATAGTTAACCGGATAGTTTGGATAGCAAGAGATTACTACTTGACTACTGGCTGCTAACTTGTAGAAATACTAATACTAAAATTTATAGCATGAGTTTGAAAATTGTTGTATTGGCAAAACAAGTTCCCGACACACGTAACGTTGGGAAAGATGCCATGAAAGCCGACGGAACGATTAACCGTGCGGCACTCCCCGCCATCTTCAACCCCGAAGACCTGAATGCTCTCGAGCAAGCTCTCCGATTGAAAGATGCTCATCCAGGCTCTACCGTAACCGTTTTGACAATGGGACCGGGACGGGCAGCCGACATTATTCGTGAAGGACTTTTCCGTGGTGCAGATAACGGTTACTTATTAACTGACCGTGCTTTCGCTGGTGCAGACACACTGGCTACGTCTTACGCACTTGCCACTGCCATCCGCAAAATCGGTGAGTATGACATTATTATCGGTGGCCGTCAGGCAATCGACGGTGACACGGCACAGGTAGGTCCGCAGGTAGCAGAAAAGCTGGGATTGACGCAAATCACATACGCAGAAGAAATTCTGGAAGTAGGCGATGGTAAGATTAAGGTGAAACGTCACATCGACGGTGGTGTTGAAACTGTAGAAGGCCCGCTGCCTATCGTGATTACTGTCAACGGTTCTGCAGCTCCTTGCCGTCCGCGTAACGCAAAATTGGTTCAGAAATACAAACATGCCAAGACTGTGACTGAAAAACAGCAAGGCAATCTTGATTATACCGACCTGTATGACAAGCGCGATTATCTGAATCTGGCAGAATGGAGCGTAGCCGACGTAAACGGTGACCTCGCACAATGCGGTCTGTCCGGTTCGCCGACAAAAGTGAAAGCCATCCAGAACATCGTGTTCCAGGCTAAAGAGAGCAAAACCATCAGCGGCAGCGACCGTGACGTGGAAGACCTGATTGTTGAACTATTAGCTAACCACACCATCGGATAATCATGAATAACTTATTTGTATATTGCGAAATAGAAGAAGGTAACGTTTTAGACGTCAGCCTCGAACTTCTGACCAAAGGTCGTTCGTTAGCCAACCAGTTGAACTGTCAACTCGAAGCAGTGGTTGCCGGAACCGGCCTCAAAGATATTGAAAAACAAATCCTTCCTTACGGAGTAGACAAACTTCACGTTTTCGACGGCGAAGGACTTTACCCTTATACTTCACTTCCTCACACAGCTATCCTGGTGAACCTTTTCAAAGAAGAGCAGCCACAAATCTGTCTGATGGGTGCTACTGTAATCGGTCGTGACCTCGGTCCGCGCGTTTCTTCTGCTTTGACCAGCGGATTGACTGCCGACTGTACTTCACTTGAAATCGGTGACCACGAAGACAAGAAAGAAGGCAAGACTTACAAGAACCTGTTGTATCAGATCCGTCCGGCTTTCGGCGGTAACATCGTTGCTACGATTGTGAACCCGGAACACCGCCCGCAGATGGCAACCGTTCGCGAAGGCGTGATGAAGAAAGAAATCCTCTCTCCGACTTATCAGGGAGAAGTGATCCGTCACGATGTGAAAAAGTACGTAGCTGATACGGACTATGTAGTGAAGGTAATCGAACGCCACGTAGAAAAGGCAAAGAACAACCTGAAAGGTTCTCCGATTATCGTAGCCGGCGGATACGGTGTAGGCTCGAAAGAGAACTTCGACCTGTTGTTCGACCTCGCCAAAGAACTTCACGCAGAAGTAGGTGCCAGCCGTGCTGCTGTTGACGCAGGTTTCGCAGATCACGACCGCCAGATCGGTCAGACAGGTGTTACGGTTCGTCCGAAACTCTACATCGCTTGCGGTATCTCCGGACAGATTCAGCATATCGCCGGTATGCAGGAAAGTGGTATCATCATCTCCATCAACAACGACCCGGATGCTCCGATCAACACGATTGCCGATTACGTAATCAACGGAACTATCGAAGAAGTTGTGCCGAAGATGATTAAGTATTATAAACAAAATAGCAAGTAAGGAAAGATGGCTAATTATTATACAGACATACCGGAACTCAAGTTTCACTTGAACAATCCGATGATGAAACGTATTTGCGAACTCAAAGAACGCAATTACAGAGATAAAGATGAATTCGATTATGCTCCGCTGGACTTCGAAGATGCTGTAGACTCTTATGACAAAGTGTTGGAGATTACCGGAGAAATCACAGGAGAAATCATTGCCCCTAACGCAGAAGGTGTAGACGAAGAAGGTCCTCACTGTGCCAATGGTCGCGTTGAATATGCATCAGGAACCAAACAGAACCTGGACGCAATGGTAAAAGCCGGCTTGAACGGTATGACCATGCCACGTAAGTTCGGCGGTCTGAACTTCCCGATCACCCCGTACACCATGTGTGCAGAAATCGTGGCTGCTGCCGATGCAGGTTTCGGAAACATCTGGTCATTGCAGGACTGTATCGAAACTCTTTATGAGTTTGGCAATCCCGACCAACACAGCCGCTTTATCCCACGCATCTGCCAAGGTGAAACGATGTCAATGGACTTGACAGAACCGGATGCTGGTTCCGACCTTCAATCTGTTATGCTGAAAGCTACTTACAGCGAAAAAGACGGATGCTGGTTACTGAACGGTGTGAAACGTTTCATCACAAATGGTGACGCGGATATTCACCTCGTACTGGCACGTTCGGAAGAAGGAACGAGAGACGGCCGTGGTTTGTCTATGTTCATCTATGACAAGCGTCAGGGTGGCGTGAACGTACGTCGTATCGAAAACAAACTCGGTATCCACGGTTCTCCTACCTGCGAATTGGTATATAAGAATGCAAAAGCTGAACTTTGCGGTGACCGCAAACTCGGTTTGATTAAATACGTAATGGCTCTGATGAACGGTGCCCGTCTGGGTATTGCCGCACAATCTGTAGGATTGAGCCAGGCAGCTTACAATGAAGGTTTGGCATACGCCAAAGACCGTAAGCAGTTCGGAAAAGCAATTATCGAATTCCCGGCTGTGTATGACATGCTGGCTATCATGAAAGGCAAACTGGATGCCGGACGTGCTTTACTGTATCAAACATCTCGCTACGTAGACATCTACAAAGCATTGGACGACATCGCCCGCGAACGTAAACTGACTCCGGAAGAACGCCAGGAACAGAAGAAATATGCTAAATTAGCAGACAGCTTTACTCCGCTGGCTAAAGGTATGAACTCTGAATATGCGAACCAAAACGCTTACGACTGTATTCAGATTCACGGCGGTTCAGGTTTCATGATGGAATATGCTTGCCAACGCATCTATCGCGACGCACGTATCACCAGCATCTACGAAGGAACTACCCAGTTGCAGACAGTAGCCGCTATCCGTTACGTAACCAATGGTTCGTACATCGCTACCATCCGCGAGTTCGAAACCATTCCTTGCTCACCGGAAATGGAACCGCTGATGTCTCGTCTGAAAAAGATGGCTGACAAATTCGAAGCAAGCACCAATGCAGTGAAAGAAGTACAAGATCAGGAATTGCTTGACTTCACCGCTCGCAAACTGGTGGAAATGGCTGCTGACATTATCATGTGTCACCTGTTGATTCAAGATGCCAGCAAGGCTTCCGAACTGTTCTCCAAATCTGCACATGTATATTTGAACTATGCAGAAGCGGAAGTAGAAAAGCACTCAAACTTCATCGAAAACTTCGATAAAGAAGACTTGGCATTCTACAAAAAGTAATAAATACTCTATCAAATCTCATAAAAGCATCCCTTCTTAGGAAGTGGATGCTTTTTTATTTGTCACATTCTATTATTTTTCATTATTATTCTATACATTTGTCAGTGAGATAAGTAATTTTTAATCGACGACTCTATATAAGAATAGAAATATGGCACTCAAACCTTCATATAACGACAAACTGCATTTACCGGGTTTATCAAAAACAGAAATCCTCATACTGGCTCTCGAAGCTTCGCAAAAGCTGGAGTGGAATATCGAGGAAGTGACTCCGGAAGGAGCACGATTCGAAGTCCCGTTCAATATGTATTCTCATGGAGAGGAAATAACCTTCACCATAGAACCGGGAAGCGACGGAGAAGTAGCTGTGCGCAGCCAATCCTCTTCCGTACAATTTGTAGACTATGGAAAGAACAGAAAAAATATACAAAAGCTACGCGAGACGATGGAAGAAATAAAAACATCCCTTACCCCGGAAGAGCTAACCCAAAAGGCAAAAGATTTCGAGGAAGAGTGTAACCGTCCGCTCACAGAAGAAGAGAAAGCCTATCTGGAGGAAGAAAAGAAGAGGAACTCTTTCTGGTCGTTCTTTATTCCCCGCAAAGGTTTTATAGCAACGCCTATCCTGATAGACCTCAACATCCTTGTATTTATTGTGATGATTGCATCCGGAGTGGGAATCATGTCTCCTTCCACCTTATCACTGCTGAAATGGGGAGCCGACTTCGGACCGCTGACCCTTACAGGCGACTGGTGGCGTGCAGTGACCTGCAACTTCATACACATCGGTGCTTTTCATCTACTAATGAATATGTACGCTTTCATGTACGTAGGACTTCTACTGGAAGGACTGATAGGAAGCCGTCGGATGTTCATGTCTTATTTACTGACCGGATTATGCTCGGCGGTATTCAGTCTTTATATGCACGGAGAGACAATCAGTGCCGGAGCCTCCGGAGCCATCTTCGGACTCTACGGTATATTCCTCGCCTTCCTGTTCTTCCATCGCATCGCAAAGGAACAACGGAAAACGTTATTGACCAGTATCCTTATTTTTGTCGGTTACAATCTGGTTTATGGCATGAAAGCCGGGATTGATAACGCCGCACATATTGGCGGATTATTAAGCGGTTTCCTACTGGGAATCATCTATGTATGCAGCTATAAATTTGAAAAAGCCGATGCACAACGCACCGTTTCAATCCTTGGGGAGCTTGGTATCTTTTGTATTTTCCTGTTCAGCTTCTTGATGCTTTGCAAGAACGTTCCCCCTCTTTATCAGGACATACGCGGCGAATGGGAAAGCGGTATTGTAGAAGCCTATCTGAATGGTGAACTGGAAGAAGAAAACGAAAACGGTAACCAATCAGGCAGGGAAACTGCCAACAGTTCTTCTACCAGTCAATATCCACCATACGTTCCGGTAGGCAATAACGATACATGGCTTTCTTATTACGATGCAGAAACAAATTTCAGTTGCCAGTATCCTACCAACTGGAGGAAAATAACAGGAGCGAAAGGATTGACTCCCAGCGCAGAACCTCCGTTGCTTAGGCTCGTCAACGGCGCCAACCAACTGACGGTTACCGCTCTGACCTACGATACACAAAAAGAGTTTGAACATATAAAGAAGCTATCGCTCACTCTCCCGCGAAATGCACAAGGAGAACCAGCGGAAGACTATAAACAGAGCAATGTCAACATCAACGGGCTATCCATGACAAGAACTACAAACCCTCTGCACATCGGAGCTCCTGATGAACCGGGAGAAGACATACAACAAATTGTATTACACTATTTCCAAGAAAGCAAGAAGCGAACTTTTACCATTGTTATGCTTGTCTATGATGAAGAAGCCGAAACCGATCTAAATGCTATTACATCAAGTATTCAGATCACCCAATAAAGAGAATATGAGAGTATATGTCCAAGTCAAACAGTTAGGAAAGCGAAAGTGCAATATCGAAAAGATTCCTGTCGATTTTCCTGTTCCGCCTGTCGATGTACAGGGGTTGATTGAAGCCATCGTCAGTTGGCAAGTCTGTGAATATAATGAACGCTTGCAACAAAGCGAAGTACTGAAATACCTCACACAGGAAGAAGTGGAAAATAAAGCAACTTCCGGCAAGGTTGGTTTTGCAGTAAACTATAACGGCAAACCTGCCGCAGAAGTAGAAGCAATCACCAATGCCCTGCAATCTTACGAGGACGGAATTTTCCGTATCTTCATTGACGATACGGAAACTGAAGACTTATCCTCTCCCACCGGACTCAAAGAAGAATCTACCATCACCTTCATCCGATTGGCTATGCTGTCGGGAAGACTTTGGTAATCATTTTCTTATAAACACACTTAAAACGAAAATAATCATGAGACTCATTTATAATGACGCATTAAACAAACGGATTGCTCCGTACCTGGAAAGGTTAACGAAAAAGAGAACCAGTTTAGACAAAGAGACAATGACACTGTTGGATGTATTTATGCAATACTTCAACATGGATACCCGGTATGGCACATACAGCGATAAACTAGAGCCTTGCATCATACATATTATTCAGGAAGAGAAGATAAAAAGTGTTGCCAATCTTTTCGACGGAAAGTTGAACAAAGTGCTCCGTTATCTATTGGGAGACGAATATGCCAACCTGTTCCACACCTATCTGAAGCTCAAAGCACGGTGTCCGTACACTCATGGATATTCGCGCCGGTCACAGCGGTCGGCGAATCCCCTTCTGCATTTCAGTCACATCATAGATGCGCTGACGGAATTTCTAAAACTACGTGCCACCGGATTCAGCGAACAAGCCATACTGAACGGAGGAAACACTCCGGAAGAAATAGAAACATACAAGGATGCGATGAACTGTCAAAACTGGATGGCCGCCCAAATAGCAGAAGGCAACCAAACTGTCATTGAATACCTCAACAACGTATTGACCAGCGAGAATAATGCCAACCGCCTCAACCAGGGACATCTCCAGGCTATCGCCGTGAGCGGTTACCGCCCGTTGCTGGAACTGGAAGGGAAGTTACTGCTGGCAGCCAAACTGCAGGAAGGTCTCCGTCAGGCTATCGTGGAAACGATGGACGAAGGATGCCCCGAAAGTTATCTCCATCTGTTCTCGGTGATCTGCAACAACGGCCTACAACGATTTGCCTCCGTGAAACGCGGCATTGCAGTCTGTACGGGTATCGGAGAACAAGACAGCAGCGAGCGTATCACCAACAAATATGTGGAACTGATCCGCCGTTTTCTGAACGACCGGGAACAAGCACGCAAAGCCCTTCAAAGCAAAGATACGGTCGAACTTTATCTGGCTCTATGGAGTATCGGATTCTATAATACGGAAGAAATCCAGGCACTTGTTCCGGGAATAATTAAAGACGGTGCCAAATATCAGGTGCAGACCTTACTTTACTTTTTACGCTGTACGCAATACTCCGGCATGAACCACCGTATCAGTAAAGATGCTTTTGAAAAATGGTATAACGAACCGTCGGTAGTGGCGGCTATCCTGCCACTGTATCTGTCCGGACTCTATCTTAGCCGGTACGGAGGACATAAGGACGCCCCGTCGCTCCATGATTATTTTGATAGCAAAGAAGAAGCGATCCGCCATTATGACTATCTGAAGAACGTCTATCAGTCCATCTCTGCTAAAGAGATTTATTCTCCATACGTATTCCCATGGGAAAGTGCAGAGCTCACCCGTTCGGAAATCATTCTCAAGATGGCGTATATCACCTGGATGACCAACGATTCTGCATTGAAAGACGATCTTTGCACCTGTCTGCCCTCTTTGGATACCTATATGCGGGCAGGCTATATCGGCGTCGTATTAAATCCCCCGACCAGCCATTTACAGGAAGAATATGTGCTGCAATCACTGGGCGACCGTTCGCAGGACGTTCGTGACGAAGCCTACAAAGTATTGTCCGAGATGACTTTGTCGCCCAAACAGAATCAGAAAGTAGAAGAGTTGCTGCGCTTCAAATATAGTGAGATGCGTATCAACGCCATCAATCTATTGATGAAACAGCCGAAAGAACAATTGTCCGGCAGTATCCGCCGCTTACTAACAGACAAGGTGGCCGAACGCCGCCTGGCCGGATTGGATATGATGAAGACTATTCACAACGTAGAATTTCTGCAAGATACCTATCAGGAACTAATCCCTACCGTCAAAGAAATTCAGAAACCGAACGCGAAAGAAAAAGTGTTAATAGAATCTCTGATTGGAGACGGAACGGAAAAGAACACCGCACAGCACTATACCAAAGATAACGGCTTCGGTCTGTACGACCCGGCTCTTGAAGTCAATCTGCCGGAGATTACCCAAGATAAAGGATTCAACGTGAAAAAAGCATTCGAATTCATTTGTTTCGGAAGGGCTAAACTCGTATTTAAAAAACTAAGCAAATACATCGAAATCTATAAGAATGAAGAGTTCAAGAATGGGTACGGAGAAGCACGCCTGGTAGGCAACAGTGTCCTGATAAACTGGAGCAACTACGGAGGATTGAGCGGACTCGGTTTCCCGGAGCTGTGGAAGGCCTTCTACGAAGAAGAAATAGGAAGCTATGACAAATTACTGATGATGAGTTTCATGCTTGCATCGACAGGCGCACCTAAAGACGATGACGACTACGATGAAGAGGATGAAGAAGACATCAAGGCAGACCAGAAATCAAGCAACACTTTCGAGCCACTTGTCAACCGGATGTATGCCGGCATCACTTACCGCGGATTGCAGAAGGAACTCCGCAAGATGCCGTACTACGAACAGATGAGTGATATTATCGAAGCATTGTCATACGAGTATAAAGACGAAGCAGTCTACCAACGATTGGCTGTCAATATGCTGCTCCAACTGTTGCCTTTGCTGAATACTAAAAACATTTTCCGCCAGTACACCAACAAGCATGCATGGCTTCGGGACAAACTGGAATATGGAGAAAAAGAGATCGTTTATCCGATACACAACAACAAGTTCGTGAATTTCTGGCTTGAAATGCCTCAAAAGCCCATGAGTGATGATCTGTTTATCCGCTACTTCACGGTGCGCTATCAACTTTACAAGCTCACCAACTACATGGAGCACACCCCCGAACTGGAAGAAACAGACTCTTACCTTCATGCCACGGACTTCGCCCGTGCATGGATGCTCGGAATCATCCCGACAGAAGAAGTATACCGCGAAATGATGGGACGCATCAGTTCGCCCGCCCAGATCAAGGCAATCACCACGGTATTGAACGACAACGTTCGTTTCAATAAGGAAAAAGAAAGATACGCCGACATCAAAAACGTCGATTTCTCTCTCTTCCGTTCTCTTGCACAGAAGATAGTAGACCGGATTCTTGAAATCGAACTGAAACGGGGAGACTCCGAGACACAAGTTACCAGCCTTGCGGAAGAACTAAGTTATATTTATGGAGCGGACACATTTATCCACATTCTGCAAGCGTTCGGCAAAGATACGTTCATACGCGACAGCTACAACTGGGGCAGCACCAAACGAGGTGTATTGAGCAGCTTGCTCCATGCTTGCCATCCCCTGCCGACAGATACCAGCGAAAATCTGAAGAAACTGGCGAAGCAAGCCGAAATCAGTGACGAACGACTGGTAGAAGCCGCCATGTTCGCTCCGCAATGGATTGAACTGACCGAAAAGGCAATAGGCTGGAAAGGACTGACAAGTGCCGCCTATTATTTCCACGCCCATACCAATGAAACATGTGACGACAAGAAAAAAGCAATCATCGCCCGTTACACTCCTATCGACGTGGAAGACTTGCGGGAAGGTGCTTTTGATATCGACTGGTTCAGGGATGCATTTAAGACAATTGGCAAACGACGCTTCGAAGTGGTCTACAATGCCGCCAAATATATCTCATGCAGCAATAGCCATACCCGTGCCCGCAAGTTTGCCGATGCCACCAACGGCGCAGTGAAGGCGGCAGATGTAAAGAAAGAAATAGTTGCCAAACGCAACAAAGACTTATTGATGAGCTACGGCCTCATCCCATTGGGACGGAAACCGGACAAAGAACTGCTGGATCGTTATCAATACCTGCAAAAGTTCCTAAAAGAGAGTAAGGAGTTCGGTGCTCAAAGGCAGGAAAGCGAAAAGAAAGCGGTAAACATCGCCCTGCAAAATCTGGCGCGTAACTCCGGCTACGGAGACGTTACCCGTCTGACCTGGAGCATGGAAACGGAACTAATCAAAGAACTTCTCCCCTACCTGTCTCCCAAAGAGATAGACGGCGTAGAAGTGTACGTGCAAATCAACGAGGAAGGCAAATCGGAGATTAAACAAATCAAAGACGGCAAAGAGCTCAACAGTATGCCTGCCAAACTGAAAAAGCATCCGTATATAGAAGAACTGAAAGCGGTACACAAAAAGCTGAAAGACCAGTATACCCGCTCCCGCGTGATGCTGGAACAGGCGATGGAAGACTGTACTCGTTTTGAAGAAAGCGAATTGCGCAAGTTGATGCAGAACCCTGTCATCTGGCCATTGTTGAGACATCTTGTCTTTATCTGTAACGGACAGACGGGCTTCTACACCGACGGATTGCTGGTGACTGTGAATGCCGTTTGCCTACCGTTAAAACCGAAAGACGAGTTACGCATCGCCCATCCCACAGACTTGTACGCAAGCGGTGACTGGCACGCTTATCAGAAATTCCTGTTCGACAAAGCAATCCGCCAACCTTTCAAACAGGTGTTCCGTGAACTCTACGTTCCGACTCCGGAAGAAGTGGAAGCCACTCAATCCCGCCGTTATGCCGGCAATCAGATTCAACCGCAGAAAACGGTTGCCGTACTGAAAGGCCGTCGCTGGGTAGCCGACTACGAAGACGGTTTGCAAAAGATCTATTACAAAGAGAACATCATCGCCACCATCTATGCGATGGCAGACTGGTTCTCTCCTGCCGACATCGAAGCTCCGACGTTAGAATATGTCTGCTTCCACAACCGCAAGGACTACAAGCTGATGAAAATCTCGGAGATTCCTCCTGTCATCTTCTCGGAAGTGATGAGAGACGTAGACTTGGCAGTAAGTGTAGCCCATGCCGGAAGCGTCGATCCGGAAACCAGCCACTCTACCATCGAGATGCGCAGCGTGCTGGTGGAACTGACAATGCCGTTGTTCCATTTCAAGAACGTGACGATAAAAGGAAGTTTCGCTCACATCGAAGGCAAACTGGGTAAGTACAATATCCATCTGGGCAGCGGCGTGATCCATCAGGAAGGCGGCGCGCAAATTGCCGTTCTTCCGGTACATTCGCAAAATCGCGGACGCCTGTTCCTGCCTTTTGTAGATGAAGATCCGAAGACAGCCGAGATCTTGACTAAGATTATCTTCTTTGCAGAAGACGATAAGATAAAAGACCCGAGCATCCTGAACCAAATCAAATAGAAAAGAGATGGCAGAGAATTTAATCATCGGCACAGGAAATAAGGAAGATAAATACCGGGAGTTACTTCCGCAACTACACGCTCTGGTAAGTACGGAAACGGATCTCATAGCTAACCTTGCCAACGTTGCAGCAGCGCTCAAACAGACTTTCGGTTTCTTTTGGGTAGGCTTTTACCTTGTGAAAGAGGATGAACTCGTACTGGGTCCGTTTCAGGGTCCCATTGCCTGCACCCGCATCCGCCTCGGCAAAGGAGTTTGCGGCACAGCTTGGAAAGAGGCCCGGACACTGATTGTTCCTGACGTAGAACAGTTTCCCGGACACATTGCTTGTAGTTCGGACTCGAAATCGGAAATAGTAGTACCGATCCTCCAACAGAGTGAAGTCATTGGAGTGCTGGATATTGACAGTGATGAACTAGATAGTTTCGACACCATCGACGCACGCTATCTGGAAGAGATTTGTACGTATATTGGATAAGTTGACAACCATGCAAACGTCCTGAAAAAACAGAGGCTCTGATTGAGTGAATCAGAGCCTCTGTTTACTATAAATAGAGCCTCTGTTCGGATCAAACAGAGGCTCTATTTTTTTACCAGTCCATATCTTCTATTTCCCGTTCCCGGTACAGCAGAAGTTGTTTGCGAAGCGAACTCATTTCGCGTCTCATATCTTCCATCTTTTCCAGTAAATGATGAATGGCATCGATCCCTTCCATATTGATGGATAAGTCGTAGTACATTCTGCTGTAACGCTCCACGTTCGGGAGTTCCGACAAAAGCAGATAATGTTCGCCGCCTTCGGTATGTACGTTAATCAAACCGCCCTCTTCCAACAAGTCGATGAATGAAGGCTCAATATGACATTTGTGACAGTATTCACTGACAATAATTAATTCGGTCTGCATAGTGCTCATTCATTTTAGTTCATACTCTGTAATTGACGGAACAACTCTTTCTGTTTGTCGGTCAAGTTTGTAGGAATCTTGACGGAATAGGTCACAATCAAGTCACCGAATTGTCCTTCCTTCTTATAAACCGGGAATCCTTTACCTTTCAGTCGGACTTTCGTACCGTTCTGCGTTTCCGGTTTTATCTTCAGTTTCACTTTACCGTCCAGCGTGTCGATTACTTTCTCACCTCCCAATACAGCAGAGTAAAGGTCTACTTCCACATCTACGTACAGGTCGTCGCCCAGGCGTTTGAACACCGGGTCTTCGGCTATCACGAACGTAATGTACAAGTCGCCCGCAGGTCCTCCGTTGACACCTTCGGCTCCGTAGCCCTTCAGTTTGATTACCTGTCCGTCGGCTACACCGGCAGGGATGGTGATACGCACTTGTTTACCATTGACGGTCAATATCTGCTTATGCGTTTGAGCAGCATCACGAAGGGAAAGATGAAGTTCGGCATTAAAGTCCTGTCCGCGGAATCCCGCAGAGCCTTGTCCTCTTCCTCCCCGATGTCCGAACATGGATTCGAAGAAATCTGAAAATCCACTGGCATTGCCACCGGAAAATCCCTCTCCATCGGAACTATACCAATAACTTCCGTTACCGTCGGAGAAACCTTGACCTGCACCACCGAATCCGCCGAAACCTCCCGCACCGCCATAGCCTCCGGCTTGTTGCTGTGCACGTTTCTGCGCTTCGAATTCATCGGCATGTTTCCAATGTTCTCCGTACTCGTCATACTTTTTACGTTTCTCTGGGTCACTTAGTACTTCATTGGCTTCATTGATTTCCTGAAACTTATCCTTTGCACTCGGGTCATTAGGATTCAAGTCAGGATGATACTTTCGGGCCAACTTACGAAAAGCCTTTTTGATATCATTCTGCGAAGCACTTTTGTCTACTCCAAGAATCTTGTAATAATCTATATAGGCCATGTTTTATGAATTTAATCGTTCATACATCATACGGCAAATAACACGCCAATCCCGCTTTTGGATGCAAAAATTAACAAGGATTAATTAAGTATTAGGTATTAAGTATCAAGTATTAACCGAAGCTGCTTAGAAATTGAGCCGCATGGCTAATATTGGATACTAAATACCTAATACGTGACACTTAATACTTGATATTCCTCTTTTCCAGCATCTGGAAGTCTTGCTTCTTCATACCCAAATCATCCAGCGGACGGGGTTCGTTGTGATCGTTCAGATAAACTCTCGGTTTTAGGACGTAGTGCGAAACCGTTACAGATTGCGAATCATCCCGGTAAGGAGTTTCTATTCCGGCCAAAGACAACATGGTCGGGAAGAAAGAGCTGCTGGAAGAAATATTCTTATCCTTATTATCCACAGCATTTTTCCAATGTTCGGGATAGGTTTCACGGTAGTTGTCGGACATCCAGATGAGGAACGGCACGTGAAGTTGATAATAAGAAGGTACGGGAGAAGCGTGGAGGAACAGATGGCGGGAATCGTCGAAAATATCCTCACCATGATCGGAAGTGTAGAGCATGGCGGCATCTATCTGCTGTTTTTCCAGCATGTGGATAAGGCGTGACAAGAAACCGTCCGTGTAACGGATGGAGTTGTCATAGGCATTGACCAGGTTATCCCGGTATTTTCTTTCTGCTTCCATCGGATAATCGGGCGTAAAGAAAGCACTTTCCGACGGGTAACGTTCGCGGTAATTAAAGTGAGAACCGTAGGTGTGGAGCACGATAAATTGTTTCGTCGCACCTTTAGCCAGTTCCTGCTCCACCAATTTCAGAAGTTCGTCGTCAGAAGGATTATAGGAGGAACTGACAGAATCTTCTTTTATAAAATCGTACGTATCGGCTTCCATTCCGAAGAAGTCGATAAACGAATGGTTGTAACGTTGGTTGGAGAAAAAGGCTGTCCGGAAACCTGCCTCTTTAAAGGCAGTGATGATTCCTTTCTGATGATAGATAGAGTCGTAGTTGCAGGCGGTAGCGTCCGACATCAACATGGGGACACTTTTATGTGTCGTATTCGACTCTGTCAGTACTTTCGGGAAAGCAATCAGACCCGGTTGCCGGGATAAGAGCGGGTTTGTTTCACGTTCGTAACCATACAGTTGCCAGTTCAGGGCACGGGAGGTTTCTCCTACGACCATTACATATACTTCCCGTTTCTCTTTCGGATGCGTAGGCAGGGCATGGAAAGTAAAGTCCTTCGAAGTATGGTGATAATTCTGCGTCAAGGCGGTTCGTTGGAAGGCTAGACCTACGTTATAGCATACGTTCAGCGGATATAAATCGGACTTCAACTCATATCCCGGGTCCTGCAGATATGCTCCGACAAGGCTAAGGAGGGAGATTCCAAAGACTATGGAGGCTCTCTTCCGTTCTCTGCGGATAAATTCTGCCGTGAGTTTCCGCTTGCGTACAATTGAAATGGTCCCTAATATCAGGGCAGGTACGTAGAGTATGATGACAGCAATAATGGCAGGTGTGAGATTATCAAGCAATTCGAGGGCTTCACTCGAATTGGTAGTCACCAAGTTCAGAAACATATCGACAGCGATAATGGACTGGCCGAACAAATAAAGCAATACAATCTGAAAGGCTCCGAAAAACAGGAACAGGAATAAAATCCAAAGCATCTTGCCACAGTTTCTCGACAAAGTCATCAACAGATAATAGCAGCCGAAAGGCAAAAGCACATTACACACCTTTGCCATCAACGATAAAGGCTCTGTCAAACAGAGCACAAGGTTGGGTACTATCAAGATGAAGAGGAACAGATAAAACAGATGTTCCTGATTCTCCAACCAATTCTTTATATTCTTAAAAAGCTTCATTGATATTAAAAATAAATCCGGTCTGGTGTTTGCCAAACCCTAAATCCAAACGTACATTTACTCTCTTCTTAAACTCCCAACGATAACCGAAACCATAATTAGGCAGAATATGCTTCGGAGTAAACTCGGAGAGTCGTGGAAAAATCGTTCCCGCTCCTGCCCATACTGCTATTCCATTCCGTTTCCAGACGTGTTGCCGGAGTTCTATTTGCGCATCCATTGCTCCTTTGTCCCGATAGCGTCCTTCGTAATATCCGCGCATGGAGTAAGAGCTTCCCAGCGTTGCCATCAATCCCCACGGGGTATCGCCATAGGTGAGCAATGTGTGGAATTGTCCTGCCAGCACTCCGCCTTTCCATACGGGCTGATAATAGCTGGTAGTCAGTTCTGTGCTGCTAAACGCATATTTATTGCCGAGAAAAGCCGGGCTGAATCGCAGGTCTATCCGCAAGTAGTAGCCGTGAAATGCATTTGTCAGGAAATCACGTGAATCGTAAAGGAGGGAAAGCCCCAAGCTGGTATTGGTGGTCCGGGCCGCCATTCCTTCCCATAGTTCCGGTTTATCAAAGTTCCGTCCGTCGATATAATCGAATATAGCCATCGGGCCGATGTAGAAGTTCTTTGCCAGCCGGAACATAAAATCAACTTTCACCTGTGCTTGAAAACGTTTATAGTCGCTTTTATTATCAGAGTTGGCTCCATTGTCATATCCCCGTCCCCAATACAGGCTGGGGAAAGAATAGAAATAGAGATTGTAATTCAAGCGGTATTTGTCTTGCGGAAACAGATGGTTCCCACGGACTCCCAACAGGTAGAAGCCGACCGTCGACACATCTCCGTAAAGAGAGACATTGGAGGGAGGAAGAAGCGAATCGTTCCGATCGGTGCGATATAGTCCGGCTGCCACCAGTCCGAGTCCGAACTTGGTGTCACTGGAGTAGTGAGGACCACCTATCACACTGAAATCAAACTTTTTATTCTTTTTTTCCTTATTGGCGTCATTGAAGTAATCAAGAAACTTTTTAAAGAAGCTGCGCTTTGCCGGAATGGAATCTTCCATGGTTGCAGATATAGAATCCTCCGGCAGTTCAATTTTAGTAGAATGCAGCTGTGCGCCCAACGGGGTTTGTGTCAACAACAAAAGCGCGAATATGATTAGCCTGTTCTGTCTAGTATTCATAATCATAAGAAGTAGAAAACTTTGCGGACAAAGTTAGTTTCAAACTTCTTATTACAACAGAGTTTCAGAGGCTTTTGTTGTCCTGAATTTCCTTTTTAACGTTTCAAAAGTCCTATAAACTCGTCAACATCTTCTTCTGTCGTATCAAAAGAAGTTACCAAACGGATTTCATCCTTCTCTTCGTTCCAGAAATAAAAGAAATAAGACTCCAGCATCCGGTCGATAACCGGGCGGGGCAGGATGAGGAATAGTTGGTTGCTCTCGGCTTTTTGAGTAAAAGTGACTTCGGGCAGTTTCTCTAATTCCGCACGAAGTTTGGCAGCCATCGCATTGGCGTGGCTGGCATTCTTCAGCCAAAGGTCGTCAGTGAGGTATGCCGTAAACTGGCAAGAGAGGTAACGCATCTTCGAAGCGAGCTGGGCGGATTGCTTACGGATGAAACGGGCTTCCGGTTGCAGGTCTTTATTAAATACAATCACGCACTCTCCCATCATCAGTCCGTTCTTCGTTCCGCCGAAACTAAGAATATCGACTCCACAATCCACCGTCAGTTCTTTAAGGGAAAGATTCAGGGCGGCACAGGCATTGGCTATTCTGGCTCCGTCCATGTGTACATACATACCATTCAGATGGGCAAAGTCAGTCAGGCGTTTCAACTCTTCGGGAGTGTAGATGGTGCCAAGTTCCGTACATTGGGAGATGTAGAGAGCTCTAGGTTGCGAATGGTGTTGGTCGCCGAAACCGTGCAGGTAAGGTTGCATCAATTCCGGGGTAAGTTTACCGTCAGGAGTAGCAATCGGGCGAATCTGACAACCTGTCATTTTCACAGGAGAGCCACACTCATCGACATAGATATGAGCAGTTTCCGCACAAAAGATAGAATGATACGGGCGGGTCATCAGTTGCAATGCTACCACATTGCTGCCTGTTCCGTTGAATACAAACAAAGGGACACAGTTCGGGGTGAAGGTTTCTTTAATCTTCGCTACGGCTTCTTCCGTCCATTTGTCATCGCCATATCCTAAAGAATGGTCTATATTGGCCCGGTTCAAGGCTTCCATTACCAACGGATGCACACCGGAATTATTGTCAGAGGCAAAACTTCTCATTGTTTCTTGCATTTTAATTCGTGATGCAAAGTAACAGAATTATTTCCGGAAATCAATTGAAAGGAAGATACATTAAAAGGAAAAAGGATAAAAAACGAGAATCTCCGAAGGGCTGACCGGGCTGTCATCCCTCCGGAGATTCTGCTGTTTTCGTTAAAGTGCCAAATTCTTTTAGCCAATATAAACATTCACACAGAGATATACATAGAGTTCTTCATCACACTGATCGAACTCAATCTTGTTCTCTCTTGACAACCACCCTAAAGCGGCACCCAGCTCTTTATCTTTCAACCCGGATTTTCTCTTCAGAAGTCCGTAGCTCCACTTCTCGTTATTGCTAAGCAGTTGCCAAACCTTACCGGCATTTATACCGATTTCATTTCTATTCATTTTTCTAGAGTAATTAAGAGGTTTAATACATTAGGTTAAGATTTCGCCTATAAAGATAACAAAAGGATATTGCATTTGTTTATACGTCTTTACTAAAAAGTTGTTACAGAATTATTTTTAACATAAAAGCGGTGATGTGTCCCGACACAAAGGCGTTATTAGCATATGTTAAATTAGAACTTTTCCTTGCAGACATCTGTTATTACATAAAAATCAATCCTAAACCAATTACAGCTATGGCAAAAAAAATAGCAGAACAACTGATAGATACTTTGGTTAAATCCGGAGTTGAACGTATTTACGCCGTAACAGGCGACAGTCTGAATGAGGTAAACGAAGCAGTCAGAAAAAACGATCAAATAAAATGGATACATGTGCGCCATGAAGAGACAGGAGCGTATGCCGCTGCTGCAGAAGCACAACTGACCGGCCGTCCGGGATGCTGCGCGGGAAGTAGCGGACCGGGACACGTTCATCTTATCAACGGTTTGTATGACGCGCACCGTTCCGGGGCACCGGTAATCGCCATCGCTTCTACGATTCCTACCGGAGAATTCGGCACGGAATATTTTCAGGAGACGAATACAATCAAACTTTTTAACGATTGCAGTTATTATAATGAAGTAGCCACTACTCCCAAGCAATTTCCACGTATGCTCCAATCGGCCATACAAACGGCTGTCACCCGTAAAGGGGTGTCCGTCATCGGGCTGCCGGGAGACTTGGCAAAAGCTTCTGCCGTTGCTGTCGACTCGTCGGTCCGGAACTATCCTGCCCCACCGGAAGTTTGCCCGTCGGAAGAAGATTTGGCTCAATTAGCCGACTTGCTAAACAAACATACACGTATCACTCTTTTCTGCGGCATCGGTTGCCGGGGAGCTCACGAGGAAGTAATCGCGCTTTCCGAGAAGCTGAATGCTCCGGTGGTATATACTTTCAAAGGAAAGATGGAGGTGCAATATGAGAATCCGTATGAAGTGGGTATGACGGGATTGTTGGGAATGCCTTCGGGATATTACAGTATGCACGAAGCTGAAGTGCTTCTCATGCTCGGCACTGACTTTCCATATTCTGCTTTCCTGCCGGATGATATCAAGATAGCCCAGATTGACATAAAGCCCGAACGTCTGGGACGTCGCGCAAAGGTGGATATCGGACTTTGTGGAGACGTCAAACTTAGCATCCAGTCTTTATTGCGTATGCTGAATCCGAAAACGGATGATTCTTTCTTACTGAAACAACTCAAAAGATACGAGGGAGTAAAGAAGGACTTGGCCGCTTACACAGAAGATAAAGGGGGCGTAAATAAGATTCATCCCGAATATGTGATGTCTGAAATAGACAAACTAAGTTCGGACGATGCTGTGTTTACGGTAGATACGGGAATGACTTGTGTATGGGGAGCACGTTATCTGCAAGCAACGGGCAAACGCCACATGCTGGGTTCTTTCAATCATGGTTCGATGGCAAATGCGTTGCCGCAAGCTATCGGTGCCGCGTTGGCTTATCCGGATCGTCAGGTGGTTGCGCTTTGCGGAGATGGCGGATTATCGATGACTTTAGGAGACTTGGAAACCGTTGTACAATATAAGTTGCCGATTAAAATCATCGTATTCAACAACCGTTCATTGGGAATGGTGAAGTTGGAAATGGAAGTAGACGGATTGCCGGACTGGCAAACGAATATGTTGAATCCTGACTTCGCCCAAGTGGCCGAAGCAATGGGAATGACCGGGTTTAATGTCAGCGATCCGGAAGAAGTGTTGACTACTTTATTGAATGCATTCGAGTTGGATGGTCCGGTACTTGTTAATATCATGACCGATCCGAACGCACTAGCCATGCCTCCTAAAATTGAATTCGGGCAAATGGTGGGCTTTGCGCAGTCAATGTATAAGTTGTTAATCAACGGCCGTTCACAAGAAGTGATTGATACGATCAATTCTAACTTTAAACATATACGGGAGGTATTTTAAGTTATTCTATTTTTAATATTTTCATTACCTCTCTCAAAGTATGACTTGCTATTATTGTCTATTGCAATAAGGTAAGTCATACCTTTTTATAGTCTATCTTGAGGTGATAATCATTTTATTTTCTTATGTTTGTAATCATCAAAAAGTAAAAACACATGGAAAAGACCGACTCTTCGCCTTTATCCCGACAAGCACTGTACGCTGATAAAAAACAATGGAATCAATTTCTTTCTGTTTTTTTATTGGCAGTGGGCGTTGGTTTTACAGTGGCAGGCATTATCTTCTTTTTTGCCTACAACTGGGATGAATTACCTAAATTTGCAAAGTTAGGAATAGTAGAGGTGTTATTAATAGCTTCTGTCCTGCTCGCTACATTCACCCGTTGGAATAAGCTCGTCAAACAGATTCTCCTGACTGGAGCTACGTTCCTGATAGGTACGCTTTTCGCCGTCTTCGGACAAATCTACCAAACGGGAGCCGATGCTTACGATCTTTTCCTGGGGTGGACTCTTTTCACCATTCTCTGGGCGGTTGCTATCCGTTTCGCTCCGTTATGGCTGACGTTCATCGGATTACTTTGCACTACGATATGGTTGTACAATATACAGATAGCTAATACCAACTCTTGGGAAATGACTTTGTTGGCCAATGCAGTAACCTGGATATGCGCCTTGGCAACGATCATCACGGAATGGATGAGCACAAAAGGTCATTTAGACAGAAACAATCGTTGGTTTGTCAGTCTTCTTTCACTGGCTACCATTATACACACCAGTTTTCTGTTAATGATGGCAATCTGCGAAGAGAACGCTATATTGTCTGTTCCCCTCATAAGCACCGTCCTTCTATTCTCTGCGGGACTTTGGTATGGATGGAAAGTAAAAAGCCTGTTCTATCTGGCTATCATTCCGTTTGCCGCATTAATGATTCTATTGACTACATTCATATCACAAAGCGATCTTAGGGATGTTCAAATATTCTTCTACGGAGGAGTTATTGTCATCACCGGAACAACTTTGCTCATTTACATCATTCTTCATCTAAAAAAGCAATGGTATGGCACAGAAGCATAACCTCACTATTCAAGTCGTATCCATTATCGGAGGAATCCTGACGGCTATTTTCTTTTTGGGATTTCTGGCATTTGCCAGAATCCTCCGCTCCGATATTTCTTGCCTGATTGCCGGAAGTATATTAATTCTCACTACGCTAACAATCAGCCGCATGGTAGTCCGGTCTTTTCTGGATGCAATGAACATCACTTTATACATAGCCGGATGTGTATTGATTGGCTTCGGTATAAATGCCAGCATTAATCTCCTCTTCATTACACTTATGGGAATCAGTATTCTCACATTCTTATTATCAAGAGGATTTATTCTCCCCTTTCTTTCAGTCATTCTGTTTAATATATCTTTCTTCGGAGAAGCTGCCCATGTCTTTTCTTCATTTTATCCCTTGCAAATAGCCGTAGTCCCTATCCTTGGAGTGTTTCTATTTATCAACATCTTTGAAAACAAGTTGTTTGAGTGTATAGGAACAGAGAATTACCTTTCCAAATACAAATCATTTCATTTCGGATTATTCGTATCCGGTATCGTCTCACTGGGAGGATTATCAATCAATTACATGATATCAGAAACAAATAGTTGGCTTGTGTCCTGCATACTGTCTGTTTGTATATGGATCGGAATTCCTATCATGGTTCAACGAATCATGCAGGTCATGAAAGTAGATCATCCGGTGAATCAGGTTGGTATCTACATTCTTTGTATTGTTATCTGTCTGCCCACCGTGTTTGCTCCTTATTTATCCGGTAGCTTGTTACTGATTTTAATATGTTTCCATTATGGTTACAAAGCGGAGTGTGCTGCCTCGCTCCTTCTCTTTATCTATGCTGTTTCCAAATACTATTATGATTTGAATTTGAGCCTGCTTACCAAATCCATAACGCTTTTCTTCATCGGAATTGCATGTATTACAGCCTGGTATTTCTTCACTCAAAAAAGAACAAGACATGAAAAAGTATAGCCGAATATTGATTATCGTAAACCTGATACTGCTATTGGGGTATTTCAACTGGTCGGTTTATCAGAAAGAGCAAACCTTGAAAGACGGACAGTTGGTTTTGTTGCAGCTAGCCCCCGTCGATCCCCGCTCTCTTATGCAAGGAGACTATATGAGACTTAACTACAAGGAAGCCTCATCAGATCTGCCAGATAAGCAAACCGACACACGCGGTTATGCCATACTCCGAACTGACAGTAATCAGGTAGGAGAAATTGTACGATTACAAAACACGTTGGAACCTGTAAACGACAATGAGCTAGTCATCAAATATAAAATAATAAATAGACGCCTCTTCCTCGGCGCCGAATCTTTCTTCTTTGAAGAAGGACAGGATACTCTTTATCAAAAAGCTGTATATGGCGGACTGAAAGTAGATGATAAAGGACAAAGTTTACTCGTGGGATTGTATGATGAGGACTTTCATCTTATTCAATCCGATAAATAAAGACTAATAAGAAAACCCGGACTTTCGCAAGCCCGGGTTTTCTATATTCTCAAAACGTCTCCTTAATCTATAGGGAAATAAGGGACTAGCAAATTGGTTTCTAGTGCAAATAAGGAGACGTTATGAAATAAAGAAAAGGGATACCTGTGGGAAATAAGGGAGGTATCCCTTTCTATAAGAAGAACAGAATTGGAAGGATTGACTTTCACAAGCCAAATCCTTCACTCTGTTTCTTCTCGGCGTATTCTTCACACAAGGTGAAGAAGGGTTTGATTTTTATTACTCAAACTTATTGACTACAACTGTTACAGTTGCTGCATGAGTTACACCCCATTCATCAGTTGCAGTCAAGGTCAGTTTGCAAGTTTGAGCTGTTACAATCTGTGCAGAAGTTTTCTTCTTCACAGTCAGTGTGCTCTGACCATCCCAACTTGCCAATGTTGACATATCCAAATAGTCTTGAGCATTCTTGTCACCAGTCCAAACTAAAGTTACTTTAGCATCTTTCAATGCAAGATCCCTACCATTAGCTACGTCTGCGATCTTAAATTCTTTGGCTTCAATAGTAGTTCCACTTTCATTCTTGATTTCCTTGCTTGCACCACTATATTTCAAAGTTCCTAATCCAGAAACAACAGTCAGACTGATTTCATCTGTAATATTTTCCAATCTACTATTATTAAACGGACTATAAATAGCTTTGATAGTACGAGCAACGCCTACACCACCTTTGGCAGGAGCTTTTGCAACTACGATATCACCAGTAGTTTTACTTCCACCATTTGCAAACCAGCTAGTAAAGCCTTCTGGAAGAGGCGTCTCTTCATCAAACTTGATATAAGATGCTGCATCACTCTTAGTTTCAGCAGAATACAAACCATATAAGTTATAAGTAACTTTCTGATTTACACCAGTTCCGCTTATAACACCGGTTGCAGTTCCCTTATTACCGTCAAAGTAGCCAGCCAGACGTCTTCCGTCCCATTTAAATCCTTCGAACGGATTAACTACAATCTCAAAGTTAAGAACTTTTGCAACTTCGTTGCCCAGTGCAGAAGAACCATTGGCATTGTTTACATTGACAGAAACAGTATGTGTAGTAGCACAAACCGATTCAGGTTTAAAGGTTGCACGAATCACCCAATCTTTAGTTGTAGCTCCTGATACACCAGCATTTTTATCAACCAAAGCAAGTGTAATACTCTGTGAATCATAGGTCACATCAGCTCCATTCACCTTCACAACATCGTTCTTAAAGCCGATAGTCGGATTTGCGTCCAATGAATATCCTGTCTGATTGAAAAGTGCTTTCACTTCGTCAGTAAGAGCAATGTCAGCAGTATTACTAGGAGCAGCATTTACAGTCCATTTCATTGTACCTAAAACTACAGGATCAGCATAATACTTAAATGTGATCTTCAATGTAGGAGCAGCTGCTTCTTTAACCACTTCACCATTTGTTTTCAGATATTCTACTTTAATAGTAGCTGTTCCTGCACTCTTAGCAGTAATGGTTGATCCTGACAAAGTAATGTTTTCAGCTTTCAATTCGCCTGGATCACTAGTCAAGGCTAAAGAATATTTGCAATCAACAACTTTATCAGTACCCGGCATCAATGCGTTCAAGTCACAAGCTGTATTGATAATTGCTTCTGCAGTAGCATTACTCAAAGTTGGAGCTGACTGATCCACATTAATTGTCACATCATATTTAGAAATAATTTCATTTCCAAAAGGATCACGGGTAGTAAGAGCATAAGAACCTTTTGCAGGAATATTTGCCAAATCAAAGTTATCAGCATCCTTATTGAAAGTGACATTCATATCATAAACACCTTTATTAGCTGTTTTATCACCAGCAGCACGAGATAAAGGTTTTTCAGTCATATTTTCCTGAATACTTCCTTTTAGAATTTGGAAGAACTGATTATCTTTAGAGTCTGTCAAACCTATATTATAAAGTTGCACATTTACATCTGCCGGATTAATCAAAGCCTGTATTTTAGATGAGCCAGAAGCGACAAGAACTTCATTCTCTGCATACTTATGACCGTTAAAATCAACCTTAGCAGTTGTTTTTCCGCAGAATAATGTAATCGTACTTCCAAGTGTCAGTTTTGCATTAGCATCTACACTAACAGCATCCATGCTAACAATAGAACCTGCTTTAGGAAGTGTTACAGAAGATTCAGCATAAGTACCGTCAGACTTCAATTCACGTACATGAAGTTCCCAAATCAATGGATTGCCAGCAACTTCAGTAATATAGATTGTTGCATTAGCTACTATATCTGTAGATTCCCATGCTCCAGTCTCTGTGTTATAAACTTCCCAGCATCCGGTGGTAGCACTGATACGAGGAGATTTCCCGTTTACTCCATCCTTACCATTTTCTCCGTCTTTGCCATCGTCTCCCTTATCACCTTTAGGACCAACAGCAGATTGACCAGAATCTATTCCATCAAAGAACCAATTGTTATTAGCACCAATAGTAACTTTAGTACCGTTCTTTCCATCAGTTCCATTAGTTCCATCAACGCCATCTTTTCCATTAGTTCCATTGGTACCGTTAACGATAGAATAAGATTTTCCATCATCAAATGTGATCTTGAAACCTCCAGCAACATCTTCAACGGATTTAACCCATTTGCCTTCATTCACAAACTTCTGCAGATCGGCAATGCTGGCTTTGTTTGCGTCAATCTGTGTTTGCAGATTGTCGATGTCATCATCATAGTCTTTACAGCCTACATAGGTGACAGTAGAAAGTGCCAACGCCCCGAAGAACATCACTTTTACAAATTTTCTTTTCATAACTACTTAAAAATTACATTAATAATATATTATTAAACACTAAGTTTCAATAATAGCATGCCCGTTACTTTGTAGGTAACGGAAGAACCTTTGTGCCTGCTCTTCGGGAGTAGTCAATACTGAAAAATGATACGATATACTACGAAACATTTTTACCCCTGCTTTTGGAAACAAGTAGCGGGGAGGGGAAATCTTGTGCAAAATTTAGACGTTAACAAAGCCCTAATACAAAGAATCCGCGTGTTTTATCTATCCTATTCCTATTTTGAACGGTTTATTAGAAAAAATGTGTGATTTCGTTTGGTTGTTTTAAGAAATATGCTCATATTTGCACCGGTATTTATTCCCGTTACCTACAAAGTAACAGGCTATTTATCAAGCGATTAATCCACTAATAGTACGCTTCACAAAATCAACGACCTGTCTATTAGCTTCATCTATTTTCTTATTCCTGAAAGGCTTCAGATACGTTTCGGTTACAGTGATGGAAGAATGTCCCATTGCTTCGGAAATAATACCCGGATGAATCTCACAATAATAAGCTGTCGTAGCCCAGGTATGGCGGGCGGTATAAGAGCTCAATCTATCACCCAATCCCAATAATTCGCCCAGCAACATCAATTGACGATTGAATGTGCGCAATGCCAACTGATATTCACGATAAGCCTCCGGAGTCCCTTCACGACTCTTTAACAAAGAAAACAGATAAGGAGAAGAACTGTCACGGTTCATATATCTCTTTACCAGAATCATCGCTTCTGCAGTTAGAGTCACCGACAAGGTGCGGCCTGTCTTACGTCTGCGATATGTAATCACATTGTCACGTAAATCACTTTTACGCAAATAGGCGAGATCGACAAAAGGTAAACCGCGCAATAAAAACATAAGGATAAATAATTCCTGTGCCTTGCGTAATGACGGAGAACCGACAAAAGCCTGTGATAACCTGGCAAATACTTTCTTTATATCCTCCTCACCTAACGCACGTTTATGATCGGCACGAGTACCTGTATAAACAGAACGAAACAAGTGAGGCACATAAGGTGCCTTACGAAGATCGACGGCACGGTTATAAACTGCACGAAAAGTGCGCAAATAAGTGGAGACAGTATTCCAGCTACAACCACGACTACGAAGATGCACTTCGAACCCTTTTAACCACTCCGGACTCACCTCATGGAAGGTGAAATCCTCTTTCCCACAATAAGCAATGATGGCATTGAGACTGCTACGGTATACATGGGCAGTACCAAAGTTTCCCTCCATCTGTAGCCCACGGGCTACTTGCTTCATAAATGTTACTACTTTCAACATCTCTCGATTTATTAATAAATTAGACAATAAATATAAGGGTATTCCAACAATCGAACAAATTGAAGGCAGAGATGTTGCAGGAATGCAAAAAAAGAACCACCTCCCCTTATCAGGGAAAGTGGTTCTTATCTTCTTTATATATTCTTAAGCGAAAGCTGGAATTACATCATTCCGCCCATGCCTCCCATTCCGGGAGCGCCCATCGGCATTTCAGGTTTATCTTCCTTCTTTTCTACAATTACACATTCAGTAGTCAGGAACATACCAGCGATAGAAGCTGCATTTTCCAAAGCTACACGAGCAACCTTAGCAGGGTCTACTACACCGGCAGCATGCAAGTTTTCGTAAATGTCCAGACGAGCGTTGTAACCAAAGTCAGCCTTGCCTTCACGTACTTTCTGAACAACTACCGCACCTTCTTTACCAGCGTTAGCAACGATCTGACGAAGTGGCTCTTCGATGGCACGTTTGATGATTTCAACACCGGTTGTTTCGTCAGCATTGTCACCCTTCATATCTTCGATAACGTCGATTGCACGGATGTAAGCTACGCCACCACCCGGGATGATACCTTCTTCGATTGCAGCACGAGTTGCACGCAAAGCATCGTCCACACGGTCTTTCTTTTCTTTCATTTCCACTTCTGAAGCAGCACCTACATAGAGAACAGCTACACCACCTGACAATTTAGCCAGACGTTCCTGCAATTTCTCGCGGTCATAGTCAGACTTAGTTGCCACGATTTGTGCTTTGATCTGTTCGCAACGTTCCTTGATGCTGTCTTTGTTACCTGCACCGTTTACAACAGTTGTATAGTCTTTAGTAACTGTAACTTTGTCAGCAGTACCCAACATTTCGATGGTAGCCTGTTCCAGTTTCAAACCTTTTTCTTCGCTGATAACAACACCACCTGTCAGGATAGCGATATCTTCCAACATTTCTTTACGACGATCGCCGAAGCCCGGAGCCTTCACAGCACAGATCTTCAATTGAGAACGCAGACGGTTTACTACCAATGTAGTCAACGCTTCGCTATCTACATCTTCTGCAATTACCAACAGAGGACGACCAGTCTGTACAGCAGGTTCGAGGATAGGCAAGAAATCTTTCAGGTTAGAAATCTTCTTGTCATAGATCAGGATGTAAGGTTTCTCCATCTCACATTCCATCTTTTCCGTATTTGTCACGAAGTAAGCAGACAAATAACCACGGTCGAACTGCATACCTTCTACTACACCGATAGTAGTGTCTGTTCCTTTTGCTTCTTCGATAGTAATCACACCGTCTTTAGAAACTTTACGCATAGCGTCAGCAATCAATTTACCGATTACCGGATCATTGTTTGCAGATACAGTGGCAACCTGTTCAATCTTGTCATAGTTGTCACCTACAGTTTCAGCCTGATCCTTGATTGATTCTACCACTTTGGCAACGGCCTTGTCGATACCACGTTTGATATCCATCGGGCTAGCACCGGCAGTTACGTTCTTCAAACCTTCAGCTACGATAGCTTGTGCAAGAACGGTTGCAGTAGTTGTACCGTCACCGGCATCGTCACCTGTCTTAGAAGCAACTTCTTTTACCAACTGTGCACCAGTGTTCTGGTAAGCATCTGCCAATTCGATTTCTTTTGCTACTGTCACACCGTCTTTTGTGATGTGCGGAGCACCGAATTTCTTCTCAATGATAACGTTACGTCCTTTCGGGCCCAGAGTTACTTTTACTGCATTTGCCAAAGCATCGACACCTTTTTTCAATTGGTCACGGGCATCGATATTGAATAATATTTCTTTTGCCATCTCTTTATTTACTATTTAAAGATTTACTATTTACTATTATTAATTAACCCAAAACAGCGAGAACATCGCTCTGACGCATGATAAGATATTTAGTACCTTCAACGTCAAGTTCTGTTCCGGCATATTTACCATAAAGAACTGTATCGCCTACTTTCAATACCATCTCTTCATCTTTCGTACCGTGACCTACTGCCACAACTTCACCCTTCAAAGGTTTTTCTTTTGCTGTATCAGGAATAATGATACCACCAATTGTTTTTTCTTCTGCAGGTGCAGGGAGGATAAGCACTCTGTCTGCTAATGGTTTAATGTTCATAGTTACTTGTTATATTTTAGTTATACATTTAATTGTAGATGTTATCCACCGTCTTTCAGGCGGAACGCTAAAGTCATTGCGAAAAGCGTGCCAAAGTAAATAAATGATTCTTTGTCAGAAATAGACTGACAAAATGACTGACAACTTGCACTGTATGGCAAAAAAGTATATTTGTCACCTACTTTTTAAACAAAACAAAAGGATTATTCCTTATAATGATGTATATTCGTAAACGAACCATCAAATGCACTGTATAAATAATATGAATAGAATAGCATCCGGCCTCATCATTGCCTCTTGCGTCTTCTACTCCTGCACTTCGCGTACAGGGGAGATTTCTCCTGTACATGAACAACAACAGACAGATTCGCTGTCGCAAGATACAATAACTCAACCCGAGGTTAAACCTGTTGAAAAGAAACTCACAGCAGAGCAAATACAAATCACCAAAGATTTATTGTATGACCAATATACATTGGAGGACACCTATCCTTATAAAGACACTACCCGGCAGTTTCAATGGGACAAAATCAAAGAACGGCTGGCTTTGCTTGAAAATATACAATTGCAGCCTTCCACTTGGGCAATTCTCCAAAATTACAAAAATAGGAATGGAGAAGCACCGCTTGTGAAGAATTTCAAAAGAAACGCTTACGGACGGGTGGCGGATACTCTCGGCATAGAACGTTACCAATCCGTTCCGCTTTATTTGTTGACCGACACATTAGTGCCCGAACGCTACGGCCAGGATGGAGAACTAACCCGTTTTATCGAAGATGGGGAAAAATTCATAAAAGCAGAACCAATGTTTACCGGAGATGAATGGATGATTCCTAAAAAGTATGTCAAAGTAATCGGAGATACGATTGTTTTTAACAAAGCTGTTTTCGTAGACCGCCACAATCAGAATATCGCTGCTCTCGAACGTAGCGGAGAAGGGCAATGGATGGTTCGCAGCATGAATCCTTCCACTACGGGACGCCACCTGCCGCCGTATGCACAGGAAACTCCTTTAGGAATGTTTGTATTACAGGAAAAGAAAGCGAAGATGGTATTTCTAAAAGACGGTTCGAAAGAGACAGGAGGTTATGCTCCTTATGCGAGTCGTTTCACGGATGGAGCCTATATTCACGGAGTACCGGTCAATGCTCCCCGCAAGACACAGATAGAATATAGTCCGTCGTTAGGAACGACACCGCGTTCGCACATGTGCGTACGAAATGCAACTTCCCATGCCAAATTCATTTATGATTGGGCGCCTGTAAATGAAACTATTATTTTTGTATTGGAATAAACGTTGAACAAACATACACCACTATTCCCGAATCGCTACTACCTATCGTCCAAAGTATAACTAGAAAAGTTCTTTTCTATAAGGTGAGAACTTGCTTTTCTCTTGGGGAAAAGTTACTTTCCCCTTACCTCAAACTATAACCGCAAGTTCCGGTTATAAAACTGAAAGCTTCAGTTATGTAATCAAAACTTCCAGTTATATAATCAGAACCTTCGGTTATAGTTTACCTTATGCCCTAAACTAGTTTTCTCCCTATGCAAAAGAAGTTTGCATAGGAGGGGAAAGAACTTTTCTATACGTACTTGAGGGGAAAGATAAAGAGGTCTGAACTTTTCAGTCCAGACCTCCCAGTATAGAAAAGGATTTCTCCATCCCGTATTACCTTAATCAATTATGTGTGAAACTCTCTTTTATTTATCTTCAGTCTTACCCAACCCATACCTTGCTCTTGTTATATTCTGAACAAGTTCTCTCTGCACACTTTCCAATGCGTTTATTTCTTTCTGCAACAACTCCAAAGCAGAACCTTTCTGCAATAAATAAGACTGTTCAGCATATTTTATATAAGAAGTCGGAATCTCCTGCTTCTTTTCTTTATAATGGGCAATCACATACCGCAAAGCTTCCGCCCGATATTTGCTGATCGCTTTCCGTTCGGCATAATACAAATCTTTATAAGGATTTTCTTCACTTCTCAATTTCTTCCAGAATGCAGAAAAAGCAGTCGATACAGCATCCTTCTCCTCCTTGGTTACTGCTTCTTTCTGCTTCTTTGTCAGATCCTTATATTCCTTATATGTATTTAGAAACTTATCCAATTCATCTTTACTGGCTTTATGCGCCAGTCGGTAAGTTTCCAAAGAAGCAGGCCGTTCATATTCGACAACTGTTTGTAGATAAGGCAAGTCGTTCCAGCTTATATATTTATTGTTTGCTTCACAATAATCTGCATAAGCCGCCGCAAGCTGCCAACTATATTCTTTTGTCTTTTGATTCAAATCCTCATTGATAGCGGACAAGTTCTTTTCCATCTCTTGCAAGTCCTGCGCTGACACCGTTTGCATACTTCCCCATCCGGAGAGAACCAAACAAAGAATACTCCATAATATAGTTTTCATAATTAGATAATTTAAATTTTCTCCAAAGTTATTATTTCTCTACAGAATTCCAAACGATATTACAGATTTGCTATATATTTCCACAATGGAGCAGCATTCAGCGCTTGCATAATTTCGTTCTTATCAAGCAGGCTTCTCACCTCTTCCAATGTAAGCAGATGTACACTAATATCTTCAGTAGCTTCCAGATGCTGATGGTCTATCAGTTCCACGTCTGTAGCAAGAAAGCAATAAGTCAGATTGGTATGAGTGCTCGGATTAGCGGAAATCACCATATATTCCTGCCAGTTTCCTTTTCCGTAGCCTGTTTCCTCCCACAATTCACGTTGGGCGGACACTAACGGTGAAGCGTCTCCTTCTCACAGACACCGGCACAAAGTTCATAACAAGTTCGTTCAATTCCCGGACGGTACTGGCGGACAAAAACAAATTTACCATCTTTTGTAATGGCAATCGTATTTACCCAGTCGGGATACTCAAGAATATAATATTCGGGGATATGGTTACCGTTGGGAAGCAACATATCTTCGCAACGCACAGTCAGCCACGGACGGCGAAATAGATATTTACTACTCACCGTTTTCCAGGCTCTATTCTTTTCTTCCATAAGGTCTGTTTTTTCTTCCGGCAAAAATACAAATTTCCCCCGGGTTATCCTACCTTTCGGTTGCTTGTTTTTATTCGTCTGTGTCGATACAAATGATCTCTATCCCTTGTATCTGCTCCAGATATTTTTTGGTAGAGCTTACCAAAGAACTTCCCATGTAGAATAAAAACAGCAGGCTGATAATAACCATCAATGCGCCAATCATGGCAAAACGACTACGTTGCTCGAAAATACTGCTATTCATAACTCTGCCTCCTCTTAGTTTTTTTGTCCACCACAAAGATAACACGCGAGGGCTACAAAAAAGTTACAAGAATGTTTCAAAAAACTTAAATATTGAAATTCTGTTCGTATCTTTGCACCAACTAACTAACAACCTCTTTATTACAATATGGCATTTACGAATAATATTATGATTGTCCGGCATAAATTGCTGGCAGACCTCGTTAAACTCTGGAAAAACGACGAATTAGTGGAAAAGATAGACCGGCTCCCGATTGAGTTGAGTCCACGAAAATCAAAACCCCTAGGACGGTGTTGCGTACATAAAGAACGCGCAGTGTGGAGGTACAAGACTTTTCCTCTGATGGGACTGGATATGACAGACGAACACGACGAAGTTACCCCGCTTTCTGAATATGCGCGATTGGCATTGAGCCGCCCCGAACCGGACAAGGAAAATATTATGTGCGTCATCGACGAGGCCTGTTCTTCCTGTGTACAGATCAATTATGAAATAACCAACCTTTGTCGCGGATGCGTGGCACGTAGCTGTTACATGAACTGCCCCAAAGATGCGATACGTTTCAAGAAAAACGGTCAGGCAATGATTGACCATGACACATGTGTCAGTTGCGGTATTTGTCACAAGAGTTGTCCTTATCACGCTATTGTATATATTCCCGTGCCTTGTGAAGAGGCTTGCCCGGTAAAAGCTATCAGCAAAGATGAACACGGCATAGAACACATTGATGAAAGCAAGTGTATCTACTGCGGAAAATGCATGAATGCTTGTCCGTTCGGTGCTATCTTCGAAATCTCGCAAACATTCGATGTATTGCAACGCATCCGTAAAGGAGAAAAGATGGTTGCCATCGTTGCTCCGTCTATTCTGGGACAGTTTAAGACTTCTATCGGACAGGTGTACGGTGCTTTCAAAGAAATAGGATTTACAGATGTGATCGAAGTGGCTGAAGGTGCTATGGCAACCACCAGCAATGAAGCACACGAGTTACTGGAGAAATTGGAAGAGGGACAGAAGTTTATGACTACTTCCTGTTGCCCTTCTTATATCGAACTGGTTGAGAAACATATTCCGGATATGAAACCTTACGTTTCTACCACCGGATCACCGATGTACTACGCCGCACGGATTGCCAAAGAGAAGCATCCGGATGCTAAGGTTGTGTTTGTCGGTCCTTGTGTGGCTAAACGCAAAGAAGTACGTCGTGACGAAGCAGTGGATTATATTCTGACGTTTGAAGAAATCGGTTCGATTCTCGACGGACTGGGTATTGAACTGGAACAGGTACAGGAGTTCTCTGTATTACATACGTCTGTTCGCGAAGCACATGGATTTGCACAGGCAGGTGGTGTGATGGGAGCTGTCAAAGCTTATCTGAAAGAAGAAGCGGATAAAATCAATGCAATACAAGTGTCGGACATCAATAAAAAGAATATCGCTCTGTTGCGTGCTTGCGCCAAGACAGGAAAGGCTGTGGGACAGTTTATTGAAGTGATGGCGTGTGAGGGTGGATGCATCACCGGGCCAAGTACGCATAATGATATTGTTTCGGGACGTCGCCAATTGGCACAAGAGCTGCTCAAACGAAAAGAGAGCTATGAAACAATGGATCGATAAACTACGGCAGGAAAGAACACTTAGCCCGGAAGAGCTCCGGCAACTGTTGACCGGATGTGACGCAGAAACCCTGCGTTACATCAATAAACAGGCGCAGGAAGTCGCTCTCCGCCACTTCGGAAATAAGATTTATATCCGTGGACTGATTGAAGTCAGCAATTGCTGCCGGAACAACTGTTATTACTGTGGTATCCGAAAAGGAAATCCCAATATCGAACGTTACCGGTTGAGCCTGGAAAGTATACTGGACTGTTGCCGGCAAGGATATAAATTAGGTTTCCGCACTTTCGTGTTGCAAGGAGGAGAAGATCCCGCACTGACAGACGATCGGATAGAAATGACTGTTGCCCGTATCAGGCAGAATTATCCGGATTGTGCCATTACACTGTCGCTCGGAGAAAAATCGCGTGATGCATACGAACGTTTCTTCCGTGCCGGAGCCAACCGTTATCTGTTACGTCACGAAACATATAATGAGTCGCATTACCGGCAACTGCATCCGGCAGAAATGTCTGGCAAACAGCGCCTACAATGTTTAGCGGATTTGAAAGACATCGGCTATCAGACAGGAACCGGAATTATGGTCGGCAGCCCAGGGCAAACAGTAGAACATATCATCGAGGATATCTTGTTCATTGAAAAGCTACAGCCGGAAATGATCGGCATCGGTCCTTTCCTACCCCATCATGATACGCCTTTTGCCCAATATCCCAGCGGAACGGTGGAACGGACGATTCTTCTATTATCTATCTTCCGTTTGATGCATCCATCCGCATTGATTCCGGCAACAACGGCTCTCGCCACTCTTATCCCTGATGGTAGGGAGCGGGGTATATTGGCAGGTGCAAATGTGGTTATGCCCAACCTGTCTCCCCGGGAGGAACGGAGAAAATATGAATTATACAATGACAAAGCTTCACTCGGAGCAGAATCCGCCGAAGGACTGGCTACCTTACAAAAGCAGTTGAATTCCATCGGTTATGAGATATCTACCGAAAGAGGCGACTTTAAGTGCACCACAGATTACACGGATTCACACAGATTTATTTCGAATTAAATTTTAATCTGTGTGAATCCGTGTAATCTGTGGTGAAAAAACAAAGAATATTATGATATACCAAAAAGATTCATCCAAAGCAGAAGAGTTTATCCATCACGAAGAAATTTTGGATACGCTGGAATATGCACAGAACAATAAGGATAATCGTGTCCTGATTGAACAACTGATTGAAAAGGCAGCGTTGTGCAAGGGACTGACACACCGGGAAGCGGCCATTCTGCTGGAGTGTAACCAACCTGACCTGATAGAACGTATCTTTCATCTCGCTAAAGAAATCAAACAGAAGTTTTACGGCAACCGTATCGTCATGTTCGCACCGCTTTATTTATCTAATCATTGCGTAAACGGTTGCGTATATTGTCCGTATCATGCCAAAAACAAGACTATTGCACGCAAGAAACTGACACAGGAAGAAATCCGCCGGGAGGTAATTGCTTTGCAGGATATGGGACATAAGCGACTGGCTCTTGAAGCCGGTGAGCATCCGTCACTGAACCCGATAGAATATATTCTGGAATCTATTCAGACGATTTATAGTATCAAGCATAAAAATGGAGCTATCCGCCGGGTAAACGTAAATATCGCAGCCACTACAGTAGAAAATTATCGCCGATTGAAAGAAGCGGGTATCGGCACGTATATCTTATTCCAAGAGACTTATCACAAAGATAACTACGAAGCTCTCCATCCCACCGGACCTAAAAGCAATTACGCTTATCACACCGAAGCGATGGACCGCGCGATGGAAGGAGGAATCGATGATGTAGGCATTGGCGTCCTTTTCGGTTTGAATACTTATCGGTATGATTTTATCGGATTATTAATGCATGCCGAACATTTGGAAGCCAAATTCGGTGTAGGGCCGCATACAATCAGTGTGCCGCGCATCTGTTCGGCAGATGACATCGATGCGGAAGATTTCCCGAACGCTATTTCGGATGAGATATTCAGCAAGATTGTAGCTGTTATCCGAATTGCCGTTCCTTATACGGGAATGATTATTTCTACACGTGAATCGCAAGAATCACGCAAGAAAGTGCTCGAATTGGGTATTTCACAAATCAGTGGCGGTTCACGTACCAGTGTAGGCGGATATGCTGAAACGGAATTACCCGATCATAATTCTGCCCAATTTGATGTGAGCGACACCCGGACATTAGACGAAGTGGTCAACTGGTTGCTCGAACTCGGATATATCCCCAGCTTCTGTACAGCCTGTTACCGGGAAGGACGGACGGGAGACCGTTTCATGTCATTAGTGAAATCCGGTCAGATAGCAAACTGTTGCGGACCGAATGCCCTGATGACTCTGAAAGAGTATCTGGAAGATTATGCTTCAGAAGATACGCGACAGAAAGGATTGGAACTGGTTCTAAAAGAAACGGAACGAATCCCCAATCCCAAAATCAGGGAAATAGCTATCCGGAATCTCAAAGCAATAGCTGCAGGACAAAGAGACTTTAGATTTTAAATAATACGTTTATGAGCTTAACAGATACTCCAAATGCCAACAGACTTCATATCGCCCTTTTCGGTAGACGGAATAGTGGTAAGTCTTCTCTTATCAATGCGTTGACAGGACAGGACATCGCGCTCGTTTCAAATACTCCCGGAACGACTACCGACCTTGTGTCTAAAGCAATGGAGATTCAAGGTATTGGTCCTTGTCTTTTTATAGATACTCCGGGATTCGATGACGAAGGAGAGCTTGGAGAACTGCGTATCAGCCGGACTTTAAAGGCTATTGAAAAAACGGATATTGCATTGTTATTATGTGAAGACACTACCTTTTTTCATGAAAAAGAGATACTGGCGCTATTGAAAGAGAAGAATATCCCTGTCATTCCGGTATTGAATAAAATAGATATACGAGAGAATAGCGATCATTTAGCTACATATATCGAGGAACAATGTAAAATACACCCCTTGCTTATCAGTGCCAAAGAAAAGATAGGAATCGAACTGATCCGGCAAGCCATCCTCGAAAAATTACCTTCGGACTTCGGTCAACAAAGTATCACCGGGAAACTTGTTGCGGAGAATGACCTTGTACTTTTAGTAATGCCGCAGGATATCCAAGCTCCCAAAGGCAGACTGATCTTACCGCAAGTGCAGACTATCCGTGAATTGCTGGATAAAAAATGCCTCGTAATGAATTGCACCACTGATAAGTTTTCTGCAACCCTGCAAGCCCTTGCCCGTCCTCCGAAGTTAATCATCACCGATTCACAAGTTTTCAAAGCGATTTATGAACAGAAACCAAAGGAAAGTGAACTGACTTCTTTCTCGGTGCTTTTCGCAGGTTATAAGGGTGATATTCACTATTATGTAGAAAGTGCAGCTGTCATCGAAAGACTGACGGAATCGTCACGTGTACTGATAGCGGAAGCTTGTACGCACGCTCCCCTTTCAGAAGATATAGGAAGAGTGAAACTTCCTCGTTTGTTACGGAAACGGATTGGAGAGAATCTGCAAATTGATATGGTAGCAGGAACCGACTTTCCACAAGATCTGACTCCTTACTCTTTAGTTATCCATTGCGGAGCATGTATGTTTAACCGTAAATACGTACTTAGTCGCATCGAACGTGCGCGGGAGCAGCACATTCCTATGACGAACTATGGAGTAGCAATTGCTTTCCTCAATGGAATACTAGATCAAATAAAATACTAAAAAAGAAATCTTCTCTTTTTTATTTTGAAGCGAACCCCAAAAGTTCTTTATCTAACTTTTGGGGTTCACTTCATTTTTATGTTAAGACGACCTCTTTATATTAACTAATTATGATGACATACTTAGTTCTAATATCTCCGCTTATTTCTTCACAATAGCAATCAGTTCGTCTGCTGAAACAAGGTTCTGTTCTCCAGTCTCCATATTCTTCAACATCACTTTGCCTTCGTTCATTTCATTCTCACCGACAATAGCTACAAACGGAATATTCTTCGCATTGGCATAACTCATTTGTTTCTTCATCTTGGCTGCATCCGGGAAGATCTCGGCACGAATATTGGCAGCACGTACCTTAGCCAAAATTCCCATTGAGTATGCAGCTTCCTTTTCACCGAAGTTGATAAACAGAAGTTCTGTTCCGTTTACAGCTTCTTTCGGGTAAAGTTCGAGCTGGTTCAGGACATCAAAGATACGGTCTGCACCAAAAGAGATACCCACTCCGGACACTCCTGCCATACCGAATACTCCGGTCAGATTATCATAACGACCACCACCAGTGATACTGCCAATCTGTACATCCAGTGCTTTCACTTCAAAGATAGCTCCTGTATAATAGTTCAGTCCGCGAGCTAAAGTAAGATCAAGCTCTATTTCATTCTTCAAGCCCATTGTTTCCAATGTATTCAGAATAAATTCACTCTCTTCCACTCCCTTCAGCCCTACTTCACTGACTGATAACACATTCTTCAATGTTGCCAATTTCTCCGCATTCGTACCACTAAGAAGGATGATCGGCTGCAACTTGGCAATAGCCTCATCACTGATTCCCTTCTCTTTCAGTTCGGCATTTACATTATCCAGACCAATTTTATCCAGTTTGTCAATTGCCACGGTAATATCTACAATCTTATCCGATTCGCCTATAATTTCAGCAATACCGGAAAGAATCTTGCGGTTGTTAATCTTAATACATACACGAATATTGAAACGACTAAAAACGGTATCGACAATCTGCATCAATTCCACTTCGTTCAATAACGAATCGCTTCCTACAACATCGGCATCACATTGATAAAATTCGCGATAACGTCCTTTCTGCGGGCGGTCGGCACGCCATACCGGTTGAATCTGATAGCGTTTGAACGGGAAAGTGATCTCATCACGATGCATCACTACATAACGGGCAAAAGGCACTGTCAAGTCGTAACGCAAACCTTTCTCACAGAATTTGCTTGCCAGTTTGGCAGCATTACGGCTTAACAATTCTTCGTCAGTAATCCCGGAGAAGTAATCTCCAGAGTTCTGAATCTTAAAGAGTAGTTTATCTCCCTCATCGCCGTACTTTCCCATCAATGTAGAAAGCATCTCCATCGAAGGAGTCTCTATCTGCTGGAATCCATACAAATGATATACGTCACGAATCGTATTGAATATATAATTACGCTTCGCCATTTCTACCGGCGAAAAGTCACGAGTTCCTTTAGGAATACTTGGTTTTGCTGCCATAATATTACTGTTTATAATTTTAATTGCGCAAATTTACTGCAAATTTCCGAGCAATACTTACATATATTTGAAAAAATCACCCGTATTGTGTCCATCCCCTATCAATATCGTAAAGAAACACTCAAGTAAGACCCTAAACAATACAAAAAATCCTCCATAGTCTTCGGAAAGACTGCGGAGAATCTTTTTATATTCTATGGAGAGAAGTTAATAAACGTACTTTTCTCCCTTTTTCATTTCTTAGTCTCTTCTACCCATGAAGATCATGATGTAGTATACCAATGTAGCCAGTGAGCCTAATGCAGCAACTACATACGTATAAGCAGCAGAACGAAGAGCATCTTCAGCCTGTGCATGATTGTACGAATTAGTAATGCCGGATGAACTCAACCAGACCAACGCACGTTTACTTGCATTGATTTCCACCGGCAGCGTGATAAAGCTGAACAATGTAGTCATAGCAAACAGGATAATACCTGCCAGCAATAACTGCGGGAAAGAGTTTATCAACAAGATACCACCCAACAATACCCACGTCATAATGGAAGAGGCAAAGTTTACCACCGGAACCAGCGCACTACGCATTTTCAACGGAGCATACATGCGTGCATGTTGTACAGCGTGTCCACATTCATGGGCTGCTACGGCAGCTGCCATTATACTGTTACTTTCATACACCCCTTCACTCAAATTCACCGTTTTGTTAGTAGGATTGTAGTGGTCGGTCAACCGTCCCGGCGTATGTGTAACCTGTACGTCATAAATTCCATTGTCATGCAACATTTTTAAAGCAACGTCGCGTCCTGTCATTCCATTTCCTGTAGGAATCTTAGAGTACTTCTTGAATTTGTTTTGCAAATTCATCTGTACCAACCAACTTACAACAGCGATTCCTATAAATAATACCCAATAAGACATCATATACTTTTCAATTTTAATTATTACTCTATATCTTTATAAACAAATTGTTTGCCAAAAATAAGGGGAAACGTTCAATGTCAGAATAGTTTCCCCTTGCTTTTATGAAGAATTAGCTAAAAATTAGTCAATTGTCAGTTCTACCACATAGTCAATATCTTTCGGAACCTCGGCGAATTCGAGCAAAACACCGGCTTTCGTCTTTGTGAAACGAACCGGAGACTGGTCTTTAAACAAGACTGCCTTCTTGACCTTCTTATCTGACAACGGCAGGAACAAAGCCGCATCTTTCAGGTCGAGAATATGCACATAGAGTTTATTTCCTTTTTGTGTTGTCACTCCCCAATCATGTGGAGCAACTGCACCGCTTCGTGTTCCATAAATCGTTTCACCATATTGTTTCATCCACTCTCCCATCTCTGCCAAGCGTTGTACAGCTACCGCAGGAAGTTCCCCATCGGGTTGAGGGCCGATATTCATCAAAAGATTGACATTCTTACCGGCTGCCTTCACCAGATAGTGAATCAATGTCTTTGTTGATTTATAATTCTGATCGGTAATCTTATATCCCCACATACCATTCATTGTTTCACAAGTTTCCAACGGCAGACGACTCACCTCCTGTCCGGAAAGTCCCGAAACATTCTCACCCGGCAGATCGCGTTCGAAAATCTGAATATCTTCTCCATCAAAAGGCGTCTGATGATGATTATTACCCACCAGACACCCCGGTTGGAGTTTGTGAATCAGAGCATACTGTTCCGGTAATTCCCAGTTAAAAGTTTTGGGCTGATCCCACCATCCGTCAAACCAAATAGCCCCTATCGGACCGTAATTCGTCAGCAATTCTGTCAACTGGTTATTCATGAATTGATAATAACTTTTCCAATCTCCTTTCGAGTTCGAGCGACCTGTGCCCTGTCCTGTACGTCCCCAGGGATAGTCCTCACGCGCCCAGTCAAGATGTGAATAATAAAAATGGAGCTTGATGCCCTGCTTGGCACAGGCTGCTGCCAACTCTTTCACAATATCTCTTTTAAAAGGAGTAGCTTTGACTACGTTATAATCCGAATACTTAGTGTCAAACATAGAAAAACCTTCATGATGACGGGTAGTGAAACAGATATATTTAGCTCCTGAAGCTTTGATAGCTGCCACCCATTTGTCCGCATCAAACTTGGAAGGATAAAATCCGCCTGCCAGTTTGGCATACTCTTTATAATTCAGATTATTGTTTGTCATAGTCCACTCACCGGTAGCGAGCATAGCGTATAGCCCCCAATGAAGAAAAATACCAAACTTATTGTCCTGAAATTCCTGCCGTGCTTTCAAATTCTCTTCGGTAGGCTGATAGGAAGATTGCGCAAATACTCCCAAGTTCATTACGAACAACAAAAGGAAAGTTATAAAACGTGTTTTCATAAGGCATACATTATTTTTGTGTGTTTAGGATAGACTATACAAAGGATTGAACAAGAAAGGCGGAGTTTTTCTTCAATCTCCGCCTTTCCTCCATATAATAAATCAATTGTTATTCTTCAGTATAACGTTCGATGGTCTGTGCTCTGTCCGGTCCTACAGATACAATCTTGATTTCTACACCAAGCTGTTCTTCCAGGAAAGTCAGGTAAGCATTGAATTCTTCCGGGAATTCATCTTCGCTCTGCATCTTGGTCATATCTGTCTGCCAGCCCGGAAGCTCTGCATATACAGGTTCTACGCCTTCTGTGATGTCATACGGGAAGTAGTCGATCTCTTCACCGTTCACTTTGTAAGCAACGCACGCTTTGATTGTTTCGAAAGTATCGAGTACATCGCTCTTCATCATAATCAATTTGGTAACTCCGTTTATCATAACGGAATACTTCAACGCTACCAGGTCGATCCATCCGCAACGACGTTTACGACCGGTTACAGAACCGAATTCATGTCCCAACGTACACATCTTGTCGCCTGTTTCGTCAAACAGTTCTGATGGGAACGGACCTGCTCCTACACGAGTACAGTATGCCTTGAAGATACCATATACTTCACCGATACGGTTAGGTGCCACTCCAAGTCCGGTGCAGGCTCCCGCACATACGGTATTGGAAGAAGTCACAAACGGATATGAACCGAAATCAATATCAAGCATAGTACCCTGCGCTCCTTCACAAAGCACGCTCTTACCATCCTTCAACAGGTTATTCACTTCATGTTCGCTATCTACGAAATGGAATTGTTTCAGATATTCGATACCTTCCAACCATGCTTTTTCCAGTTCAGTAAGATCGTATTCATAATTCAAGCTCTTCAGAATTTGTTCGTGACGAGCTTTCGCAGCAGCATACTTCTGGTCGAAGTTATGAAGAATATCACCTACACGAACACCGTTACGGCTCACTTTATCCGTGTAAGTAGGGCCGATACCCTTGCCGGTAGTTCCTACTTTAGCATCGCCTTTGGCTGCTTCGTATGCAGCATCCAGAATACGGTGTGTCGGAAGAATAAGATGAGCTTTCTTTGAAATGTGCAAACGTTCTTTCAGCGGATGACCCGATGCTTCAAGTGCTTCTGCCTCTGCTTTAAACAATGCCGGATCAAGTACCACACCGTTACCGATGATGTTTACCTTGTTTCCTTGAAAAATACCGGAAGGAATAGAGCGAAGCACATATTTCTGTCCTTCAAACTCAAGCGTGTGACCGGCATTCGGGCCGCCCTGAAAACGAGCAACCACATCATACTTAGGTGTTAAAACGTCGACTACTTTTCCTTTACCTTCGTCGCCCCATTGTAATCCTAATAGAACATCTACTTTCATTTTTCTTTTTTATTGTTGTTATTTACTTTTTTCCGTTTGTTAGCTCTGTCGCACTTACTACATACTCCATATATATATAAGGAGTAATGCGAAAGCTGGAAGCGGCTCAATTTCGTATTTTCAATGGCTTGCTGCAGTTCCTCGTTCTGAAACTCGGTCACTTTACCACATTGAGTACATATCTGATGATGATGTGTCTCGCGATTATATGATTTTTCGTATTGGGAGGAAGTACCGAACTGATGCTTAATGACCAGCCGTGCATTGATAAGAAGAATAATGGTGTTGTAGAGAGTTGCCCGGCTCACCCGGAAATTCTCCTGGTCCATCATCCGTGAATAAAGCATGTCAATATCGAAATGACCGTCGATAGAATAAATAGTATCGAGTATGGCGTAGCGTTCAGGAGTCTTTCGATGCCCGTTCGCCGTGAGATATTCCGTGAATATCTGCCTTACTGTATCTTTCACGTTTTGAGTTTCCATCATCAGCCAAAATTAGCGCGAACAAAGTTAAGCCTTTTTTGCGGAAAGCAAATGATAAAGAGAAGTTTTTTTAGTTCATCACAGAGTTAGACAGTTTTTTTATAAATTAAATGGAGGCTATCATTCGTTTTGTAGATTGGCTTATATAATAAACGAATAACAAGACGGTTTATTTTTTAGACGCGTCATCCGTGTTATCCGCGTCTAAAAAATTAAACCGTTATTTAATAAAAGGACTTACTCCATGAAAATAAGATTAGTCTACAGCAAGCTCCTCTTTCACCATATTGTAGAGCATCTGCTCTCCTTCCAAGGTAGAATCAGCCATACCTTCCACCAGGCGGCATACTTGAAAAGCATGTTCCTCACTATGCTGCATATATTTGCGGATAACCAGCAAAGCTGCGTTACGAATATGATAGCTGTCGGAATGTACCGCACAAATCGCCTGGTCGAGCAATTCGCCGGAGGCACGTTCGGTCATATCCCCTTTCTTCATCAGAAGACGGGCGGCAGTCAGGAAACCACAAGTCTGCACATACTCCTGTTCGTCGGCAATCCAGTGAAAGGATTTGGCCGGAGCATACGGTAAATGCTGGAAGAGATTCATACAAGTCAGTTCTGCTATTTCGATATTCCGGATGCTTTCCACCCAAATATCGGCTATCTCGGGATAAAACGTTTCGATCGGCTGAAGCATTCCCGCCAGAATCTTACACTCGCGAATTTCCTCTTTCCATAAAGCCTGCGCCAGGTCATGATTCTTTTCGTAACCTTCGGCAATCATCTTGATACGAGGCAGTTCCACTCCGAAATTGAGTTTATAAACCAGCCCTTTCTCGCGCATACTTTGGGACACAGCCCCGTTCATAGAGAGACGGAGCTGTGTCTTGATATCTTTCAATTGTTCTTTAATATCCATTTCAGATCAGTTGTTTATGGAAGGCAGCGGAGAATAATCAGTGCTGTAACGCAACATTTGTTCTACATAACCTTCATCATAAGAAACTGTGACATCCGTAACGTTTCCGTTTTCATCTGTCACCAGTTCGTATTTCGGATTCACAAAACCTTTATAAGGAGCCAGATTCAACTTCTTATAACGTTCCAGAACTTCTGCATGTAAAGCCGGATCTACTTTTACGGCATAGTTTTCTACCAATGAACGGGCACCTTCAAAGTCGCCTGTCGATTTGATTCGCTGAATTTCAGCCAACAATTCGCCGAAAAGCTCGCGCACTTTCTGATAGTCATTGATAACCACATAAGTCTTTCCGTCTTTCTTCACCAATTCCACCACTTTATCGGCAGCCCCCTTCTCAAATACCCAACGGGCTATCAACTGGCGGTTACGCATGTGAGCTTCTTCCACAGTATTTCCCGGTTCGATACGTACCAACTGCGTCATCAGACCGTTCATCAGATAAGTATAATATTGAGCTTTATAAGCATCGGGAGAAGAGAGAAGTCCCAGTTCCACCAGCTTGGGGTCAGCCACATAATACAATCCGAACAAATCGGCACGCGCCTCTTCGATGGTAGAGCCGTATGCTTTCAAAGCATCAGGATCTACACCCGGAAGTAACTTACCGGAACCGTGTCCCAAACATTCGTGCAAGTCCGTATGCAGCTCATCCGTTAAATCAGAATACGCATCGATCAGTTGTATTTCCGCATCGCTATAAACAAATTCTTCGTTGAATCCGTTTCCGTGAGCGGCTTTATTATAAGCATCTGTTATATTTCCGATTGTCACCGATTTAGAACCGTGGTGAGCACGAATCCAGTTTGCATTCGGCAGATTGATACCGATAGCCGTTGCCGGGTAAAGATCACCTGCAAGGATAGCGGCAGTAATCACTTTAGCCGATACCCCTTTTACCTTTTCTTTCTTGAAAGATTTATCTACGGGAGAATGATCTTCAAACCACTGCGCATTGCTACTGATTATTTCTGTGCGGTGCGTTGATTCCAAATCTTTGAAATTCACTAAAGACTCCCAGCTCGCTTTCATACCCAACGGGTCACCGTAACTTTCAGTAAATCCATTCACAAAGTCGATTCGTGAATCAAGGTCTTTCACCCAAAGAATGGCATATTCATCGAAATCTTTCAGATTGCCTGTTTCATAGAATTGAATCAGTTTGGTGATGACGGCCTTTTGTGCCTCATTCTCCGCTACACCTTCCGCTTTCTTCAGCCAATAAACAATCTTTTCTATTGCCTGTGTATAGAGTCCGCCTACTTTCCAAACTTTCTCCTCCAACTTTCCGTTTTCTTTGACCAGCCGACTGTTCAGCCCGTAAGAAACCGGTGTTTCGTCTTTCGGGTCTTTCAGGGCGCTATAAAAACTCTCTGCCTCTTTCTGCGTCACTCCGTCATAATAGTTACAAGCAGAAGTCAACACAAGATCTTCGCCATCTGCCTGGTTTACCCGTTTCGGCATAACAGTCGGATCGAAAATCACCGGAAACAGTTCGGCACAAAGTTGTTCGGCAGTCTGTCCTTTCGCCAACGGCAGCAACTTGGCATCTATACCGAGTACAGCCTGTTTCAAGAACTCCTGCGAGAAGTTGGGCACGAATTTCTCCGTACCATAGTGATGATGAATACCATTGGAGAACCATACCCTTTTCAGATACACCTCCATATTTTTAAAATCAGGCGTTGTTTTATCTCCCTGATAGTTTGTATATACTGCTTCGAGCATCCGACGGATTCTCAAATTATATTTTCCATTCTGATCAAACAGAATATCCCTTCCTTCCAGAGCAGCCTCTGTCAGGTAATAAATCAGTTCCTTCTGTTTCAGCGTCAGTTCCTCAAATCCGGGAACTTTATAACGCAATATCTGTAAATCAGCAAATTGTTCCACTGTATAATCAAATTTGTCTGCTTCAGCAGTTGTTGTTTTACTTCCTCCGCACGATGTTAAAAGCGTAGCGGCCACTGTCATTAAAATCAGATGTTTTTTCATAATGCTAGCATTGATTAATTAAAATGAGAAAAGGAATTATCTCCAAAATCTTTCATTTAGAGGTAATTCCTTTTGACTAATTTCGGAACGCGCAATTATTTCTTATTTTCGAGATGTTTTTTGCGATATCCATTAGGAGTCTCACCTACGTTTTTGTAAAATGCAGCGTAAAAAGATTGACGATTTGCAAAGCCAACCATGGCACTAATTTCTTCCACATTTTTGTCGGCATAACGTTTGTCAGTCAATAAATGCAAAGCATCTTTTACTCTGTATTCATTCAACAGGCAAGAATAGTTCATGCCAAAGCGTGAGTTTACTACTGCAGAAAGGTAACGAGTATTCGTCTTCAATTCTTTCGCCAAGTCCTTAGCTGAATAGTCAGGATCCTTGTACTTCTTCTGTACAACGATGATATTCAGGATCTTGTCATACAACTCGTCTGCCAATTCCGGTCTAATCAAAGACCTGTATGCAGCCTTCTTTTCTTTCTTTTCCCTCAAATTGTAGGGACGTTTTTTCGGAGTTTCTTCCGTTTTTTTGTTCTCTAAATCGCTCATTGAATTAACTGGTTAGGGTTTGTTCATTTGTTAATAATTGCTCATTTGCAACGTAACATGTTACAAATGTCTTACTTTTTTTTTAAACACACAATTATTTTGTGCATTTTTTTTCTAAATAAACAATCAAAAACCTTGAAAAAGAAGGAATGAGTCCGAATAATAAGAAACTTTAACTTATTTATAATTCATATCAGAAACAGAAATCTACACATGATGAAAAATTGCCAAAGAAAAATGTACCTTTGCAGCATGGATAAATCAGCATCAATGAGAGAGACTTTAAAGACATATTTCGGGTACGATAATTTCCGTCCTCTGCAAGAAGAAATCATCCGACACATCCTGAACAAACAGGATGCATTGGTATTAATGCCCACTGGTGGGGGGAAATCAATCTGTTACCAACTTCCCGCACTGCTTTGCGAAGGTACTGCCGTTGTCGTTTCTCCCCTCATCTCATTGATGAAAGATCAGGTAGAAGCATTGCTGGCAAACGGCATCGCTGCCGGAGCGCTGAACAGCAGTAATGACGAAACAGAAAACGCTAATCTGCGCCGCGCATGCATTGAAGGTCGCCTGAAGCTGCTTTACATTTCACCGGAAAAACTTTTAGCTGAAAAGGACTATTTGTTGCGGGATATGAACATCTCTCTGTTTGCTATTGATGAAGCTCATTGTATTTCGCAATGGGGACATGATTTCCGTCCGGAATACACACAAATGGGAGTGCTCCACCAACAATTTCCGCAAATACCAATTGTCGCACTAACTGCCACCGCGGATAAAATCACGCGTGAAGACATCGTACGGCAATTGCATCTGAACCATCCGCGTACCTTCATTTCCTCGTTCGACCGTCCCAACATCAGCCTGACTGTGAAACGTGGATTTCAAGCGAAGGAAAAGAACAAGGCTATCTTAGAATTTATCCACCGCCACGGGGAAGAAAGCGGGATTATTTACTGCATGAGTCGAAGTAAGACGGAAACCGTCGCACAGATGTTACAGAAGCAGGGTATCCGCTGCGGTGTTTATCACGCCGGGTTATCCACTCAACACCGGGACGAAACACAGAATGATTTTATTAACGACCGCATACAAGTGGTATGTGCCACCATTGCTTTTGGAATGGGGATTGATAAATCAAATGTCCGCTGGGTGATACATTATAACCTGCCTAAAAGTATAGAAAGCTTTTATCAGGAAATAGGACGTGCCGGACGTGACGGGCTTCCCAGCAATACTGTCCTGTTTTATTCATTAGGCGACTTAATATTACTAACTAAATTCGCTTCGGAAAGTAATCAGCAAAATATCAATCTGGAAAAGCTCCAACGTATGCAGCAATACGCAGAGGCCGATATTTGCCGACGAAGAATCTTATTAAGCTACTTCGGAGAAACAACAACAGAGGATTGCGGTAACTGCGATGTTTGTAAAAATCCCCCTCAACGATTCGACGGTACAGTCATCGTGCAAAAAGCATTAAGTGCCATCGCACGCACAGAACAACAAATCAGCACAGGAGTGTTGATTGATATTCTTCGTGGAAACTATTCTGCGGAAGTAACCGGAAAAGGGTATCAGGAACTTAAAACGTTCGGTGCCGGACGCGACATTCCTCCTCGTGACTGGCAAGACTATCTGCTTCAAATGCTGCAACTCGGCTACTTTGAAATAGCTTATAATGAGAATAATCATCTCAAAATAACGTCAAGCGGAAGTGATGTTCTCTTCGGAAGGACACAAGCGGCATTGGTAGTTATCCAGCATGAGGAAGCAGTTACCCGAAAAGGAAAAAAGAAAAAAGTGGTTATCGCCAAAGAACTCCCCTTCGGCGCGGCAGGCGGCGAAAGCCAAGATTTGTTCGAAGCATTGCGAGGATTAAGAAAACAACTTGCCGATCAGGAAGCTTTGCCCGCCTATATCGTCTTGTCAGACAAAGTGTTGCATCTGCTTTGCATCTCACGTCCCACCACCATCGAAGAGTTTGGAGAAATCAGTGGTATCGGCGAACACAAGAAAAAGAAATATGGAAAGGATTTCGTAAATCTGATTAGACAGTTCGTAGAATAAAAGAAATTCTTGAATAGTATATATTAACGAGTCACCTGACTAATGATTATTCGTTCCACTAGGGTTATCTTTCCGTTCCACAGTTGTTTCCCTTTAGTTCCACATAGGTAGAACTAAAGGGAAACAACTGTGGAACGAACTAATGTCCATAGCAAAAGGCGCTCACTTATGTAAACCGGAAAGATATAGTTGGCTTATTAATAACTTCACTTGCATTGCCGCAATTGCTCGTGCAAATCAGCCGGAGGCACTCCCAATGAAATAGCTTTTTCAAAGTCAGCTTTTGCCAGTCCTTTCTTCTTCTGTGCCAGGTAGATATTTCCACGCAACAGATAAGCATCAGCCGAGGCAGCATCCAACCGGATGGCTTCCTCCAAATCGACCAATGCCAAATCTTCATGTTTCATCTCACGTTCCACATCGGCACGGGCAATATAGAGCGTCGCATCTTCAGGAGTGGCCGCAAGCATCTTATTCAATATCTCAAGAGCTTCCCGGAATTTTCCTTCTTTCTGCTCCAAAGTAGCCAGTCCCAGCCGTCCGCTATAGCTCTGCGGATCGAGTTCCAATAAACGATTATAATCTATTCTCGCAGCCGGATAATCGCGGCGGAGCACATAAATATAAGCACGCATCAACAGAGCTTCTTTGTTCTGTTTGTCCTCGTCCAACACCTGGCAATAATCCGTATAAGCACGGTCTGTTTTTCCCATTTCCATATAAATGGCGGCACGGTCGAGCAAAATAGGGACTGCCAAAGGAGCAAAGTTCAGTGCAAAAGAATAAGATTCCAATGCTTTATCAAACTCGCCCAAACGACGCTGAACCAATCCCAAGTTAGAAAAAAGCAGTGCATTCTTTGCGTTTTTCGGTTCCAACTTCAAAGCCTGAAGCAAAAGTTCCTCTGCCTGGGGAAGACTGTCTTTTTCGATACACTCAATGGCTCTCTCGGACAATTGCTGATAGGTTTGCGCAAAGGTAACAGCCGGAAAACAAAAAAGCAAAACTATAATTATTCTTACCATGGTTCAGGTCTTTTTATAGTGAATGAATTAATCCAATGGATATGCGTCAAAAGCAAACAGTTCGGTCGACAAATAACGCTCTCCCGTATCAGGTAACAACGCTACTATTTTTTTGTTCTTAAATTCCGGACGTTGTGACAGTTGACGGGCGGCATACACAGCTGCTCCCGAAGAAATACCCGCCAACAGACCTTCTGTTGCCGCTAACTCACGTCCTGCACGAATCGCGTCATCATCTGGCACGCCTATTACTTCATCCACCACCGAAGCATCATAAAGCTTCGGGATAAAATTCGCTCCAATACCTTGAATACGATGCGAAGCCGCCTCTCCGCCTGCCAACACAGGAGATGATGCCGGTTCCACAGCAACAATATAAATATTCGGATTATGTTTCTTCAAAGCACGGGCTACCCCGCAGACTGTTCCTCCGGTACCAACTCCGGCTACAAAAACGGCCACTTCACCATCTGTATCCCTCCAAATTTCTTCACCCGTTGCCCGTTCATGAACAGCAGCATTGGCCGGATTCTCAAATTGTTGCAAAATCACCGAACCGGGGATACTATCACGCAACTCCTGCGCTTTGGCAATGGAAGCTGCCATCCCTCCCAGCCCATCTGTCAATACAATCTGCGCACCCAACGCTTTCAACAGATTCCGCCGTTCCAGACTCATCGTTTCGGGCATGGTCAATATTAGGTGATACCCTTTAATAGTAGCCACCATTGCCAACCCTACACCTGTATTTCCGCTTGTCGGCTCAATAATCGTTGCACCGGGTTTCAATGCTCCACGAGCTTCCGCATCTTCAATCATCGAAAGAGCGACTCTGTCTTTTACACTTCCCGCCGGATTAAAAGCCTCCAGTTTGGCAATAATATTTTGTTCCAGACCATACTTTCCACTATAACCGGAAAGTTCCATCAAAGGGGTATTCCCCACTAAATCTGTTAGTTTCTTTGCAATCTTTGCCATCTTATTACTTCATTTTTGTCACAGACACGACAAAGATATGGAAAAAAAGGTATGTTTTACATCACATCATGAGAAAGATAAGGAAAAGTATAGTAACTTTGTATCCGTTCAATCTTTTTAAGTTTACATATATGAAAAAGAGAATTATACAATTTCTCACGACCTATTTTTTATTTGTTCTTTTATTCGTTCTTCAGAAACCAATCTTCATGGTTTACTACCATGACTTATATACTAATGTATCTTTGGGTGACTATTTCCGCGTCATGTGGCACGGATTACCACTGGATTTATCTCTTGCGGGCTACCTGACCGCTATCCCCGGAATCCTGCTCATTGCTTCCGCCTGGACAAATTCATCCATACTCCGCCGCATCCGGCAAGGATATTTCGGAGTAATAGCCTTTGTCATGGCCTGCATTTTTATCATCGACCTGGGATTGTATGGCTTTTGGGGATTCCGTCTGGACGCCACTCCTATTTTCTATTTTTTCTCTTCTCCCAAAGATGCCATGGCAAGTGTCAGTTTTTGGTTCGTACTACTTGGAATTCTGGCTATATTGATCTATGCAGCAATTCTATACTGTATTTTCTATTGTGTCCTTATCCGGGAGAAAAAGCCTCTGAAAATACCTTATCGACGCCAGAATGTATCGCTTGCACTGCTTTTGCTGACAGCGGCACTCTTCATCCCTATCCGGGGCGGATTCAGCGTATCCACCATGAATTTAAGCAAGGTGTATTTCAGTCAGGACCAACGCATGAATCATGCAGCCATTAATCCGGCATTCAGCTTCATGTATTCTGCCACCCATCAGAATAATTTCGATAAGCAGTATCGCTTCATGGACCCGAAAATAGCCGACGAATTATTTGCAGAGATGGTAGACAAACCCGTCGCAGTAACCGACAGCATCCCCCAATTATTGAATACACAACGCCCGAACATTATTTTCATTATCCTTGAGAGTTTCTCCACACACTTGATGGAAACTTTCGGAGGACAACCCAATGTGGCTGTCAACATGGATAAATTCGCAAAAGAAGGCGTATTATTCAGCAACTTCTACGGCAGCAGTTTCCGCACAGACCGCGGACTGGCATCTATCATCAGCGGATATCCCGGACAGCCGAGCACCAGCATCATGAAATATCCCGAAAAGACGGACAAACTTCCTTCCATCCCCCGTAGCTTGAAAAATGCAGGATACAGCCTCGAATATTACTATGGAGGAGATGCCGATTTCACCAATATGCGCTCTTACCTGGTATCTTCCGGTATCGAGAAGATTATTTCCGATAAAGATTTCCCTCTGTCCGAACGTACCGGAAAATGGGGAGCACAAGATCACGTTTTGTTCCAGCGCCTGATGAAAGACCTGAAAGAAGAAAAACAAGAAGAGCCATTCCTGAAACTGGTTCAGACATCAAGCAGCCACGAACCATTCGAAGTTCCGTTCCACAGGCTGGATGATAAAGTCCTCAACTCCTTTGCGTATGCCGACAGTTGTGTGGGAGATTTCGTGAAACAGTATCAGGAAACACCGTTATGGAAAAACACACTGTTTGTACTCGTTCCCGATCATCAGGGTGCATACCCATACCCGATAGAAAATCCGCTGGACGGACAAACCATTCCGCTGATTTTAATCGGAGGTGCAATTAAACAACCTCTGGTAGTAGATACCTATGCTTCGCAAATTGACATTGCCGCCACTTTGCTCGCTCAATTAGGATTACCGCACGATGAATTTACTTTCAGCAAGAATATCCTGAATCCGGGCTCTCCTCATTTCGCATACTTTACCCGGCCGGATTATTTCGGAATGATTACTGCGGACAACCAATTGGTATACAATCTGGACGCCAACACCGTGCAACTGGACGAAGGCACCGCCAAAGGAGCTAACCTGGAAAAAGGAAAAGCGTTCTTACAGAAGCTCTACGATGATCTTGCCAAACGCTAATCATTAAGAAATATGGAATATTTATAAGGTAATATAGGACATTTACTATTCTTTATTGTATATTTGCGACGTTAAAAATAGATCAATAAAGCCGGATGATACATAGCGAAATCGTGCAATTCCTTTCGGAGATAGATACAAATATCTTCTTATCTTTCAATGGTATACACTCCCCTTTCTGGGATTATTTCATGAGTTCCTTCACGGGTAAAATAATCTGGGTTCCCATGTATGCCACCATATTATATATATTATTAAGAAATTTCCACTGGAAAGTTGTCGTATGTTATGTGGCAGCTATCGCGCTCACGATTACCTTTGCCGACCAAATGTGCAGCAGTATCATCCGCCCGGTAGTGGCACGCCTGCGTCCCGCCAATCCGGACAACCCTATTGTGGATATGGTATATATCGTAAACGGGTATCGTGGAGGAAGTTATGGTTTCCCATCGTGCCATGCGGCCAATTCATTGGGGCTTGCCATGTTTGTAGTATTTCTGTTCCGTAAACGTTGGCTAAGTATTTTCATCGTAACTTGGGCAATTCTTAACTGCTATACACGTATATACTTGGGTGTACATTATCCCGGTGATTTACTCGTAGGAGGTATTATCGGAGGATTCGGCGGTTGGCTATTCTGTACTATCGCTCACAAAATAGCCATTTATTTGGAACCTTCCACCCGTACGAAGAGAAAAGATATAAAACAATGGCCAGTCACTATTTATGTAGGATTGCTGACAATGCTCGGTATCATTATATATTCCATAATTAAAAGCTGGTAAGGTTCACCACAGATTACACAGATTACACAGATTCACACAGATTTCAAATGATAAAAAAGATATTCCATAAAAAGAATGAAGAGTAAGTGGAGTTATCAAACAAAATCTGAATATTAAAAATCACCCACGTTATAGATAGCTATAACGTGGGTGAAATTATTTATAAAGGGCTGTTATACAGCTCCATCAGCAATCTGTGTGAATCGGTGTAATCTGTGGTGTAGAATATCAAGCTTTCTTGATATAATCAACAATCCACTGTCCTACTTCTTTCGTTCCGTATTTAGCACCGTCAGCCACCTGAATTTCCGGTGTACGTACATTCTCATCCAAAGAAGCGTCTACTGCTTTACGAATCAGCGCACCCTCTTCTTTGCAATCGAAATACTCAAACAACATAGCTACGGAAAGAATTTGTGCCAACGGATTAGCAATATTCAATCCTTTAGCCTGCGGCCATGAACCGTGAATCGGTTCAAACACCGGAGTACTCTCGCCTGTGGAAGCAGAAGGAAGCAAGCCCATAGAACCACTGATTACAGAACCTTCGTCAGTCAGAATATCACCGAAGGTGTTTTCCGTTACCATCACATCGAAGAAAGCAGGTTCCTGAATCATTTTCATTGCAGCATTGTCCACAAACATATAATCTGTTGTCACTTCCGGATAGTTCGGAGCCATTTCCTGTGCAATCTGACGCCATAGACGGGAAGAAGCCAACACGTTTGCCTTATCTACCACCGTCAGATGTTTTCTGCGCTTCATCGCATATTCAAAAGCCACTTTCAAGATACGTTCGATTTCCGGGCGAGTATAATAGTTGGTATCATACGCTTTGTCATTATCCTGATACTTTTCACCGAAATACATACCTCCGGTCAACTCACGGATACAGATAAAATCTGCGTTCTCTACCAGTTCCGCACGCAACGGAGATTTGTGAATCAGGCATTTGAATGTCTGCACCGGACGGATATTAGCGAAAAGTCCCAATTTCTTACGCATCGCCAACAAACCTTGTTCCGGACGTACTTTAGCAGTAGGGTCGTTATCAAATTTCGGATCGCCTACGGCAGAGAATAAAACAGCATCCGCATCTTTACAAACCTGATAGGTTGCTTCCGGAAACGGATCGCCTACTTTATCAATCGCATCAGCTCCACAGATTGCATATTCGTAACTTACTTTGTGGCCAAACTTCTCGCAAACGGCACTCATCACATCTACACCTTGCACAGAGATCTCCGGTCCGATGCCGTCGCCTGCTAATACAGCAATTTTAAAATCCATAATCGTTTATTCTTCTATTTATATATTCTTATAAAAAACATTCTTTGGGCAAGTTATCTCTCACTTGCTCTTCTCGTATTCATCTTCGATGAGGTTCAACATCTTCATAGTAGCTTTGATGGCAGCTTCCGTCTGATCGGCATCAAGTCCACGGGTACGGAACACCTGCTCGTCATAACTCCATGTGATTACTGTCTGCACAAATGCATCCGTACGCCCACCGGGAGGGATTGTCACCGCATAATTGGTCAGCATCGGGAATTTGCGTCCCAATGTCACCTTATATATCTTACGCAATGCACGAACAAAAGCATCATATTGACCATCTCCACTTGAACTCTCTTCATACTCTTTCCCGTTGATTTCTATCTTCAACGTAGCCATCGGTTTCAAGCCATGAGCCAGATTCACAAAATAGCTCTTCAGTTTGACCTTCTCACCTATTGATCCATGCTTCAACACATCAGAAACAATGTACGGCAAATCTTCCTGTGTCACCAATTCTTTCTTGTCGCCCAGTTCGATGATACGTTCCGTCACTTTGCGCATAGCATCTTCATCCAACTCCAGTCCGAGGTCTTCGAGATTTTTGCGGATATTGGCTTTGCCGCTTGTCTTGCCCAACGCATATTCACGTTTGCGGCCAAAACGTTCGGGAAGCAAATCATTACAGTAAAGATTATTTTTGTTATCGCCGTCGGCATGCACACCTGCCACTTGTGTAAAGACATTCTCACCTACAATCGGTTTATTGGCAGGTATCATAATACCCGAATAAGACTCCACTACCCGGCTGACATCATTCAAACGGCTCTCGTCGATATTGGTCGCCGCATTGAAATGATCTTTCAGGATGGCTTGCACACTTGCGAGGGGAGCATTTCCTGCTCGTTCGCCCAGTCCGTTGATGGTGGTATGCAGTCCTTTGACACCGCTTAATACGGCTGCAAGAACGTTGCTCACTGCCAAATCATAGTCATTGTGCGCATGGAAATCGAGATGAGTATTCGGATAACGTTTCTTCATCTTCCGCATATACTCTATCACTTGCAAGGGATTCAAGATACCCAACGTGTCAGGCAACATATAACGCTTGACACTCGTCTCTTGCAATCCATCCATCAACTGGAATACATATTCGGGAGAATCCTTGATACCGTTACTCCAATCTTCCAGATAAACATTGACGGTTATATCCTGTTCGTCGGCATAATGCACCACATTAATGATATCTGCCAGATGTTCTTCCGGTGTCTTTTTCAGTTGTTGCGTACAATGCTTCAGTGAACCTTTGCAAAGAAGATTAATCACGCGGCAACCGGTACGCTGAATCCAATCGACAGAAGTATGCCCGTCAACAAAGCCGAGCACTTCCACTTTATGGAGCAGATTACGACGGGCCGCCCAGTCGCAAATCATCTTCACGGCTTCAAACTCACCGTCCGACACACGCGCCGAAGCAACCTCCACCCGGTCTACCTTCAAATCTTCTAACAGCAAACGGGCGATCATTAGTTTCTCATGAGGCACGAAAGATACTCCGCTGGTTTGTTCACCATCACGGAGCGTTGTGTCCATGATTTCTATTTTCACGCCTTCTTTTCCCATTCTTCTATTTTATCTTTATTGCTTAACAAGAAATCGATATCATCCAATCCGTTCATCAAACAAAGTTTCTTGTAAGCATTGATTTCAAAATGTTCACTTTTACCTGTCGCCTTGTTGGTGATGGTCTGTTCGGGAAGATTCACTTCCACTTCCATCTTCGGGTCTGCTTCTATCGAATCGAACAATTCTTGCAGAAACTCTTCGGTTACAACCACCGGAAGCACAAAGTTGTTCAACTCATTATTCTTATGAATATCGGCAAAAAAACTGGATACCACCACACGGAAACCATAGCCGGCAATTGCCCAGGCTGCGTGTTCACGGCTGGAACCCGAACCGAAGTTCTTACCTGCCACCAATATCTGTCCGCTGTAAGTAGGGTTGTTCAACACAAAATCCTTGTTCAGGGAACCATCTGCATTGTAACGCCAGTCACGAAAAAGGTTATCACCGAAGAATTTCTCTTCACGAGTGGTTGCTTTCAAGAAACGTGCCGGAATAATCTGGTCGGTATCTACGTTTTCTAAAGGAAGAGGTACACAAGTACTTGTGATTATATTAAATTTTGTCTTAGCCATCGCCTTATTTATGAATTATAAATTATGATTTATGATTGAAATTACATCAGTTCTCTCGGATCGGTAATCACACCTGTCACCGCCGCAGCAGCAGCCACCAGAGGACTAGCTAACAAGGTGCGTGCACCAGGTCCCTGACGTCCTTCGAAGTTACGGTTGCTGGTAGATACCGAATATTTTCCGGCAGGAATCTTATCATCGTTCATCGCCAGACAAGCAGAACATCCCGGCTGACGAATAGCAAATCCGGCTTCCGTCAAAATCTTGTCGATTCCTTCCTTACGGATCTGTGCATCTACCATCCATGAACCCGGAACCAGCCATGCAATTACATTTTCCGCTTTCTTGCGGCCTTTCACGATGGAAGCAAATGCACGGAAATCTTCGATACGACCGTTTGTACAAGCTCCGAGGAATACATAATCAATCTTTTTACCCAACAAAGATTCACCCGGTTGGAAGCCCATGTAGTCCATTGATTTCTTGAATGAAACCTGTGCTACTTCGCTCATTCCTTCCATCGTAGGAATGTGCTGTGTGATGCCCATGCCCATACCCGGATTCGTTCCGTATGTAATCATCGGCTCAATATCAGCAGCTTCAAAACGGACTTCCTTGTCGAATACGGCATCGTCATCACTCTTCAATGTCTTCCAATATGCCAAAGCCTTGTCCCATGCTTCGCCTTGCGGAGCACTTTCACGTCCCTTGATATATTCAAAAGTCACTTCGTCCGGAGCAACCATGCCACCACGTGCACCCATTTCGATAGAAAGGTTACAGAGGGTAAGACGTCCCTCCATTGTCAGATTGCGGATAGCCGAACCTGCATATTCTACGAAGTAACCGGTAGCACCGCTGGTAGTCATCTTGGACATCATATACAGAGCCACATCTTTTGCAGTCACCCCTTTGCCCAGTTCACCGTCTACGGTGATACGCATTGTTTTCGGTCTTGACTGAAGAATACATTGCGAAGCCAATACCATTTCCACTTCACTTGTTCCGATACCGAAAGCGATTGCTCCCATCGCACCGTGAGTAGAAGTGTGAGAGTCACCGCAGACAATCGTCATTCCCGGCAAAGTCAAACCACGTTCGGGACCTACCACATGGATAATTCCATTCTTCGGATGCATCATACCGTAGTGTGTCAAACCAAAATCCTTCGCATTCTTAGTCAATGTGTCGACCTGCGTTTTAGAAATCGGATCTTCAATCTCCTTATCCTGATCGTGTGTCGGTGTATTATGGTCGGGCATACAAAATACCTTTTCCGGACGCAACACTCCGATTCCACGTTCACGCAATCCGGCAAAAGCTTGCGGACTAGTCACTTCGTGACAATATAAGCGATCAATATAAAGCTGTGTAGGACCATCTTCCACAGTAGTCACCACGTGGGCATCCCATATCTTATCAAATAATGTATTCATCTGTTTATTTACTATTTTACTAATTACTATTTACTATTTTAGTCAATCTCTACAATGCCGATACGACTGTCAGTCTCTTTTTTATGATTTGAATTTATTAATACAGTCAATATAAGCTTCTACGGAAGCGGCAATAATATCTGTATTAGCTCCAAAACCATAATAAATCTGGTTATCGTATTCTACCTGCATGTGTACTTTACCTACATCATCACTTCCCTTGCTGATAGCCTGAATAGTAAACTCTTTCAAAGTCATGTGGCGTTCTACAATCTTCTTCAATGCTTTGATAGCTGCATCTACCGGACCGTTACCGCTGGCACAAGCCTCAAACTTCTCACCGGCAATGTTCAATCCCAAACTAGCTACCGAACGAACGCCGACACCACTCGTCACCTGCAAATAATCCAGTTTGATGCGATGATTCTGGCTACGGTCTGCGCCTGCCAATACTAAAATATCGTCATCATTAATATCTTTTTTCTTATCAGCCAACTTCAAGAACTCATCATATACCTTATCCAGCTTTTCCTGCTCCAGGTCAACTCCCAAGATAGAAAGACGATTTTTCAATGCGGCACGTCCGCTACGGGCTGTCAATACGATAGAGTTATCATCAATACCCACATCATGCGGATCAATAATCTCATACGTCTGTACATTCTTCAACACACCGTCCTGATGGATACCTGAAGAATGTGCGAAAGCATTACGTCCAACGATCGCTTTATTCGGCTGTACCGGCATATTCATCAGGCTGGATACCATGCGGCTGGTCGGATAAATCTTCTGTGTATTGATATTGGTCTGAATATCTATTTCGTGGTGACTCTTGATAATCATGGCGATTTCTTCGAGGGCAGTATTTCCTGCACGTTCGCCGATACCGTTGATGGTAACTTCCACCTGACGTGCGCCGTTCAAAACACCGGCTATCGTATTGGCAGTAGCCATACCCAAGTCGTTGTGACAGTGAGTAGAAAGTATCGCATTATCGATGCCGTCTACATGGTCGATCAGGTATTTTATCTTAGCACCATATTCTGAAGGCAAGCAATAACCCGTTGTATCAGGAATATTCACTACGGTAGCTCCCGCTTTGATAACGGCTTCCACCACACGTGCCAAATATTCGTTATCCGTACGGCCAGCGTCTTCTGCATAAAACTCTACATCGTCCACAAAACGGCGGGCGTATTTCACGGCAGCTACCGCACGTTCGATAATCTCCTCACGATTCGAATTGAATTTATATTTAATGTGCGAATCAGAAGTACCGATACCAGTATGAATACGTTTATGTTTAGCAAATTTCAGTGCATCTACAGCAACATCAATATCTTTTTGAACTGCACGTGTCAAAGCACAGATAGTAGGCCAAGTCACCGCTTTTGAAATCTCAATCACTGAATTAAAATCTCCCGGGCTCGAAATGGGGAATCCGGCTTCAATCACGTCTACTCCCAACGCTTCCAATGCCTTTGCTACCTGAATCTTCTCTACTGTATTCAACTGGCATCCCGGAACCTGTTCACCATCTCTAAGAGTGGTATCAAAAATAAATAACCTATTGTCCATATTCAATGTATATTATATAATTATTAGCATTAAAAAAAGCCTTTCACACTTGGAAGTGAGAAAGGCTTTCGTATATTTTCATTTATACACATTTACGCGCAGCACTCACTTCCACTAACCTTTGATAGTAGAATAATAATACCGCATAGTAGAATATGTATAAACATCTGGTTCATTTCTTGTCTCTTTTATAGTTTGACGGTGCAAAGGTATGGATTATTTCTTTACCACCAAATAATACGTTACTTTTTTATCGAAAAAAATATCATTTCATAAGTTAAAGCCGATTTTTACCAAAAATGTATCACGAATAAAGGTCTATATTTCATTAAAAGAAAAGAGGGAGCAGAATGTTTTTCAGCATTCTCTCCCTCTTCTTCTTTATTGTTCTAAATCAATAGATTACTTCTTATCGCAACATTCTTTCTTTTCTGCGCAATCTGCTTTTTTGTCGCAAGCAGTAGCACAAGAATCTTTAGCCTGGCAGCAAGAATCAGATTCAACAACAGCTTCTACAGTTTCTACGGTTGTTTCTTCACCTTCAGAAGCAGCGTTAGTAGTTTTGTTACCAGCACAAGACATCATTGCAAAAGAAAATGTTACTGCTACAGCAGCCAAAAATAATTTAGTTTTCATACCTTTCAAATTTGCTTTAAACGTTTAATAAAATAATTGTCGGTCGCAAATATAACACTTTTTTTGCAAAGTACCAAACAACAGAAAGCCCCTTGATTCGCTGCTGAATCAAGGGGCTTCTCTAAAAACGGCGGCTACCTACTCTCCCACTGTTACGCAGTACCATCGGCG
>NZ_QTLK01000006.1:260707-263487 GCF_003602705.1 Bacteroides sp. AM16-13
AAAACGGCGGCTACCTACTCTCCCACTGTTACGCAGTACCATCGGCGTGACGAGGCTTAACTTCTCTGTTCGGAATGGGAAGAGGTGGAACCCTCGTGCTATAACCACCTGAATAAGGTTATGACATGATGAAAAGTAAAATCTCAAGTCCATTACTAGTATGTTTCTGTTCTCTGTTTCCAGTTTCTGTATCAGTAATCCGCTAAACGTATATACCCAACCGGTACATATTTGAAAGAAAGTGAACGGGCAATTAGTAATGCTCGGCTTTGATGTTACCACCTTTACACCTGCATCCTATCAACGTCATCGTCTTTAACGACCCTAAGAAATCTAATCTTGTGGCTGGCTTCGTACTTAGATGCTTTCAGCACTTATCCAATCCCGACTTAGATACCCAGCGATGCACCTGGCGGCACAACTGGTAAACCAGCGGTCAGTCCAACACGGTCCTCTCGTACTAGTGTCAGAGCCACGCAAATTTCATACGCCCACGATAGATAGAGACCGAACTGTCTCACGACGTTCTGAACCCAGCTCGCGTGCCACTTTAATGGGCGAACAGCCCAACCCTTGGGACCTTCTCCAGCCCCAGGATGTGACGAGCCGACATCGAGGTGCCAAACCCCTCCGTCGATATGAGCTCTTGGGAGGGATCAGCCTGTTATCCCCGGAGTACCTTTTATCCTTTGAGCGATGTCCCTTCCATGCGGAAACACCGGATCACTATGCTCTAGTTTCCTACCTGATCGACTTGTCTGTCTCCCAGTCAAGCGCCCTTATGCCATTACACTCTACGGACGGTTACCAATCGTCCTGAGGGCACCTTTAGAAGCCTCCGTTACACTTTTGGAGGCGACCACCCCAGTCAAACTACCCACCAAACAGTGTCCTCGCATCTACGAGTTAGAACTCAAATAATCAAAGGGCCGTATTTCAACAGCGACTCCACAAATACTGGCGTACCTGCTTCGAAGTCTCCGGCCTATCCTACACATCAATTACCCAAATTCAATGTTAAGCTATAGTAAAGGTTCACGGGGTCTTTTCGTCCCATCGCGGGTAATCGGCATCTTCACCGATACTACAATTTCACTGAGCTCACGGTTGAGACAGTGTCCAGATCATTACACCATTCGTGCAGGTCGGAACTTACCCGACAAGGAATTTCGCTACCTTAGGACCGTTATAGTTACGGCCGCCGTTTACTGGGGCTTCAATTCAATGCTTCTCTTGCGATGACATCTCCTCTTAACCTTCCAGCACCGGGCAGGTGTCAGGCTGTATACGTAATCTTTCAATTTGGCACAGCCCTGTGTTTTTGTTAAACAGTTGCCTGGACCTATTCTCTGCGCCCAACTCTCGTTGGGACCCTTTATCCCGAAGTTACAGGGTCAATTTGCCTAGTTCCTTAACCGTGAATCACTCAAGCGCCTTAGTATATTCAACCCGACTACGTGTGTCCGTTTGCGGTACGGGTACCTTAAAGATTAAGTTTAGCGGATTTTCTTGGGAGTATGCTTACACGCACTATTGGATTGTTCCGAAGAACGTTCCATACTATCAGGTTCGACTCTCTTTGTGGATTTGCCTGCAAAGATCAACATCTACACCCTTCAACGGACTATTCCGTCAGTCCGCGGCGCTATCACTGCTCCGTCTCCACGTCACTCTTTAAGGTAGTACAGGAATATTAACCTGTTCTGCCATCGGCCTCACCGTTCGGCTGAGCCTTAGGACCCGACTAACCCTGATCCGATTAGCGTTGATCAGGAAACCTTAGTCTTTCGGCGAGGGGGTTTCTCACCCCCTTTATCGTTACTTATACCTACATTTGCTTTTCCACACGCTCCAGCAAAGCTCACGCTTCACCTTCGACGCAGAGTGGAATGCTCCCCTACCGATGTTAGTGTTTAGTTAACATCCCATAGCTTCGGTAAATTGCTTAATGCCCGATTATTATCCACGCCAAACTCCTCGACTAGTGAGCTGTTACGCACTCTTTAAATGAATGGCTGCTTCCAAGCCAACATCCTAGCTGTCTTAGCAATCTGACTTCGTTAGTTCAACTTAGCAATTATTTCGGGACCTTAGCTGATGGTCCGGATTCTTCTCCTTTAGGACATGGACCTTAGCACCCATGCCCTCACTCCTGGGATCGAACTACTGCGCATTCGGAGTTTATCAAGACTTGATAGGCGGTGAAGCCCTCGCATCTTATCAGTCGCTCTACCTCACAGTAGTAATTCCCAAGGCTGCACCTAAATGCATTTCGGGGAGTACGAGCTATCTCCAAGTTTGATTAGCCTTTCACCCCCACCCTCAGTTCATCCGGAAGCTTTTCAACGCTTATCGGTTCGGTCCTCCAGTTAGTGTTACCTAACCTTCAACCTGACCAAGGGTAGATCACTTGGTTTCGCGTCTACTCCTTCCGACTAATCGCCCTGTTCAGACTCGCTTTCGCTTCGGCTACACATTTTGAAATGCTTAACCTTGCCGGAAAAAGTAACTCGTAGGTTCATTATGCAAAAGGCACGCCGTCACAACTTACGCTGCTCCGACCGCTTGTAGGCGCACGGTTTCAGGGACTATTTCACTCTTCTATTCGAAGTGCTTTTCACCTTTCCTTCACAGTACTGGTTCGCTATCGGTCTCTCGGGAGTATTTAGCCTTACCGGATGGTCCCGGCAGATTCACGCAAGATTCCTCGTGTCCCGCGCTACTCAGGATACCACTACGCTTCGTTTAGCTTCGAATACCGGACTATCACCGTCTATGGT
>NZ_QTLK01000060.1:0-3145 GCF_003602705.1 Bacteroides sp. AM16-13
AGACTATATCCGGTAGCAACATATTCTACTTTAACTTTTGTAACCGGACAATCCACAGAGCCACTGCCCCAACAATTAGTAGGCACATCTTGCTCGTCAGCCGCCAAAGCTTCAATATTATCTAATAATAATGTATTTACTTGAGGTTCTTTTAATGAGTAATTTACAGAAAGAACCGCCATTATCAGAATAGAAAAGAATAATAGTTTCTTCATATATACTATAGTTTTATCGATTAATTAATGGAAACGAAAGTAGGCAATTGGATTACAACCACCAATAGATTAATCTATCCATTTCTATCTAACCGAATCTATCTACTATATATACTATCATAGAGATAAGGCTCTCATTCAAAAAAATCCCATTTCATCGGAAATTATAGTTTCTTATTTGTTCCTTCTAATTTGCAATTGATATCCAATATTTTCATATCTTTGAATCTCAATAGATGGAACATTCTCAAAAACTCTTCGCAAACGACTTATTGCATTATGAAGTCTCGGATCATTATTTGATTTATCCGACCAAAATATTTTCTTGATTTCTTCGTCTTTCAATATGTAATCTGGAGCTTCTAAAAAATGTTTTAATAAAATAGCTGTTTGTGGTAATATCTGAATTTCCTCTTTACCAAATATAAGCTTTCTCAAATCTGCATCAAACATAATACCTTGGTCCATATAATAGATATGAACAGAGGTAGGAGCAACAATGTTCTTTTGCCATCTCTTTCTAAAAAATATCACTATATTAATAATAACTGCACACAGCCAATAAATAAAGCCATAAACAAAGCCTCTTACACCCACAAGAGTAAAAAATGAAAAGTAGAAAAAGCCTTTTACTTCAACCTCGCAACGATAACCTGCCGTAATATCGAATTCTGGTATACAATTTTCATGTAAAAAAGAGTCAGGGTATACACTTTCTGTAATATTTTCATCTTTATCGGATACCAAAAGCTGCAATGCAAAAGTGCCAGACAAACTTTGCTGCTTCAAATGCAGTTGCCATTTTTCATATAAAGAGTCCACTACTAAAGGATGTTTAGATAAATAAGCAGTATGTAAAAAACTTAATCGTGGATCAGATGTTACATTTTTAGAACTTTTTTCTTTATCCAAGCAGTATCCACGTTTTCCACTTTCATCTGTTATATAAACCGTATCAGGATACTCCTCCAATCGCTGTTTCCTCCCACTAGTGTAAAAATAACCATCAAAAGCATCTTCTTGTAAATGTTGCAAAAAAACTGCTTTAAAAACACTTTCCACTCTTTCACTGAACATTTTTTTTCTAGCCTCACAATATAATTGTCCTAGAATGAAAAATAATACTATCTCCAGAATAAATATTATTAGCAAAAGGCGCATCTTTTGTTTATCTTTAAATGTAATTGTACCGCTTAGTTTCGTTAGTAATTTCATAGCGTGACTTATTTTATCTGTTTGAATAGCACAAAGGTAGCATTATTTGCAATAATTGACAGACAATATAAAAACTATTTTGAGTTTTTGGTTATATCAAAAATAATCTTTCCAACCAAAGAAATTAGTCTATTTTTAAGATTCACTCTATAAATATTAAATCAAAATAAAAGCAAGAAGAGAAATAAATGCATAAATCAATGCAAGAATATACCGTTTTCAGACTAAATATTACATAAATAAGGGATAAAAAACGAATTATTTACCGCTAACTAAGCTTTGTTCCTCACCGAGGAACGACTCGTTGCCCGGTGTGCGTCGCTTCCTTCCTCACCGAGGAACAATACATTCATCGGTGAGACCCAAATTTATCGGTATATTTTCAGCTATTTCACACTATATTCCATCCAAATCAAATATAGCAAAAAGAAAGTACTTATCAAATAATCAAACGAATATCCGCAAATAGCCTCTTTACAGCAAACAATAAGCATCCAAATAACCTAAAAACAAAGCACCACGGATTTCCACAATCCCTAATTACTCACATATTTATTCGCATACAAGACTCTGTTTTAAATTCAAGCAGGAGAAACGCATAAGATATCCAATTTTTATGTATGTTCTCATTTCAAGACTTCCATATATAAAAAAATCCTATATCATGTCTAAGATGATATAGGATACTAACAATTATATAGAGGCGTTTATTACAACGCCTTTATTTCTTCTATGGACAAGCCTGTGACTTGCGAAATAACATCAAGAGGAATATTCAGAGTCTTCATATTGCTTGCTGCTTCCCTTTTCTCTTCCAGACGGCCTTCATTAATACCTTCCACACGTCCTTCAGCATGACCCTCTACACGACCTTCAGCATGTCCTTCTGCACGTCCTTCTGCACGTTCCGTAAATATATTATCTTTTAATATGACAATATTATCCAAATGGCGATAGTAAGCATCAAGCTCTGCTTTAGTCATCTTGTCAAGTTTTAATCGTTCACGGGCTTCTGTTAAACCTGGAGCAGTCGCACTATCAGGAATATCACCTGTATTCAGATAATAGATCCATTCTTCCAATGGGCTTTTAGCTACCTGATTAAAATCATTGACCTTCAAAATATAATATTCAGGATAAAGTTGACTTACTGTATCCACTTTAAAAGTTTGTTTCTGAAAAGGAGTCAGTTCAAGCATATCTCCCTGATGAATTCCCCGGAATTCCGTTTTACCGTGATATACGGTATCTTTACCACTACCCAAAGAAAAATAGACAATATTGACACTATATACTTTACGTACCTTATAATAGCCTTCTCCACGATTAATATACTCGGTTACTAATTTTGAAGTACCAAACAGCATACGTTGAAAATAAGCATACTCATTATTATTCTGAACTTCAATCAGAATAAGTTCACCTTTCGAGTTTTCAGCAAGCATATCTACACGATTATACTTATCAAATTCATCTTCTTGATTGCTTTCACTCTCCAAAAGTTTCTGAATGACTATCTTTTCATTCAAAAGAGTAGTCAGAAGGCCTTCAAGAACAGCAAAATTGGCTTTATTACGCAATAAACGCTTCATAGCCCAATCGAAACGAATATAATTACTCGGCATAAGTTCGTCTCCTTTCTTGTTATCTTGTTTCATGCTAACAAAATTATATAGAAAAATCGAGTTTTTCTACACCGGCACAATAAAAACCGA
>NZ_QTLK01000061.1:0-2915 GCF_003602705.1 Bacteroides sp. AM16-13
AAAAAAGATTCGGATGCAAACATAAGAATAAAAATTAATGTAGCAAACTATTGTTATTCTGTTGAAATGATAGATACAGAAATGAAAAAGAAAGTATTAATGCAAAACTATTGAAAAATGAAACAGAGAATAATGGGCATTATTGCCGTTGTTGCTATTACCGCTGTTGCGGGATATAATGTATATAATTTGCAGAATGATGTGAATTTGTCTAATTTGGCTTTGGCTAATGTAGAAGCGTTAGCTGATGATGGAGAGGGATCAGGTGATAAGAAATTTGTTGTACCATGGACGGAAGAGGTTAGTAGGGAAGATAATGGAAACTCTATTATTGTGACTTATAAACATATTGTAAGATGTCCGCATGGAGGTTACAGTGATTGTACTCCAAGTGAAACGACTACGCAGGTAACTGTCCCCAAAGGATAATCTCTAATCTATACAAATCTACTGTGATGATTTTTTTATTTTGTAAAAATATTGCGGTGGATTTGTATGTACAATAAAAATTAGTATTTATTATCAATATATTTTATGATGAAACGAGTTGCTGGTCTTATTGTTTTTTTTCTAATAATTTTCTCATGTAATACATCAGTTAAAGAAAATGAAGAAAATTATGTCCGGACTATAAATTTAGATACACATTTAAATTTTGATATGAAAGTAGCTGAAGTGAAATATATTCCTTTAGAAACAAAAGAAGAATCTATGTTTCATGAAATGAGTAAAGTAATATATAGGAATAATCTATTTTATATTTTTGATAGAAAGGGAAAAGCTATATTTGTATTTGACAATAATGGAATGTTTATTAGAAAAATTCATAATGTTGGAGGTGGGCCGGAAGAATATATAGAGCCTTCAGATGTTGATGTTGACAAATTAGGAAATATTTATGTATCCGATAATGCGACAAAGCGTATAATTGTTTATCCTGAATCACAAAATGAAACTGTTAACGTGATTGACATTGATAGGTACTTTTGGGAGTTTGCGGTAGCGGATTCGAATTTTATTTATTTGTCTGATGTTGTTTCTAAAGGAAAGATGAATATTAAATTGGCAAAATACAATCGCCACAATAAACATTTTGATATTTTAGAAGAATCCGATTTGGACGAAACCGGGAATTTAGCTCATTTTGCCAAACACTATTTTTATCGATCTAATGATGAAATTTACTATTATATGCGTTTTTCACCTTGCATATATCGTATTGGGGGAGCTGAAGTAACAAAGGATTTTAAAATACAATCTAAGTGGCTTCCTACTAAAGATAAAATAATGCAATGGAAAGCTGGAGGCATGCAGTCTATAATAACAGATGAGAAATATATGCGTGACATATCAGCTTGTTATGAAACAGATAACACTTTTTTTATAGTGTCACAAACGACCCCTTCATTATATACAATCATAAATAAAAAGACACAAAAAGTATACAATATGCATTTGTTCAATGATAAAAGGCTTGATAGTTGTATTCATGTGCTATCATCTGATGGTAAATTTTATGTGTCCAGCTTTTTGCCGACGTCAAAAACTATTTCTTATATTCTTTCTAATGATAATTTGACAGATTCAGCGCATTTAAAATGTATTGAAAATTTAACAGAAGATTCTAATCCTGTTTTGGTACTATTTCGTTTTGAATAATTGCAGATAAATAGATAAGCAAAGTATATTATGAAAAAGAAAATAATGGGTGTTATTGCCGTTGTTGCTGTTACTACAATTGCGGAATATTAATCTCATAAGATGAATTTTTGAATCATTTTTATTTGTTCAATTTAGGCGGAATCTGATTATGAAACATTTATTATTAGTCGTTTCTCTTTTAATTTGCTTGTTTTCATGTCAAAATAGAAACAAAAAGCAGGTGGAAAAAATCTTAAATGATTGGATAGGTAAAGAGATTGTATTTCCTGAAAATCTAAACTTTAGTATTCAAGGTATGGATGAAATAGATTTTTCTATTAGTGATAGTGAATATAAGGTTATGGTATATGTAGATTCCATGGGATGTACGAGTTGCAAACTACATTTGTCAGAGTGGGAGCGTTATATTAATTATGTGGATTCTATTTATTCAAATATGATACAGTTTCTTTTTTTCTTTTTAATAAAAGAAACATAATTATAGTTCGTTTATGAAAATAATAATTGTATATATTTTTTTGTTATTGTTGGTTTCATGCAATAATCCTCGTAATAATTCTTTAAAAGAAGTAGAAGATAGGAATCTTACTTTGTTGGAATATGACTATTGTAGTAAGAAGAATCATTTGCATGAATTTGATTCTGTAACTTTTGTTCCATTAGAAACAAATGAGAGATCATTAATATCTAGTATAACTAAGATATTGTATAAGAATGAGACATATTATATTTTTGATAAAGTCCAAGCTATGATCTTTTTATTTGACGATAATGGTTCATATATTACTAAAATTCATAATATAGGAAGTGGACTAGGAGAATATGCTGATATATCAGACTTTGATATAGATGCAGATTTAAATATATACATATCATCTATTGTAGGACGAAAAATAATAAAATATAAATATCCTGATTACAAGTTGTTTACAGAATATAAAACTAATGCAACTGTAATGGAAATAGCTGTTGATGAGAAAACGGGAAAGATATGGGGAACCAATATATTTCAGACTGAAGACGGTATTTGTTTAGGATTTTATTCGAATGAGAAATTTGTTCCGGTAATAGCATCTAGAGGTATTGCAGATAATGCTAATACTCCATTTAAAGCCCAAAGTTTTTATAAATCAGGGAATCATTTATTTTTTAATCCTAGATATTCTCCATATATTTATATGATAGATAATGATGAAGTAAGCAAAGGTATATAAAAAAACAGATTTTTTACGCCCGGTAAATAAGAAAGTCAA
>NZ_QTLK01000062.1:0-2752 GCF_003602705.1 Bacteroides sp. AM16-13
TACGAAATCTGCAAAGTCTTTGCAGAACTAAATACAACTATAATATCTTGATTACTAATAATATACACGATGTTTACTTTCCTTCGGCAATAAATCTTTCGTTGCCGTTATTATGCAGATTATCAATATGTTAAATACCTACCAAACGTATTAATTTGCAGATTTATGATACCAGATTTCTATCAAAAATAGGGCATAACCATCTATTTATTAATTATTTAAGTTCTTATCTTATATGATATAAGCTAAAACTTATTTCCATCTTAACTGTTGAAGATGGTTTTATTGTTCTAAATTATATCCAATAATTATTGACTATAATAATATATTCATTAGCAAACGATAATCTAAGAAAAAGAAAAACTCCAGATGAAAAAATGCATATTTTATTACTGTATATTTTAAAATATGCAGGGGTGGATTTAAATATTCTCCAAAATCGCAGAGAATATGATTGATGAATATTCATATTGGATGGTTATATGCTTTTTCTGTATCAAAGAGATTGTGTAATTACATCTAATTATGTAAAAAGAAGTATTTATCATTTATCTGACGCCAAAATGAAAGAACCCCAAATGCCGGATTCTAATAGCTATTAGAGGCTATCAGGGTTATAAATTAACTTTTAATCCTTTCCTTTTAAAGAAAGCAAGGGCTTCTCTACGACCAATGACCCGTTCCTTTTAAAGGAACACTTTATTCCTTTAAATGGGACGAGTGATAATATTCGTAATAACGATGTGTATTTAGGTTATGTATATGCGTTTTTGAAACTGATATTGCATATTCTTTCATTTAATTATACACTTTTCTTTCTATTAGAGAAAATTAGACCCTCCATTTCTAAAACTAAATCTTAAAAACAGAACACTTTCATCTAGCTTTTGTACCTATTATTATTTTTTGATGAGGCCGTTTTCTCAAGATCACGTACCACTGTTATATCCATTATATTTGCATATACCTGTGTAGTCTTCACACTTTTGTGTCCTAATAGCTTTTGTACCGTAGTAATATTGGCACCACTATATAATAATAAGGTGGCATTTGTATGCCGGGCGGTGTGGAATGACACACGTTTATCTATTTTCGCCAAGCCTGCTAATAAATTCAATTCTTTGTTGATATTAGAATTGTCTTTTAACTTAAAGAAGCTGTCAAGATCATCTTTATAGCGTTGCAATATCTCGATTCCTTTGCCTTCAAATAATAAATATAAAGGAAGACGTACCTCAATACCAGTTTTAACAGACTTGTATATAATCCAGGTTTCCTGATGGAATTCAACAATATTTGCGGAGGTCAGACTGGTGAAATCAGAATATCGTAACCCTGCGTAGCAACAAAATAAAAAAGCATCTTTTGTTTTTTGTAGCCTCGTATATCTTCCTGTTAGCTGTAAATTTTCAAAGCGATATAACTCTTCCGGAGCCAGGTGCGTATGACTTCCCTCTATACTTTTAATTTTATACTTTCTAAAAGCATATTTTTGTATATCCATATATTCCTTATTTATAGCAACGTTAATATATCGTTTTAGATGCTTCATGTGCTTGGCAATGGTATTAAGGTGATAGCCTTTAGACTGCAAGTGATTATCAAATGAGGACACAAATTCAAATGTCAAATCGGTGAATAATATCTCTTTCTTAAATTCCTGAAGTAATTCAAGGGTGGAAAGATGATTTTGTCTGGTGCTCTCTTTCAAAAGAGAATTAGCTACTTCTTCTTTGAAGAAAGTTAAGAATGAGCTCCCGTTACTTAGAGGCTTATCAATCGAATTCTTTAATAAATCTAGCGATATTGGCTTTCCTTGTTGCCATAATCCAAGTTCAGTATGCTCAATAGCTGCTATATTCTCATACAACATACGATTCAAAACATTGGCGTTAGGATGATTCTTCACCATCTTTCGTTTAGCATCCCACTGATCGGGTTTGAGATATATTTTGGTGGAGAAATACATTTTTTTTCTGTTCAGATAGGCCTCTACCTGTACTAACGCCATTCCTTTTTTATTCAATCTCTTCTTTCTGTTAAACACAAGGTTGTAACTGATCTTTTCCATACTTTCATTTTTAAATTAATAATAGAACAAATTAGACGTAATTCTGTGCTATATCAGAGACGAATAAGCATTAATATCTCTAAAAAAAACAAATCTCCAAATAACCGAGTATTCACAAAACTTTAAATTAAATGCCACTTTTTTATTCGCTTTTCCACGAAAAAAGCAAAAAGAATAGCTTTTAAAGGTGTTTTATGACTAAAAACGAGTAAAAGAAATATTAAAAGATGCATTTTGCTCATGCAAAGTGTTACTAGCTATTTTAGCAATCAGCGCTTTTAATAAGAAAAAACATGCTTATCGGCATAAATACAGCACATAAAATAACAAAATGTTATATTTGCAACCTTTTTTTATTAATATAATTGTTAGTTTCAGTTTTATTAATATATTTGCAAATTGTTAGAGTAAAGATACAAATAATGTAAAGTTAAACTTTAAGAGAGAATTTATGAAAAGAAAATTGATGCTGTTATTGGCATGCCTTTTTGTGGGCATAGGCCTGGTAACTGCCCAAACTCAAAAAATCACAGGCGTTGTGATTTCTGAAGAAGACGGGCAGCCAGTTGTTGGCGCTTCTGTGTTGGTAAAAGGTACCACTCAAGGTACAATCACAGATGTAGATGGTAATTTTAATTTGTCGAATGTACCAAGTTCTGCAAAGACTTTGCAGATTTCGTA
>NZ_QTLK01000063.1:0-2674 GCF_003602705.1 Bacteroides sp. AM16-13
AACTGGCTGACACGTGTAGATGATGCCGCTACAGCGTCGGCTTATAACAACGGATTCGAATTCAAGGATGCCGTAAAGCAGGACAATGAATACACCTATGACAAGAATGGCAATATGACCAAAGATTTAAACAAGAATATTATTGATATTCAATATAATTGTTTAAATTCGCCAAGTAAAGTCACGTTCCAGGACGGCAGTACCATTACTTATACGTATGCAGTGAACGGCACGAAGCTGCGCACTGTTCATACGATAGGCAACACTACCAGTACAACGGATTATTGTGGCAATGTGATCTATGAAAATGGTGCACAGAAGTTGTTGCTCACTGATGCCGGACATGTTACGTTATCCGATAAGAAGTATCACTACTACTTGCAGGATCATCAGGGAAACAATCGCGTAGTTGTAGATCAGACGGGGCAAAAGGAAGAGGTAAACCATTACTATCCGTTCGGAGGCACGTTTGCTTCAGCGGAGAAGAGTATTCAGCCTTATAAGTATAATGGTAAGGAGCTGGATACAAAGAATGGATTGAATTGGTATGATTATGGAGCAAGACAGTATGACGTAGCGATTGGAAGGTGGAATGCGGTGGATCCGATGGCAGAGGTGTATTATGGTATTAGTCCATATGCGTATTGTGTGAATAATCCGATAAAGCTGATTGACCCGGATGGAAAAGCTGCTCAAATCCCTCCTTTCTTTTTAGGGACTGCTAATCCTTTGGTAACAACGGGTAGCCGTATGACGATGTTAGGTACGGCGGATAAGGTTGTTAAAGCATTGCCTAAAGAGGAACACCATATTATTCCAAGATCACTAGGTAAACATGATGTTGTAAAAGCTGCAAGAGAAGGCGGGTTTAAACTTGAAGGGAAAGAGAATAAAATGACTGTAGATAAATTCAGTAAAGCTACTGGAGAAGGACAGCATGGAAAACATCCTAAATATACGGAACAGCTACGTAAAGAGTTTGAGAAATTTGCAGAAAAGAATCCAAACGCCTCACCTGAACAAAGTGCTAATTTTGTGAGAGGAAAAGTGTCTAATGCAAAAAATGCAATAGAGAATAATCCTAATACAAAAGTAAATGATTTGGAATTAAAAAGTTTAACTTTGCCAACGGATGGAATAAAAGTGATAAAACCGGTGGAATCAATAAAACCGGTTAAGGCAATCAATCCTTGGGATGCTTAATTTTAATTTATAGTGTAATGAAATATTTTATAATGGACGAATCTTTAAATGAAAAGATTATAGGTAGTGATTTTCCGCAAGTGCATAAATTTATTAAAGGATATGACGAAGATGCGTCAAATGCTTTATTCAGCTTATATAAATACAAAACTACTTTTCCCGATTATACTCCTAATCTTGATGGAGTAAAGTTGGCTGGCTATGCTAAACTAACAGATTTCATCAGCAATGGATTTAGTAATCGCTTGCGTATTATGAGTCCTAGAGCCAAAGCAGTTCTTGGGCAATACAATTTATGTTCTCATCGGTTCTACCCACTTGGATTATATAAAAGGAAGATTAGACATGATTATTTTCTTTTCCATATTGTTTCTGATTATTCCGACTTTGTCGATTATGAAAGAACTTCGTTTCAGGAATATGACTTAATTAGCGGATACAAGTCTGAATCTTTTTTTGTGCATTCAAAGAAAGAATTTTGGGAGAAAAGAGATGCCATAGAAGCAGAAAAAGGTATTTCTTGGGGTATATGGGGTGACAAAATTGTCATGAGCAAGGGTTTTGACCATGAACTGGATTTCTTTGTCATTAGTATACTTGATGGCAATACTTATGTAAGTGAGCGATTGAAAAACGCAATCGAAACAGCAGGTTTAACTGGATGGGAATTTACACCAGCAACTAACTTGATAGTTGAAGACTGATTCCTCTGATAAATTCAACACCTGTAAGCTAAGAGTTACCAATATTTGGCAACTGCTCTGACATAAATGTAATTTTTCTATGTCAGGGCAGTTTTGTCTTTTTTATTACACTTCCATTAGTCTTTTTTGATATGAAAAAAGGATTGTTGCTTTTGATTCTATAGGCAGCACCGTGGAGCCGGATGTATCTATTGGAAAAGTGACTGGGGATCGCAAAATGAAAATGGAACAGTAACTTCTCCCGCTACTGATTTCGACCATGAAGCAGCCCATGCTTTAGAACATAAAACAAATGCTCAAGAGTATGAAGTAAAAAGAGTACGAGGCAATGATTCGCAATACGATTCTAAAGAAGAAAGAAGGGTGATAACCGGCTCTGAACAGAGAACTGCACGAGCTAATAGAGAGATACGTCCGGGACAAAGCACCTCACAGAACTATATTAGCACACGTACTTACACCTCGCCTGACCATAGCGGTCGCCGTGAACAGGTGGTATACTTTGACGACCTGGGCCGTCCCTCACAAACGGCAGATTGCGGCATTACGCCCGACGGGAAAGATCTTGTCTCATTACAAGAGTATGATGATCAGGGACGCAAGTTACGCACCTGGCTTCCTGCCAAGTCAGCAGGAAATGGCAATTGCATGGCCCTCTCTTCCTTACAAAGTGGTGCAAGCTCATTAGCAGGCGGTGATGCACGTCCGTACCTACAGACCACGTATGAAGCCTCTCCCTTGAACAGGCCGGTTGCTCAGCATGGAGC
>NZ_QTLK01000064.1:0-2559 GCF_003602705.1 Bacteroides sp. AM16-13
GTAAGCGTCTCGGCGATGCCATATTTTCTATCTTAATTTTTCCTTTTAGCTTTGCGTCATAATAAAAAAACACATCTTATGACTGCACATGACTTGTACACCCGTACCTTATCGGATTATAAATCCTGTTTATGTTCTTCTCCTGCCTTAACTCTTCGTAGTTATTGCCGTGAACGACATGTAAACTACCATGGTATGTGTCTTTGGCTTTCCCGTCACGGCATCAGTATCCGTGAGTTGCGTCCCTCTTCTTCCGTCACCACCGCTAAAGAGCCTGCATCCTCTTTCAGCCGTTTGCTTCCGGTCTGCTCTTCCTCTTCCTCCTCTCCGGATATGCTTTACGGGGTTACCATCACTTTCCCTGACGGAGTGACTGTTTCTATCAAGCAAGGCAGTTCTTTTAGCGTCAGCCGTTTTATCGACCGTTATAACAGTAAAATTCAGGAGGAAAAGTCATGTTTGCTTTAACCGATGGCATGCATTATTATCTGTGCCAGCATTATGTTGATATGCGTAAAGGCATGACCGGACTTTACCGGCTTGTCAAGTCCGACATGTCCCTTTCTCCCGTTTCGGGTGACGTATTTGTGTTTTTCTCCCGCAAACGTGACATGGTTAAAATTTTGCGGTGGGATACGGACGGTTTTATTCTCTATCAGAAACGACTGGAAGAAGGCACCTTTGAGGTTCCCCGTTTTAATCCCGATACAGGGTCTTATGAGCTCTCCTGGAAGACTTTTCTTTTGATAATGCAGGGCGTCTCGCTCCGGTCTGCCAAATGCAGGAAACGGTTCCGATTGAGGTGACATCCTAATATAGTAATCTGTATATCAATATATTACATTGCAAATACTTCGCTAATTTCTTTGTCTTCCGGTTCTTTTTTCTTATCTTTGACACATGCAAAAGGACCGGCTCATAGAACTTCTGGAGGATCAAATCAGATCTTTAAAAGAACAGCTTGAAGCGGCTGCCAGGCGTGAGGAGCATGGGCAGCTGCTTATCTGCGAATTGACGATGCAGGTCCGGCAATTAACCGAAAGTGTCCATTCATTAGAAGAGGCGTTGACCTTGAAAAATGGTAAACTGAAGAAACAGGAGAACATCAGTCGTGGCTTAGGCAAACTTATAAGCAACGAGTCTGAAAAGCAGGTACCGGGTAAAGCGGAGGCGGTCCGGCAGACGTCTCCTTCCCGTCCATGCCCTTCTCCCAAAGAGCGGGGAAACAATAAATCCAAACGCAAGGAGCATTTTGAACTGGAAGAGAAGGTAATCGAAGTCAATCCCGAACATCCCCTTTTCAGCATATCCCTTGCCAAATTCATGGGATACCGTGATTCTATCCGTTATGTCTACACTCCTCCGAAATTTGAAAAGCTTGTCTACCGGCAAAACATTTATAGCTTAAACGGAACAGTCTTCTGCGGTTCCGCTCCCCAGGCACCTTTCCTTAACTCAAACTACGACGGATCTTTTGTAGCGGGTTTATGCCAGTTGCGCTATATCTACTCTATGAGTGTGGAGCGGATTATCGGCTTCTTCCGTGAAAGCGGATTTGAGCTTGAAAAGCCCACCGCGCATCACCTGCTGGGCAGAGCGGCCGAAGTGTTGGAAAACCTTTACAGGGCGTTGAGAACGGCCGTGCTTGAAGACTCTTATCTTTGTTGTGATGAAAGTTACCACAAAGTCCTTGTGGAAGAGAAGAACAGTAGAGGCAAAGGGGTAAGGCAGGGGTATATCTGGGCGGCCGTCGCGGTCAGGCAGAAATTGATACTGTACCTCTACGAGAATGGCTCCCGTAGCGGGAAGGTGCTTTTTGACCTTCTTTCCGAATATGAGGGGACAGTACAAAGTGACGCATACAGTCCGTATAGAAAATTGGAAAGTGACGCCTATCCGGGAATTAAAAGAATCGCCTGCCTGCAGCATGTCAAAAGGAAGTTCCTTGAGGTACAGGAGGAACCGGACGCACAAAAGATCGTTGAACTGACGAACAAGCTGTATCAAAAAGAACATGAACACTGTGTTGGTCGACAGGGATGGACAGACAAGGATAACCTCAGGCACCGGAAAAGGTATGCGCCGCAGATACTCAGCGAAATAAAAAGGGAACTGCTCAGGATAAAGAGTAAGCCTGACTTGCTTCCCAAAAGTGAGATGGCGGGAGCGGTTGACTATATGCTCTCGCAATGGGAGGCCATTAAGGGCATCTTTACTGAAGGATATTACTACTTGGACAATAATTTGGTCGAGCGGTACAACCGATATATATCACTGTCCAGAAGAAATTCCCTTTTCTTTGGAAGCCATAAGGGGGCGGAAAGAGGTGCCTTATTTTATTCGCTGGCCTGTTCATGCAGAATGCAGGGAATAAATACCTTCGAATATATCACGGAGGTAATCAATAAAGCGGCAAAGCTACCACCAAATACGGACATAAAGGTATATAGAAATTTATTGCCGGACAAATGGAAAGAAAATAGAAGTAGGATCGAAACATAAAGAGGAGATGCTACTTCTATTTTTTTTGAGGGGGGGCGGCATCGCCGAGACGCTTAC
>NZ_QTLK01000065.1:0-2486 GCF_003602705.1 Bacteroides sp. AM16-13
CCACAGGCTAAGCACATCGCGCCTTGCCGTCCTTTCGGACGGTAGGTTTCAATGTACTCGCCACCGAACCGTACGTACACGTCTCCATGTATACGGCTCTCCATCAATATATTCAGTCTATTTCTTATTTCCATGAATTTTACGATAACAGTTATTACAAACAGCTATTGTTTTCCTCTTTCGAGCAATCATAAAACGTTCCCATTCTTGTTTGCCTTCCAGATTTTTGAGTTTACGGACATGAAACATTTTCAAATTATCCGTTGCTCCGCAATATTCACATTCGTGAGCCTTCAGTCGAGCCATTAGGCTCGTACTTTGGGTTGCACGATAACTGGGCAGATTGTCCGCAAAGTCCAATCTTGCCTGCTTTTGTTGCCTAAATCCTCCATGATACAAAGCACGTTCTTTTATTGCGCCTCTATTGTCCTCATACTGTACGTAGAAAATTTTATCACGAGTGTATTTTCGGATAATCTTCCGTACGGTTGATTCATACTTTGACGAAAGTGTTTTATACATACTTTCCTTCATGTAGAAGTAGAAACTATTGAGAATGTTACAGTTGTTGGCAAGACAATAATAATTATAGATACCTCTTATCTCCGAGTTATATCGGTTCAAGATTTCAAGGTCGTCATTATTTCTAAGATAAGGTCGAGATTTAGACTCCCATTTCTCTTTTCCATTTTCTACTACAATTTTCATTGCTCCATAGTCGAGCAACTTCTTTCTCATTACCTCAGTAGGTAATAGAAGAACTGTTTTGTAGCCAAGAGAACGGCGAGTAATACCTCTGCTATCCTTTCTTGTTTTGTCACTTCTGCGGATTGTCACTTCATAGCCTAAGAACTTCGCATGGTCGCTTGAATTGGTGATTAGCGTCTTTTCATCGGAAAGTTCAAGTTTCAAAGTGTCATGCAGATAGGCTTTAATATCTTCCTTTGCTTTTACACATTCCTCTTTACTTCCGATTACACCAATCAAAAAATCATCGGCATAACGAACGTATCTCATACGTCTGAAATTTTCATCCATGTCCAGAGTTGCAGGAAGTTGTTGCATTTCGTGATGGAGCTTGTTAATCTCCTGACGTAATACTTCTTTCTTCTGCTCATCTGTCTCATTCTTTAGTTTCTTTACTCGTTTGTACTTTCGAGATTCAATCCTTTTATATTCAGGATTTACTCTCCTTTTATCAGCCTTGTTGAAAAATGAAATGTATTTCTGCATATACTTATCCAATTTATCAAGATAAATATTTGCCAAAATCGGACTTACAACACCCCCTTGCGGTGCTCCGCTATAAGTGTTGTAGAACTGCCATTTCTCCATATATCCTGCGTTCAGGAATTTACGAATCAGACGTAGAAACCGCTGGTCAGAGATACGTTCAGCAAGAATCCCTATCATAACATCGTGGTCGATGTTGTCAAAAAATCCTTTGATGTCACCCTCAATAAACCAGCGAGTTCCGTCAAATCCCTCATGAATGGAAGCCAATGCAGTATGGCAACTGCGGTGCGGTCTGAATCCATGTGAGCACTTTTCAAAATGCCCCTCGTAGATGGATTCAAGAATCATTCTTACGACTTCATGCACAAGTTTGTCATCAAAGGCAGGAATGCCTAAGGGACGCTTCTTGCCATTCTTTTTAGGAATGTAAACTCTCTTAGCAGGATAAGGTTGATAGCTTTCGTCTTTCAATTTGTCAATGATGTTGTGTATGCGTTCAACACTCATTCCATCTATGGACTGACCGTCTGCACCTTTCGTACAATTCCCTTCATTAGAAGCGATGTTCTGATAGGCTAACGCATACAGGTTTTCATTGAACAGCAGTCGATAAAGCCGTTCAAACTTGTAATTTAGGTCTGAGCTATGCCCAGCCAGACTGTTTAATACATTACCTGAATCTCTCATAATGTCTCACACATTTTTCGTTAAACGTATTAAAAATATTAACTATCTCCCTTCGCCATGTACAAGGCTTTCCCTTGCTCGGACTACTACGGAGACTCTGTTACCATATAGGATATTCAGAGACAAGTCCCATAGCCTTGCGGCGTTCCTACTTAGGTAATCCCCATTTAGGCATACAAGTAACATAGCGCGATAGATTGTCGGATGCGATTTTCGTCCTTTTCCGCTTATTGCGGCTGTTCTGCAATCGGTTTTCGGCTCTCGTACTCGAAGTCGGAAAGTAGAAGTATTGCAGCCCGACGTTTGTAACTATCTTCCGTCGGGGTTTACCAACTAACAACTTGGACTGTCGTTCAAACAGTATAGTCTTCATCCTCATATCTATCATTTCATTTAGGCATTCAGTAGCAATATGATAGTTTACTGACTTATGCCGTTTCCAACATGCGACACTCCCCACCGCCTTTCGGCTAAGTGGATAAGTTGGCTAATGACAGGCGTTGAAAACCCTTGCCTGGTAGCTTGCTAATGCTACATTTACTATATGCCCCTTATGGGCGCAG
>NZ_QTLK01000066.1:0-2427 GCF_003602705.1 Bacteroides sp. AM16-13
ATACTTTTACAATGAAGAGTTTGATCCTGGCTCAGGATGAACGCTAGCTACAGGCTTAACACATGCAAGTCGAGGGGCAGCATTTTAGTTTGCTTGCAAACTAAAGATGGCGACCGGCGCACGGGTGAGTAACACGTATCCAACCTGCCGATAACTCGGGGATAGCCTTTCGAAAGAAAGATTAATATCCGATAGTATATTAAAACCGCATGGTTTTACTATTAAAGAATTTCGGTTATCGATGGGGATGCGTTCCATTAGTTTGTTGGCGGGGTAACGGCCCACCAAGACTACGATGGATAGGGGTTCTGAGAGGAAGGTCCCCCACATTGGAACTGAGACACGGTCCAAACTCCTACGGGAGGCAGCAGTGAGGAATATTGGTCAATGGACGAGAGTCTGAACCAGCCAAGTAGCGTGAAGGATGACTGCCCTATGGGTTGTAAACTTCTTTTATATGGGAATAAAGTATTCCACGTGTGGGATTTTGTATGTACCATATGAATAAGGATCGGCTAACTCCGTGCCAGCAGCCGCGGTAATACGGAGGATCCGAGCGTTATCCGGATTTATTGGGTTTAAAGGGAGCGTAGGTGGATTGTTAAGTCAGTTGTGAAAGTTTGCGGCTCAACCGTAAAATTGCAGTTGAAACTGGCAGTCTTGAGTACAGTAGAGGTGGGCGGAATTCGTGGTGTAGCGGTGAAATGCTTAGATATCACGAAGAACTCCGATTGCGAAGGCAGCTCACTAGACTGCAACTGACACTGATGCTCGAAAGTGTGGGTATCAAACAGGATTAGATACCCTGGTAGTCCACACAGTAAACGATGAATACTCGCTGTTTGCGATATACAGTAAGCGGCCAAGCGAAAGCATTAAGTATTCCACCTGGGGAGTACGCCGGCAACGGTGAAACTCAAAGGAATTGACGGGGGCCCGCACAAGCGGAGGAACATGTGGTTTAATTCGATGATACGCGAGGAACCTTACCCGGGCTTAAATTGCATTTGAATAATCTGGAAACAGGTTAGCCGCAAGGCAAATGTGAAGGTGCTGCATGGTTGTCGTCAGCTCGTGCCGTGAGGTGTCGGCTTAAGTGCCATAACGAGCGCAACCCTTATCTTTAGTTACTAACAGGTCATGCTGAGGACTCTAGAGAGACTGCCGTCGTAAGATGTGAGGAAGGTGGGGATGACGTCAAATCAGCACGGCCCTTACGTCCGGGGCTACACACGTGTTACAATGGGGGGTACAGAAGGCAGCTACCTGGTGACAGGATGCTAATCCCAAAAACCTCTCTCAGTTCGGATCGAAGTCTGCAACCCGACTTCGTGAAGCTGGATTCGCTAGTAATCGCGCATCAGCCATGGCGCGGTGAATACGTTCCCGGGCCTTGTACACACCGCCCGTCAAGCCATGAAAGCCGGGGGTACCTGAAGTACGTAACCGCAAGGAGCGTCCTAGGGTAAAACTGGTAATTGGGGCTAAGTCGTAACAAGGTAGCCGTACCGGAAGGTGCGGCTGGAACACCTCCTTTCTGGAGCGATGTCGTAAGACGATGCAATTCTACATGAATAATGTAAAACGGCCATCGTTAAAAATAATGACTTTAAAGGTTCTGTTTTTTGTACTACTGGTACTTGTTTATTTATAATATATAGATCAACCATCTATAGAAGTATAGATAGAGATAAACAAGAGAAAAAAGAAGCCGAGTCTAGACGAAAGGTAGACAAGGTTGAACTAGTCCTATAGCTCAGTTGGTTAGAGCGCTACACTGATAATGTAGAGGTCGGCAGTTCAACTCTGCCTGGGACTACCAAGCTCAAGAACGAGGAATAGTGACAGCTAAAAGCTAAAAACTAAAAACAACATTCTTGAATAACCTCTTGGGGGATTAGCTCAGCTGGCTAGAGCATCTGCCTTGCACGCAGAGGGTCAACGGTTCGAATCCGTTATTCTCCACTCTCTCTGAAAAGAGAAACGATCTTTGACATGATGTACAAAAAGTAAAATTAAAAGTAAGAGCTAAAAGTATATATCAAACCGTACGTGTTCGAGTATGCAATATTGACAGCCGGAAGCAATTCCACAATCAATACCAATACGCGAATAAAACGTTTGAAAGAAAGTAAGCAAGGGCGCATGGCGGATGCCTTGGCTCTCGGAGGCGATGAAGGACGTGATAAGCTGCGATAAGCTTCGGGTAGGTGCAAATAACCTTTGATCCGAAGATTTCCGAATGGGACAACCCGTCATTCTGAAGGAATGACATCTTGCATAGCAAGAGGCTAACGCAGGGAACTGAAACATCTTAGTACCTGCAGGAAAAGAAAATAATAATGATTCCCCAAGTAGTGGCGAGCGAACGGGGATTAGCCCAAACCAATGTTGTTACGGCAATATTGGGGTTGTAGGACCACGATG
>NZ_QTLK01000067.1:0-571 GCF_003602705.1 Bacteroides sp. AM16-13
TGCAAAGGTAAAGGCTTTATTTTTAACTACCAAACTTTTTCGGAAGTTTTTTTTATTTTTTTCTTTTTACTCATTTCTCAGACTCTCTATGCGAAAGGGAAAGAATGTATAAAAGAAAAACAAAGACCGTTTTCTTTGCGAATCGGACTGCAAAGATAAGAACTTTATTTATTATCCTCCAAAACTTTTCGGAAGTTTTTTGTTCTTTTCTTTAAGCGCAATCTCGCTTTTTCACTATGTCAATTCTGCAAGGCTTTCTTCTCTTGGAAAGCGGGTGCAAAAGTACGCCCTTTTAGTATACAATCCAAATATATTAAACTCTTTTTTCTAAGTTTTTTTGAAAGAATCTGCTAAAGTGCTGAAGGATAATGATGTTGTAGAACATGTTTTTTTATCATAAGTGGATTGGGGGCGGAAACGGTACACATGGAACACATTATTATATCACACGCGGGCGCGTAGGCGAACGCAAGAGAGAAAAAGATGCAGAAGAAAGAAATAACAAAATTACAGTCGAATTACAGCTGAGAAAAAGACAACAGGAAGAAAGAGACAAGAAGATGATATAGAA
>NZ_QTLK01000067.1:581-2347 GCF_003602705.1 Bacteroides sp. AM16-13
TTAGTATACAATCCAAATATATTAAACTCTTTTTTCTAAGTTTTTTTGAAAGAATCTGCTAAAGTGCTGAAGGATAATGATGTTGTAGAACATGTTTTTTTATCATAAGTGGATTGGGGGCGGAAACGGTACACATGGAACACATTATTATATCACACGCGGGCGCGTAGGCGAACGCAAGAGAGAAAAAGATGCAGAAGAAAGAAATAACAAAATTACAGTCGAATTACAGCTGAGAAAAAGACAACAGGAAGAAAGAGACAAGAAGATGATATAGAAAGAAAGCAAGAAAAAGAACGAAATGTAAAAAGAATACTAGGGATATACCACAAAGGGACATTACAAAAGGAGATTATTAAAGGGGATGGATTAAAGAGGATTATTAAAGAGGATGGATTAATTGGAATGGTTAATTGGGCATGACTAATAGAGTAATTAACAGGATATATAGAAAAATATTATAAAAGCAAGAGAATTTATTGTCAACCGTTAGAATACTTGTTCTAAGCAGTCTAACGGTTGACTATTCCATATAGATATGCCGGATAAATACTGAGTATACCGATCAGACTCTATATACAAAATCAGAATATCATTCTTTTTTAGGATTCTCGATCCGCAGGCTGACAAGTTCAACCCACTTCTTTATGCCCAAATCAAAGCCGCCTTTTTCTAATAGATGAAGAGCGCCCGCATAATGAAGGGCAGTTTCCTCCCTACTACAGTTGATCTTACAAGACAACTCACCCAGATAATACTCCAGGCGAGCCATTTGGATATAGTCCAATAAAGTATAATCACCTTCAGTTGACAAATCAATCAATTCTCTTATCAAAGCATAGGCCAGTTCACATTCCGTATAGGTTAAATCCGAGAGAGGTTTGTGCATGACAGGATGCTGAACCAGCTGAACAACAATGCGATTAAAGTCTCCGTACATAGGTTGCGTTATTTACCGCATCAGTTCCCGATGGTGCGAGGGTTTATAAAAAAGAAAGAGCGTGGAAACTATCTGCTCATGCCAATCATAGGTATCCGCTAAGACCCCCAGTGAACACAAGTGATAGTCCCACGCCCAATTGTGTATATAACAAAGTATATATGCAAAGGTGCGCGAGACCTGTCACTCATTGTCATTCACTGGTAAAAAATTAGCGGATTTTTATGATTGAATGCAACAAATAACCGTTCTCAATAAAAATATTAAAAAGTTACCTTCATCGCTCGAAAGTAAACTACGACAAAAGTAGCAATTTATATTTAGCAAACAAACAATTTTGACAAAGAAATAGGTATGAGACATAAAATTATTATAGCTATATATTGGCAACTTTCAAATCCCCACTAATTTGTCCTTACGACTTAAAGCAATGTATTGATGAATTAAACTCAGGCGGACGTTTGCCCTGATTGTATCAAAATAAAAACGCTCAGGGCAGGTTCCTGCAAACGATTTTCAATTTTCATTTCTCATATTCTCATAGTAAATACAATAACTATATATAAATCAAATGCATAACACTATGAGAAATACTTTTCAAAACGGCATTTCTCATAGTATTACCAGCGTTTTATCCATAAAACAACGTATTTCTCATAGCTTTTCATCACTTTCAAAAACATTTCTCATAGATTTTCCAAGCGATTCCAAATACTTTTTTACTTGTTTTGCAGAGTATTCAAGTTATTCTTCGACAAAACCGTAATAGTTAGGTAAGCGTCTCGGCGATGCCATATTTTCTATCTTAATTTTTCCTTTTAGCTTT
>NZ_QTLK01000068.1:0-2209 GCF_003602705.1 Bacteroides sp. AM16-13
TGTTATGTAGGTTTGCGGCGTTACCGCCGCATTCCCCATTAAGAACTGTACGTGCGAGTTTCCCCGCATACAGCTCCGATAATTCAAAATTTAATTCTCATAAAATTAAATCGGCTCATCCGCGCCTTTACAGGCAACTGTTTCCGATAAAGTTCCCTTTCGGGACGTACGTGAGCGGTTGCGTTTCTGCATCCGCTTCAAGAAGTAGGCATCCCAAGTCGGGTCGTATGGATTGGCTTCACATTTCACCTTTACATGTCGTCTAATCGGTATGTCAGCCAGCTTCATAAGTGTAAAGATAGCACCTTTTTCACAATCTTTGTACTTGAAGCCGAAAATCCAGTCCCGATTGCCGACCTTGATAAAGTATTTGTTCTTTATCCATTCTCTCGACTTGTTCGTATGCCTTCGATAGGACCACCGCTTTAACTGGTTGGTTAATATATGGTCTATCTTGCTAAACGTAGTTTTCGATACCACACTACTGTAGTAGTTTCCCCATCCCCTCAATACAGGGTTGAGGTCTTCTATCAGCTTCTGCTGTGCTACAGCCTTGTTCTTTTTGAACACGACTTCGTGCAGTTTCTCTGTGAACCGTTTCTGACTCTTAGGGGATGGTTTGATTAACAATGTGCCGTTGTACTTCCGAACATTGAACCCTAAAAAGTCAAAACCCTCGCTGATGTGTGTTATCAGTGTCTTTTCTTCGGATAGCGTGAGACCACGTTTCCCAAGAAACTCAATCAACATACATTTTGTCTCTTCCAGTATTTCTCGTTTGTCTGCCGTGATGATGAAATCATCAGCATAACGCACGCAATTCACTTTCGGATGATAAAGTTTTCCATCGATGTAGCTCACCTTATACTTCTCTTTCAACATTCTTTCCATGCCGTCGAGTGTCATGTTGGCAAGTGTCGGTGAGATGATGCCACCCTGCGGAGTACCCTCCACGGTGGGTTGTAGCAACTTATTGAATACGACACCACTTTTCAGCCATTTCTCTAAGATGTGCTTGTCGATTCGTACGTTATCGAGAAGCCATTGGTGACTGATGTGGTCGAAGCATCCTTTAATGTCTCCCTCCAATATCCATTGGGGAGAGCAATCTTTGCTTAACCATCTGTGCAGGGCATCCATAGCATCTGCCGCACTTCTGAACTTTCTAAATCCATAAGAGTTGGCATCAGCGGTTGTCTCCGCAATGGGTTCTAGAGCCATCAGATAAAGAGCTTGCATGGCTCTGTCCTTCATGGTCGGAATCCCGAGCGGTCTCATCTTTCCGTTCTTCTTTGGTATGTTAACCCTTTTCAGTGGAAGGGCTTTGTACCCTCTCCGTTTCAAAGAACTCACTGCGTTTATTTTCTTGGCATCGGTGTCCCATAGTACATGGTCCGCTCCTGCCGTACGTTTTCCTTTATTGGACGTCACTTTCCTTACCGCCAATCCCTTGGCTTCAAAGGAGGTGACAAGAAGATGTTGCAAGGCTGTCACCTTGTTGTATCTTCCTTCTTTCTGAGCCTTTGCTATTCGGACTTGTAGCTTCCTTACCCTACGCTCGCATCGTGCGAAATCTATTCCTTTCCACACTGTTTTGCGTTCGGCTGAAGATGCACACTTGGCTTGCGCCTCGCTCCTTTGCTGTTTCTCCATACTTGAAGTTCTACAATTCGTTTCACAAAGAATTACCCTGTGGAAGTCTGCCCGCTTTCGCGTAGGGTGACGTTGAAACCCTTATCCACAACATTACATCATGATATTCGCTTTCTCCACAATCCTTTACCCGCACCCCGTTCGGCCGCTCTTACGATTGGCTTACCCATTTGCTATTGGCTGATGGGAGAAATACGGGCTTACCAAGTTTCGCACAAGTAACTGACGACCGACTTAGAGTCCGCCCATCCACCGGCAGTGCAACATCCGTGTAGTACGACATAACAACGTACTATCCTGACTGCTTGCCTTTTGGCATGGCTCCTAAACATCCGTAAGCCAATTCTTTGTAACGATGGTGCAGCGATTCACCTGCGTTACTCCTATCGGTCAGCCTTGCCATTCTTCGCCTATGATGTTTAGGTTGGAACGTCGTTCTCAAGAGGGCTCCGCACCCGACCGTTACCAGTCACGCACGCCTCTTTAGGCTACTATTGACGGAACAATAGGTTCAGACATGATGCTGAACAATTACTTGTGAGACCTCTTGTCGCAC
>NZ_QTLK01000069.1:0-1901 GCF_003602705.1 Bacteroides sp. AM16-13
ATCGAGTAGGCAAAGGGAATCTCACCCTAAGCCTCTCACAGAACCGTACTTGAAAGTCTCCTCTCATACGGCTCTTCTTATTCAGCCAACTACACACGTGCACGATTTCTCGGACTGGCAGTGGGTTTAACTCCCCAAGACCAATGCGCAAACAAATCAGGATTCTTCAATGCGATATCTCCTAACCTATGTATTGCCTGAGTCTTGAACTTTCTAAACCCTTTGAACTTATCTCGAATCCAACGGGATAGTTTCAGATTGATGCGCTTTAGAACCTCCTTTAGTACTCCGGGATTGAATTTCCCATAGTAATTAATCCATCCTTGAATAATAGGATTGATTTGTTTCGCAATATCTTCTAACTTCATCTGTACCCAGTACTTTTGATTCCAATCACGAATCGTTTCCCATATCTTCGTTCTTGCTTTCTTACTGACAGCAGGAGAGAAATTTAGAAATACTTCCCCGTGAGTATCAATTGAACGTCTTGGTCTAAATGTATAACCAAGAAAATCAAACTGAATACATTCGTATTCGATATTACGATGATTCCTTTTACAATAAACAATCTTCGTCTTTTCCTCATTGAGTTCCAACTTGCACTCAGCAAACCGTTTCTTTATGGCTCGGTGTATAAACTCCGCCTGTTTCTGACTTACACAGTGGCATATTGTGTCATCTGCATACCTCTCAAATGATATATTGGAATGATTTCTTCTCATCCATTCATCAAATGTGTAATGCAGAAACAAGTTTGCGAGAATCGGACCGACTACCGAACCTTGCGGCACGCCCTTAGTCCTTTCCACCTGTGTTCCGTCTTTCAACTGATAAGGCACGGATAACCAACGTTTGATATACATCATTGCCCATTTGCATTTCACATGTCGTTCAAGGGCTCTGATTAAGAGTTCATGGTCTATGTTATCGAAGAACCCCTTGATATCAAGGTCTAATACCCAATGAAAAGTGTAACAGCGATCTTTCGCTTTCTCCACTGCATCAAGGGCAGATTTCTTTGGTCGATATGCATAAGAATCTTCATGAAAATGCGGCTCTATTTCTGGTTCTATGGTCATAACCACTACCATTTGCGCCACACGATCTCCTACCGTTGGTATACCAAGAGGGCGTTTACCCCCGTTTGACTTGGGGATTTCCACCAGTTTCACAGCGGGGGGAAGATAACTTCCCGAACACATCCGATTCCATATTTTATACAGATTACCTTTGAGATCGCTCTCAAAATCTGCTATGGTAACATCATCTATGCCCGATGTCCCTCTGTTCGCTTTTACTCTTTTGTATGCTTCCATAACAAGCTGTTTGGAAATTTCAAATGACTTTGCGTCTTTCATTAAATCCTCCTAATTTTGTTAGTTGTTCAAATTCATTCGCTGAATAAGCTGACCCCTTCGCTCCACTCCCATTACAGGAGCTTCGTCACTACTACGAGCCAGTCTGTCCCTATACAGAGCATCGGTACTTTCATTCTTACAGGGTCTCTGCTTGAATTTTTCCCTTAGCATCTCTGCACAGGTTCCCATGTTCCTCATAAGAGCCTCTATGTAACTCGTGCCGTCTCTATACCGGATGCCGCCAAAGCAGTAAGCAGGTTTCCCTTTGGCTTATCCCGAACCAAGTATAGGAGTTCGGTTTTGACATCGTCTTGCGTATTTCGGTACCTCATCAACGGTTCATTTTCATTCACCTTTTACATAGCCACCTGCCTGCCTTTAGACAGACTTTTCGGACATCGCTCACGACCATAGCTCTTTACTACAGCCGCATGCCGTGGTTTGAAACCTCCTCCTGTAAGGCGGTTCCGAGGGACCTACCCTCATCTCTCATGAAGCATCGAACTACCGTTATTCAGGCGATAGTTCGTTCATGGCACACTA
>NZ_QTLK01000007.1:0-171920 GCF_003602705.1 Bacteroides sp. AM16-13
TTGCCTGGTAGCTTGCTAATGCTACATTTACTATATGCCCCTTATGGGCGCAGGACCTCGTGGTCGCATATCCCGCCGCCGTTCTGTTTGAGCATCCAGACGCAGTCTTTTTGACTTTGGTACACCTCCTTAATGCCGTACTTCTTTTCCAACGCTTTCAGGTCTAATCCCGGAAAACTCTGGTGCGAACCGTCATAGGAGGGACGCACGAAACAGTTGAACTTGCGGTTGTACATATCTGCCAGCCGCTTTTGAAATTCGGGCGACTGTTCGTTTAGCCAATCCGTGAATCCATTACGGATTTCATCAATCTTGGCGTTGGCAAGCTGTATCGCCTCGCTGTCCCTTACCTTGATGTCATTGCCGTGTTCATCCTTGCCGATACTCTTGCTGATGTCCGGCACGGTATTCAGAAGGGCGTTTTTCAGCAGGCTGACACCGTCGTATTTCCGGTATTGCCCCTGCACGGCGTACTGGTCGGTGATTTTGGCGTTCTTTTCCCCGCATTTGACCGAATACTCGTCGATGCTCTCCGAATAGGCGATAGAAATATCCGTTCCGAACAGGTGCTTGACATAGGCGGTGTAGATACCCGTCGGAATCCAGCGTTCACCGAAATTGAAATCCAATTCGTCGAACGTAATCGGTCGGGGCATGGCATCCCTGAGTGCCGCCAGCGATTCTTCCACCTCCGGTTTACGCTCATTCCCTTCATTGGCAGCCGCCCAACGGGAAACCTGTTCCAACTTCTCAACAACGTTTCCGGCGACAAAGCGGTCTTTAATCTCGTAGTTGTCCACGAGCGGATTGAAAAAGATGCGTCCTTTCAGTAATTTCACCAATTCATCCCGGCTGTTGTCGCAAAGCGTTTCCATGTAATCAAGATTCACCGCCCCGTAACGGTTCAGTGAAGCGGACAAAGCCTCATGCGGTGTTTCCACGTGTGTAATGTCGTTCAGGGCAAAAGCCACGGGATGGTCGAATATGTCCGCCTTGATGAACTGCCCGTTTTCCACCCGTTCCAGCGAAAGCATATCACGCCCGGAAGCGTCCATAAGCAGGAATTTCACGTTCGCTTTGGCATTCAGCCTGCCATAACGCTTCACGAATGTGTCGTAGGCGGTATTCAATGCGGTACGTTCCGGCTTGTTTTCCTCGTGCATCTCCGCCTCGTAGGTATAAAGCCGCTGGTAACTGTCACGCATGGAGATGTAAAGCTCCGCTTTTCCCTGCTGTGCCTTGTCCAGCTCCAACGGGTGGAACGTAGCCCCGTACCGGGTAATCCCTTTCAGATATCCCACCTGATTGCCGTCCGCCACTAACATACCCTCTTTGTGGTGCGGTTCCAATTTTCCCATTAACGGACGGGGCTTCATCAACTCCGCCTCTAACTTCTCCGCTTCTTCCCGTTGCTTTATTTCCTCCCGACGGCGTTGCTCTTCCTCCAATCCGCCACCAACCGGGTACACCGGCTTTTCCGCATCGGAACGGTCGGATAGAGTTTTCCCTTCCCTCAGTTCTGCCCGTTGCTTGGGAGTAAGCCCCATCATCGCCTCATAAAAGCCGTTGATAGGCGGGTTGGTATTCCAATCCATAGCGGCATATACCTGTTCCATATCCACGCTTGGTGGTGTCAGTCGTGCGGTTTCTCCCTCCACCTTATTTATAGGGGTGGTTTGATTGGCAGTTGTCGCCTGCGGCTGGTCGAACAAACTGCGCTGTTTGGAGCGAACGGTACGTTTGGGCTTCTTTCCGGTCGGTTTCTTCTTCAATCCCGATTGAGCGAGCCGCCGTTCTTCTTGGCTGAAATTGAACAGGTCGTACAAGTCCATCACGGGAGGGGTGATTTCCGGCTTCTCTTCTCTTTTCTCCGGTCGTGGGAGGTTTTGCCCGGCTGCGGGTTCCGGCTTCACCTCCGGTTCAGGTTGAACTGTTTCCTTAGCTGCCGGTTTCTCTGTTTCCAGCTTCACTTCCGGCGCACCCTGCCTATACCTATTATATAGGTCGATATTCAGATTGGCGGAAACGGCTATGTCCAGATATTCTTTCAGGTCTTCGCCCATTGCCCGGATACCGCCTTGATGGATGGTGAGCAGAGCAGGTTTGCCGTATGGATCTGTCCCGTGCTGCGTTTTCGTGTTCGGGAGCGGGGCGACGCTCATCGTGTATTCATTCTCAATGATGCCGTCCCCGATGTCCGTTGCAAGGATAAACCGTTTTTCCTGCTCGGACAACTCCCGATTCTTTTTCGTGTCCTTTTGCAGGATAACGAGGTCGCTGCCCACTTCCGTCCCGGCATGGTCGGTAAACAGGTTGTTGGGCAGCCGTACCACCGACACGATATTAGCGTTCTTCACGATATGGCGGCGGACAAGCTCGTTCTTCGGGGAGTTCAATACGCCCTCCGAAGTGATGAACGCCACGATACCGCCTTCACGTGCCGCATCCAGACCTTTGAGGAAAAAGTAGTTGTGGATGCTCTTGGCGGCAGTACGCCGAGCGTTGTCCGCAACTCCCGTGTATTCGGGATCGAACACCGCCACGTCGCCGAACGGGATGTTGGATGCCACCACATCGAAAGTGCCCATGAAGGGTTTCTCAATCCGCTCGAACCCTTCCGCACGCACTTTATGTTCCGGGTAAAGGTGCGAGAGTATCTTTCCCGTAAGCAGGTCTTTGTCAAAAGCCATGACCTCCGCACCCGGAGCGTCAGCACCGAAAGCGGAGATAAACACCCCTTGTCCTGCCGACGGATCGAGCAGGCGGTCGGGGGTAATGCCTTGTTCATGGAGCGTACCGGCAATTGCCGATACAATTTCGGGGGGAGTATAGAACGCTGTAAGGACGGAACTTTTCAGGCTGTCCATATAGCGTTTGTACTCTCTCTCATCTGCCGAGTTATCACGGACAAGCCTGTGTAACTCCGCTGTCATGGGAAACAACTCGCGGTCTGATTTCGTCCAATGTACGGCGTCCATCAGGTTATCGGCAGGGTTGAGGATGAACTTCAACCCGCCGAAACCGCAGTAGCGGCTGAGTACCTCCCGTTCTTCGGGAGTAGCCGCCCTGCCTTCCTTTTCCAATGTGAACACCGTCCGTACTGCCTCGATGTTGTCCCGCAGCTTCGCTTTACGGTTAAATGCCATGCTCTTCGAGGTAGATTGCGACGGTTCCCGTCAGTTCGGTGTAGAGCAGGTCGTATTCGGGCGTGTAGGCGAAACCGTCCGCAAGCGGGTATCGGGCGAACACCTCTTCCGTTGCGGGGAGCAGTGTCAGGGCGAATACAAGGGCATCGCCCTGCGGCACTTCATCGGCAAACTCGTTCCACAATACTTCGATAACGGTGTTGTACTTGGAAAAATGCAAGCCTTGAAGCAATGCCGCCATTGCCAACTCCTGCGCACCTTCCGGTGTAGCCCCTTCCAGACGGGATTGTTCGTACACATCGGCGGCATGGTCGGCACGACCTTCGATGAAATCCGTGTCGGATACACGGTCGGGATGGTTCTCTTTCAAGTATTTCAGCAGGTATAGCCCGTAATAGGAAAACTCTGCGGATTTATTCTTATCATTCATATTTCTGTAGATTTTAGTGGATGATTGTAATTAAGAAAGGTATAAACGCGAAAGGCACTCGACGTCCCCGCCGAGTGCCACCACTAAAATCCACAGTAAAATCAGTACCGACTATCAGATAGTATGAATGACTTCCTGCAAATTCAGTGGTAAATATACGCATTATTTCTTTTTTCGCTTGGAGTTATGGTTGTTTTTCACATCGGGGAACACGAACACCGTGTTGAAATCCCCGTCAAAGGCGACGGCGGCACTGAACGGCTTGCCCTCCTTGCTGTTGAAGCCCTTGATGACTCCCGTCCGCCCTTTGGTAAGCAGTTCGGTAATCTCCGCATCCGTCAGCGTTTTCCCCGCTTTCTGCCGGAACATGGGCAACCCGCAATCGGGATTGCCGCAACGTACCACCTTGCCATAGAACTGCATCATCCCTTTCCCGCATTTGGGACAAGTGCATCCGCTTTCATTGTGCGGGAACAGCTTGTCCGAACTCAGCAGCTCCGATGTAATCTGCGAGGTGTACGCCTCAATGCCCTTGCGGAACGCTTCGGCACTTATTCCGCCGTCTTCGATCTGCGAGAGAGCCGTTTCCCATTCGCCCGTCATGGTTACGTCGGCAATGCGCATCGCCTTGACTACCGAGTAAAGCGCAAGCCCCTTTTCGGTAGGGACGAGGGATTTTTTCTGCCGCACCATGTATTCACGTCTGAACAGCGTTTCGATAATGGCAGCCCTTGTTGCCGGTGTGCCGATGCCGCACTCTTTAAGGGACTGGCGCATCTGCTCGTCTTCCAGCTCCTTGCCGCAGGTCTGCATGGCGGAAAGTAAAGTAGCCTCCGTGTGAAGCGGTTTCGGCTTGGTCTTCCCTTCGGTCAGCGAACACCCCTTGACGGGTAGCGTATCGCCCTCTTTCCATTCGGGCAGCGTCACTTCTTCCGTTTCCTCGCTCTGCCGGTACACGCCACGCCATCCGGCTTGCTTAATGACGGAACCTTTGATGCCGAACGCCACGCCGCCGCATTCCGCCGAAACGGTCGTCACGTCTTTTACGCATCTTTCCCCGAAGGTTTCCAGCATACGCCCGGCAATCATGTCGTAGATAATCCGTTCCTCTGCACCAAGATGCTGTGCCTTTACCTCCGTGACAAGCAGGGCATGGTGGTCTGTAATCTTCGTATCGTCCACGCTCCGGAGTGAGAGGTCGCCCATGCCGGAAATATAACCGCCCCATGCCGGGTTGTTCTTCAATGTCAGCAGCAATGCGGGTATTTCAGCAAATACATCTTCGGAGATATAACGGCTGCCTGTGCGGGGATAGGTAATCAGCTTCGCCTCATAGAGCTTTTGGGCGATGGAGAGCGTCTGTTCCGCCGAGAACCCGTGCTTGGTGTTCGCCTCTTTCTGCAAGGTCGTCAAATCATACAGGAGCGGGGCTTCCTGCACGGTTTCCTTGCGTTCCACATGGGTGACGATAATCTTCCCGCACTCTTTGGCTATGCCGTAGGCGGTTTCGGCAGGCTCTTTCTCTTTCCATTTTTCTATGGAAGAGAATTTCACGACCTCACCGTCCGCCGTTCCGTCGGTCGATAAATGGAGCTGGAATACAGGTTCGGGAACGAAACGCTTGTTTTCCCAATACCGGTCGCATATCATCGCCAATGTGGGTGTCTGCACACGTCCGAGCGAGTATGTACCTCGTCCGGCGGCAACGGTGATGGCTTGCGTGGCGTTGATACCCACGAGCCAGTCCGCTTCACTGCGTGCCTTGGCTGCATAATACAGCTTGTCGTACTCCGCACCGGATTTCAGGTTTTCCAATCCCTCACGGATGGCTTTGTCGGTAAGCGAACTGATCCAGAGACGGTCAAAAGGAGTGGCGCATCCGATGTACTCGTACAAATAGCGGAAGATAAGTTCTCCCTCACGTCCTGCATCGGTGGCGACAATAATCTTGTCGCTTTCACGAAACAGCTTGGCGATGATTTTAATTTGTGCCTCCACGCCGCTGTCGGGCTTGTAGCCTTTCTCTCCCTTGACCTGCCGGGGGACAAGAGTAAACACAGGCGGAATAATCGGCAGGTTATCCCGGTGGAATCCCTTGATGCCGTACCCTTCGGGTAAGGCGGGCATGACCAGATGACCGAAAGCCCATGTTACATAATACCCGTTACCTTTCAGGTAACCTTCCGCTCTCTCCGTTGCGCCCACGATACGGGCGATTTCCCTCGCCACGCTGGGTTTTTCTGCAATAATGCAAATTTGATTGTTCATACTGATTTAATTTATTTATTGTGGATTTTAGTGGTTGGGGCTAAGCCCCGGTTGATAATTATTTTTCTTCTTCTGCTACTGATTTTGCTTTTAACTTCTCTTTTTCGAGTGCCGCAACCAGCTTGCGGTCATAATAGATATGGTGTCCTTCCTCCGTGTAGTACCGCTTGTTTTCCTCTTCGATGGCTTGCCAATCGGCACGCCATATCAGTTTGCCAACCACACATGGGAGAAGCACGGCTATGAAAATGATAAATGCTGCCATATTTTTACATCCTTACGCCTGCCGACCGGTTCTGTGTCCTGCGTTCCTGCCGTTGTTGCTGTTGCGTATTGGCGGGTGTGACCTGTCCTTGTCGCAAGGGTTTGTCTATGCCCTTTGTTGCTTCATTGGTATTCCCGTGAGTATTGACGGCTACCTGCGTGCGGCTTTCCGAAGCGGGTGCAACCTCTCGTGCGTGCGACATTTGGTGGTCGGCACGGAAGTATTTCGGCTTGCCTGCCTCAAAATCGTATCGGACATAGGCGGTATAGGGTTCTCCCTTGCCGTCGCGCTTCATATCCTTGACAAGAATGGTTCCCCCTGCGGCGAAATCCTTCTGCTGTTGCTGAGTGAGCAGCACACCGCCCATTGTTTTCGGGGCGCGGATATTTCCGTTTTCGTCCAGCCATTGGAATTTATAGACTTTAGGCTTCTGTTCGCCTTCCGTCCCGGTGGCGGTTTGTCCGCTTGTCGCCTGTGCAACCGGAATCGGTCTGGCAGGTTGTTGTGCCGTTTGCCCGGTCGCCTGCCCGTTGCGCTGCCTTCTGTTCTGCCCGTTCTGTTTGGGTTTGGGCACGAACTCCACGCCCCGGCGTTCCACGTTCACCTGCAACGTGGCGGTGAATTTCCGTTTCTCAGACAAGATGATTTCTTTATTGGGCAGGGGACGCCCGGCAACGAGTTCGGCTATTTCATGCTCGGTAAACTCGGTCTGCCCGATTCTCGTGGTGACGGGCACGTCTTTCACCGGGATAGCCTCTATCTCGTTGGTCTGACGGTCGATACTGATATAAGAAGGGATAATTTCACCCGTTTCCTTATCAACCAATTCAACGACACGTCCCATGTTTCCCGTCTTTTTTAGGTTCTCCTTGTCTTCGGGCGTAAATTCATGCTCCATGAACTTCTCGTCGAGTTTGGGCTCCTTGCGGATGGTGTGGGGCACGATGCCGATACTGCCGTCCGGCATTTCCTTGAATGAAAGCCGTGCCTCTATCTCGTAGCGTTCTCCGGCAATAAGGGGAGTGACCGTCACAAGTGCCGATTTGCCGTAGCCGAGCATTTTTTCCAAATCACCCGATGCTTCCAACGCTTCGTGTTTGATGCCGTACTGTTCTTCAAGATTTACCCAATCAATACGGTTTTCATCTATCAGATACTTTTTCTCATCGGGCTTCTCTTGTGCGGATTGTCCGTCTTGTGTCTGTTCCTGCTCATGTTCCTGTTTTTCGGAATCTTTTTCGTCAGGGAACCAATGCTCTTCAACTGCTTGCCAGAAAGGGTTGAGGTCATTGGGCTCATCGGGGACAGGTTTAACTTCTTCGGATACGGTTTGTGCCTGCTGTTCGTACTTGGACGTGTCCACATGGTGCGGTTCCAGCAGGTCACGGTTCTTTTCGGGATTTTTAAGCAGGTCTTTAAGCACGTCTATCACATGCTCGATGTTCTCCGCCGCCACACGGTAGAAGCCGAAGCGTTTCGGCTCCTTGCATTGCCGGAAAAAGTTGTCCAGAAAGCTGTCCAGCGGGTTGCTGTTCTTGTCGAACAACAGAAAATCCTTCTGGTTGGCTCCCGAAGCGGCGGTCGTTTTCGGCGTGCCGTCCTTTTTCAGCCCGGCGACGACGCTGATTTCTCCCGTCTTCTCGTCCCGGACAATCAGCACGTCTTTTTGATTCTTTTTTTGTTCCATACTTTATTGCTTTTAATTAAAAATGAAATTGTTTCGCCCACGAAAGTAGCGGCTATCAACCGTCCCGCAATGGGGGAAGAACCGTGTGGCAGCTTGTGGCTTCCGTCTGGAAGTTTGTGGCTTTATGCCTTTTGCCTTTTCTCACCGTTTTTCCCTTCGGACTCCTTGAAATGGGTTCGCAGGAACTCCTGCACGTCCGATTCTTTATAGTACACCTTGTGCCAGAGCATCTGGTATTTCAGTGTCCCCGAACTGCGGTAACGCTGAATGGAGCGTTTGCTCGTGTTGAGCAGCTCGCATAAGTCCTGATTGTCGAGCAGCCGTTCCCCGTCGAGGTATTTCACCTCCCTGAGTTCCTTGCCCGTAAGGGAGGCGATAAGCTGTTCGTTCCGGTCGAAGCGTTCCATGATTTGCCGCATCCAATTTTCAAAAGTGGCTGTATCAAGTGGAGTATTCATCGGGAAGTAGATTCGTGAGCAACTCTATAACTTTCTCTAAACTCATCCAGCGTCTGCGGATTACAGCTGACAATACGTTGTGCAATACATTTTTCCACATCGGAAAGACGATACAAGCATTTACTCCGTATCATACAATAAGGAATAGTTCGTTCTTTCCGCATACGTTGAAGAGTTCTCGTACTAATTTTAAGAAGTTCGGCAAGTTCCTCACTTGTCAGCCATATTTCAGGCTCTTCCGCAGGTACTGCTTCTTTTTTGAATACATAATCGGCAATCCGATTAATTCGAGTTACCAAATCTTGATATACTTGATGATCCAGAGTTATTATTTCCATTCTTTTACGCTTTTTGATTATGGCGCAAAATTGAAAAGATAAAAGAGGGAGAATCCACAGGTAGGCAACTACCTATGTAAGATTTCTCTGGAATTTAAGCTATACCAGAGTTATAATAAAAATCTGTAATGCCAAATCATTAGGTCACATTAATTCTTTGCTTATATTTGCGATGGATGCACATTTGGACATCCTCGTTCACGAGAGAGGCAATGCACATAAAATCAATAAACACATTGAAAAGCAATGACTTATCAGATATATATCTATACGTTAGCACTGAAAGATGGTTATTATTATGTAGGAAAGACCATTGATCCTGACAGAAGATTTAATGAACACTTTAGCGATAAAGGGGCTGTATGGACTAAATTACATCCCCCTGTTAGTGTAATTGAAAAAGAATCTTTTCTCGTTTCTTCTCTCGAAGAAGAGGACCGTTGGGAAAACCACCAAACTATAAAAATGATGAAAGCCAAAGGCTGGCAAATGGTCAGAGGTGGCTATTGGTGTAATGTGGGTGAAATCGAAACCATAAAGCACCTGCAACATTGCGGATATTTTTTAGATATAGATATTAAGGATATTTCATTTAGTAAAAGAGAGTATTATATATATCTTCTTGAATTGGAAAATGACAAATATTATGTCGGCTACTCCCGTTCCTTGAAATCCGCCCTTAAAAGACAGGAAAAAGGTACTGCTTCAAATTGGACTTACATCAATAAACCCATACGGTTATTGAAATATCAGGAAGCAGTATTTGAAAATGGTATTCCTGATATGAATATGGTTAATGAGTGGGTACTTCAATGCGGTGCTGAATACGGGTATGAGAATGTCCGTGGAGGGAGTTTTAATTTATTGGAGCCGGAACAGCATTTAGGAGCTATACAATCATTCTTACAGAAAAAAGGAAAAGGTGTGAATGTTACTAACTTTAGTAATTACAGCAAACTCATAGAAGATTATGAGAAAAATAATCCTAAGATAGATTATGATTTGCCACTTAATGATAACGAGCGCATTATGGTTGTTTATGTGCTGGCATTAGAGGATGGTTATTACCATGTAAGTTACAGTAGTAATTTGACGGCACTTATGCAGAAATATGAGAAAGGTAAATATTGCGAATGGTGCAAACTCCACACTCCTGTTAAGCTATTGGAAATTATTCCCGTAATTTGTCCTAAAGATCATTTGGAGATTATTGAGGAACTTGATCCTATTGTTGAGAAATACTTCAACGAGTACGGAGCAGAGAAGGTTAGAGGTGGTAGATTCCCTATCGTAGATGAGAAACTCCACTTGAAGAAAGTTTTTGAAAGATATAAAATTGACGAATGTAAATACATCAGATATACGCAAAAAGAAATGAATCATCTAAAATATGAACGTAAGAAATCACGAAAGACAAACAACTCAAAAGAATAGTTTTTACAGCTAAATATTTCGTATTTTTCAACTGCCATTTCTTATGAATTTACTAAAAAATAGACATACTGATTGACTCCAAGCGACCCATTGGTTAGTGAAAAAAATGTCTTATTGACTATTTTTGTTTTTTTGATGCTTAGATAGTCTGACAAGGGTTTTAGCTATTCTTTCTACCCTTGTTTCATCTGTTTTGGCGGAATAGATCCATTTGACATAATTGTGTTGTTCATTTTCATTCAAAGAATAGAAGAACTGCTGTGCATCCTGATCTTCTTGTAGGCATAAAAGTAGTTCCTCAGGAATTTCCAGTGGTTCATTGTCCGGATATAAAATGACATGAACATAATCTCCCGCTTGTTTCTTTATCTTTTTCCGTATTTCAGCTTTCACAGAAAGAAGCAGTTGCCCGTTACCCGACGGCATTAAATGAAACTTCTTGATTTCATAACCGTCAATACTGCCGTTTACGATTACCCAACCAAAATGTGAGTGTTTATCCTGTAAAATTTCAGGGATCAGAGCGTAAGTCCACCCACCCTTTCCCGGGAATTTTTCAAGTAGATATTCCTTATCTACCAACGGTTCTTCCTTTACTTTCATAATATCACTCTTTACCTCCATAACTAAAAATTACAAATAATATTTCATCTATATTCAGCAACTACATTATTTAAAATTCATTTCTCTGCATTGGAAAACATAAAAGCCAAAACAGTTTCTCAATCATTTAGCCAAACTGTTTTTCCAAGAAATATCCCGGTCACAGACTTAGCTCCCAAGTCTATCATTCTTCGCTTCAACTGTTTAAAACTCTGTCCGGTGGTTAATATATCATCCTTATGTTGTACACAACATAAGGATGAATATGTTGTGTAGCAAATTATGTTGGCTACTAATTGTTTTTGCTTTAAAATCAATATGTTATATCAATTTTCGCCAACATATATTTTATAGGCTTTTTAGAAACGACATTAATTTATCATCGTTTTTCCATTCTGATTTTGATTCAAACTCTGAAAGAGTCTGAATTTCACATTCCTTCAGAGCTTTTGCTTTCATTTCCATATTTACTTCCGCATAAATATTCGTAGTTTCAATAGAAGTGTGACCAAGCCAAACCCTGATTGTATTAATATCAACACCTGCTTGAAGTAAATGGGAAGCCGTCGTATGGCGTATCACGTGTGGAGATATTTTTTTATCTTTAAGTTTAGGAGATGTTTTTGAAGCAACCTTAACTATTCTATCTATCATTTCAAATACGCCAAAACGGGTTAAAGGATTCCCATACCGATTGAGGAATATATGTTCATCCTCTGTCCTGTTAGCAATTATTTTTTTTAGTTCTACAACAGTGCTTTCCCATAAGGGACACCGTCGGATCTTATTCCCTTTCCCGCAAATTGTCACTGTTGCCATATTTGTGTGATTTCGTGATAGAAACAAGTCCTTAATCAATAAATTACAGACCTCACTTGCCCTTGCTCCACTATTATATAAAAATAAAAGTAGAGCATAATCTTTTCTTCCTTGAACTTCTTTTCTGTCCGGAGCATTTAGCAGGGCATCCATTTCCTCCTTTTCAAGATAGGTAATCAATGACTTTATTTTCTTTTTTGATGGTACCGTATGAATCATGCGGCTCCATTCTACTTGTTCCGGACATTTGGTAGCAATGAATTGAGCCAATGAATGTATTGCGGCAAGCCTCTGGTTTCTTGTAGAGACAGAACATTTACGATTCTCTTCTATTGATTTCAGGAATTTTTCAATCAATACGGGAGTTATGTCCTCAATTCTAATTTGCTCTATCTTCTTTTTAGTCGTATCTTTTATGAAAACTAAAAATATTGTAAGGCTGTCTCTATAACTTTTTACCGTGTTGATAGAGTAATTTTTGATTGTTACCAGATACTCCATAAGAAAAGGACGTATCCAATATCCTAAAAATAATTGATTCTTATTCTTCATTGTGTGTGTTTATTTTTACATATTCTTCAAATTTCTTATTAGCTTCACTAAGCAATTCTTCTGTCATGGTGAGATATACTTGTGTATGAACCAAACGGTCATGACCAAGAAATGTGGAAAGGAATGGAAGCAGGTCATTCACATTTAATCCTTCCTGATACCATGCAGTCAGTCTGTGAACTGCAAAAGTTCCGCGAAGATCATGTATTCTTGGCTGGTGGAAACTCTTGTCAGTTCTTTTAATTCCAGCCAATGTTCTCACTTGTTTAAAGAAATATCTCATTCGGCTGACTGTTTCAGGTTCTCCTTTCTTAGTGTAGAATAATGATGCTTCTTTATGTTCCGGCATTGATAATGATTTTCTCCATTCTAAGTATTCTTGCAGGAACTTTTTAACTTGATGGTTGAAAGGTACTCTTCTTGACTTATAGAATTTAGATTCATTGATTGATACAAAATTTTGTTCAAAATCCAAATCCTTTAGTTTTAGAGCTATGGTTTCATGCGAGCGAAGTCCAAGAACATAAGTAAGTTTCACAAAAGTAGAGAAGCATCTTCCATAAAGTATACAAACGCTTTTTTTACAACTTGGCAAGTTCTCTGCAACAAAGAACATTCTTTTAAGCTCTTCATGCGTATAAACATAAGAAGGGCTATGTGCCGGTCTTTTGGGCAGAGCCTCCGGTAGCGGAATTGTTGAAATCAACAGTCTGGGATATGCCCATTGAAAAAGCCCCTTCAATGCCGAATGTTTACCAAACCAGCCGGGGGTTATCTCTTTTTTTTCACCATACAAATAATCCAAATTTATTTTTTCCGTGATTTCAGAAAATTCAAAATCCTTTCCTATGTAATTATAATACTGGCGCAATATAAAGGCTGTCGTTCTACATTTCTCTCCGAGAGACCTTCTGTAAACAATATACTGTTCTATTACATCATATGTTTTCATAGTAATCCCTCCCAATTCATATCAGCTACCTTACTTAAATTGCTCATATCGACTTTGGCATAGATTCTTGTAGTTTCCAACATTTTGTGACCGAACAAATCTGCGATTTCTTTGAAAGTATGTCCGGTATTAATAAGGTGTGTTGCGCAACCATACCGTAAACTGTGTGCTCCATAATGCTTTAATTGCAAATTTTGACTTTTCAAATGTACGTTAAGAAAACGGTATAGTGCCGCACCGGATAAAGGTTTATATGGAGCTTTTAAAGCCAAGAATACATACTCTGATTTTATATCATTGTTTCTTACGAATCGTAAATATTTGATGATTGCATTACCTGCTATTGGAAATAGTGGTAATATTTGCGGTGCGCTGTTCTTTGAACGATGTAAATAAAAAGTTTCATTTTCCCAATTTATATCAGTAAGTCGCAAGCCTGTTACTTCACTGCTTCTAAGACCATAAATTGCGAATAATAGGTACATGGCTCTATTCCTTATATCCGTAGAATTTTCTGTATCAACATTTTTAATAAGTTCTTTAATGTTTTCCCAAGGAACAGGATAAGGCAATGTCTCAAAATGATATACTCTTGGAGCTTTTACAAATAAACTGATTCCCCTTTTACACCATTTATTTTCTTCGCAGAATCGTAAAAACACTCTAATAGTCGAAGATAAAGGGTATATAGTTCTTCGGACAACTCCTCTATCACTCAATAGCTTGAAATATCCATCAATTGTATCTGGTTTTAAATTATTTAACGAAGTGTCCTTTTCCATAGCAAACATCATAAATTGACCAAGCTGTCTCTTGTTCACTTGTACGGTCTTTTCCGACAAACCTCTTTTACGCATGGAGTTTAGATAACACCACAGTTTGTCTATGTCATTTATATCGGACAATTTATCTTCTTTGAGTAATAAGTTTAAATAAGATAACCAATCTTTGGCTACTCGCAAAAACATCATAAAGGAATAGTTCGGTGATTTATTTTGAGAAGAATAGTGATTGGCAGCATTAATGATGTCCAACTGGTTTACAACCCTTAGTGGAAATAGCTGAAGATGGTCTTGTATATGTATCAGTATAGGAATTATCTCGGAAAAAGTTTTAGGAGAGGTTCCATTTTTTAATTTGTACTGCAAATAATCCTCTCTTTCCGCTAAGTTAGGAGCAGATAAATATAAGACTCGAAAATAAGGAAAGTGAATTAGGTTATTGGTTACAAGAGATTGGTCATTATAGATCGGGTCTAATTTATGTATATCTTGCAAAAAAGATACAGAGTATTCTAATAAACATAAAGAACGAATCCTGCTTATTGGCTCGGCTGGATGAGCTAACTTCCAAATCTCATTTATAGGTACATACCCTTGATGATTTGAAGCCATTATTGCAATAGGGCGCAATAAATAAGCAAGAAAACGAACAAAACTTGGTTGTGCGCCAACCGCAATTTTTCTGTCTATAAGACTTATTCGTTCTTTTAAAAAAGGAGCATTTAACTGTTTGTTTAAACTCCCTCGTCTTTTGAAATAATCCTCGAATCTCATATCTAATCTATTTTTAAGTTATGACTTCTAATGTAGATTAAATGAATGAGATTATGTTGTGTACAATATACAAAAACAATTAACTATTAGGCATTTAATTTATTATAACCACATAATTTGCTACACAACATATTCATCGAATAATATTACGTGCATCCCATTTATATCTCTCCTTTTGATACTCAGATTAGACACCACATCCTTATGCGAAGTACCTTTCATCTGCTCCCTTTCCTCTTCTATCCAGATGGTTTGAAAGCCATCACGCACATTCAACCACTTCGATAAATGATAGCAGAGAACAGGAAATCTTTTCCGTTGCCGTTCCCTTGTAGAAGCAGGAATAGGAATTAATATCGTCTTTTCAGGAGAATTATAATAAGAAATATTCTTCATGCAAAGAGATACAATCTTAGCCACCAGCATCCCGCAATGCCCTCCCTCTTTGAATCGGAAAATCAAATTACTGATACGCTTTTGATGTACATCTATTTTTTGAATACGCGTAGGATAATAATCATGTACATAGTAGCATGTACTCCCGTCAATCTCACAACTTCCGGTGAAAGCTGTATCATAAGGATAAAACTCTGTTTCCACTCCACAATCATAAGAGAAAACCAATATATCCTTATACATACTCAATCTTTCCGAAGATTCCGCCCGTCCGATCCAGCCGACTGATCCTCCGGTATTCATCAATCCAATGCCTATTTCAAGTTGTATATTGAACGACTGATGCGAAATGACATACCAGTCATAATCCTTACAAAGTATCGTAAAATCGCTAAAGTGATCAGATAAGAAATAAAAAAGACCTCCTTCTTTCAGTACAATTACAAATTCACCCTGTGGTTGTCGGTGCAGATAGAAAAATTCCTCATAACTTCCCAACTCATAGCCCATTGGAACTTTATACCCATCTACTACATAGCCAGAATCATATTCAAAAAGCATATTAAAGTCTTCAACCATAAGCACTATATTCTATTTCAATATTTTATGCAAATATACTACCTTGACTTCCGAAGGGAAACATCATTCATTATTCTTTTAGCTTCTTTTATCACAAAGGAGTAAACGCACCGATTATAAACAAAGAAACGGCTTTCTCCCACCTATAAAAGCAGGAAAAGCCGTTCAATTTTATGAAAGTCTATTAGTTTACACTTTGCTTTTTACTTATTTGCAGTACAATAGGGATTTGTTGTTCACTGACCCTTCGTACAAGTTGTTCCGTAATCCATTCCCTGAACATGGCGCAAAACGCACTCTTCATACGGAAAGCAAGCATAATAATCATATTAAGATTATAATAATCCAACCATCCATGCTTACCGGGAGCATATTCTATCGGCATATCTTTTCTCACCGCATACTCATGTAATTCACCTTCAGCAAAAATCTTTTTGATTTGTCGTTCAACAGATGCTCCGCCAACATTGAATATATCGGCGATCTCCCGTATATTCATCCAGATGCTCCCATCCTCCGCAGGTCTGAGAGCAATACGAACACCGCCGGAATCCTTTGCTTCTATAATTACTTTTCCTTCGTCCATACTCTATATTCTATTATCATTATGAGTTTAACGCTATTGATTCGAATTCATCTAATTTCCCAGATAACTGCTGCATATCATTACGTATCTTATCATTCGTGATGCGGGCATAAATCTGTGTCGTTTCTATATTCGTATGTCCTAACATTTTGCTGACTGTTTCAATGGGAACACCTTTAGCAAGCGTGACAGTCGTCGAAAATGTATGTCTTGCGAGGTGGAAAGTAATATTTTTATTAATTCCGCACAAATCAGCAATCTCTTTCAGATAAGAATTTAACTTTTGATTACTTAATACGGGCAATAATTCACCTTTAGGTAATTGTCCATCATACTTCTTCAGTATAGCCAATGGAATTTTCAGAAGTGGAACATTTACCGGGGTATCTGTTTTTTGGCGATGCCTCATAATCCATAGCTTACCATCAAACGAGGTACAGATTTCACTTGCTTTCAGCGTCTTTATATCAATGTAACTGAGCCCGGTAAAACAAGAAAAAATAAATACATCCCGCACCTGTTCCAAACGTTTCGTTGGGAACTTTTTCTTCAATATTTTCTGTATCTCCTGTTCGGTCAGATAACCTCTATCCACGCGTTTCAATCGAATTTTATAATTCATGAACGGATCAGTATAAATCCAACCGTTATTTTTTGCCATAATGACAATCATTCGGAAAGTCTGCATAAATTTGGCGGTTGTATTCTCATTACATAAACTGACGGTTCGTAAATACGTTTCAAAATCCGTAATGAACATATGGTTGATTTCCTTCAAAGCAATATCTGTAATATTATACTTTGCCTTCATAAATTCTTCCATTCTTCTGTAGCATCGGTCATACTTCGCCATAGTAGCAGCTGTTTTACTGATACCAACCAACTTTTGTGCATCTTCATTATGCTTCTTGAATAATTCTAAAAGAGTTCGTTGCTTGGCAGTAAATCCCAGAAAAGCATTTCTCACTTTCTCCGCAGTAACAAACGACTCATGAATTTCAATATCACGATAGTGATTTTTTAGAGAGGTACGTATATCTTCCAGCAAATCATTCAATTGACGTGCCTTTACAGAATTACCGGCTGCTTTACCCAGCTTCACGTCCCATGCCTTTGGATCCACATTCAATTTTGAACTGAATTGTGTGACATCACCACTTACCGTCAGTCTGACCATTATACAGACTGTTCCATCCTTGTTTACTTGATTCTTTCTAATGTAGAAGAGAATCTTAAATGTACTCTTGCTCATATACCTTGTTTTTTATGTCCGTAACAATGGGCTTATAATTCCCACTGCAAAGGAACGATTAACAATTAGTTTATGAACGGACATCTAAGAGACAACGAGCGACAAATCAGCAACTTAACATCAAAATCGTTACTATTTTATTTCGTCTGATTTTCAGTAACGATTTAGTAACACTACTTTGTCCAAACGGGGCATTTTCTTGTCTTTTTCTTGTCTGGCGACAAAATAAAAAAGTCCCGTAAAACCTTGATTTTACGGGACTTGTCTTAGCTTTTCCACTATTTGTCTTTAGTGTTCAGCGGAGAGACAGGGATTCGAACCCCGGGTACCTCGCAGTACAACGGTTTTCAAGACCGCCGCAATCGACCACTCTGCCACCTCTCCAAAACTTCTTTATCAGAAGTGCTTTTCGTTAAAAGCGGTGCAAAGGTACGAATATATTTTAAACTTACAAGAGTTTTCACAAAAAAAAAATCACGAACATCATTTCCAAAGAATAGCAATATCTAGGTATTTTATGTTGAAAAGCATAAAATAGAGCATATTTATGCTGATTATATGAAAAAACGTTGTAACTTTGTGCGCTCTAAAGAAAAGGATAACTACAACCTCTAATTTTATCATTTATGGAATTAAATAAGATCTTTAAAGACGGTCTTTGGAGCACAGAAATCAACGTAAGAGATTTCGTTAGTCACAACATCACTCCGTATTATGGAGATGCTTCTTTCCTCGAAGGACCTACCGAACGCACTAAAGCTGTATGGAACCGCTGCCTCGAAGCACTGGCAGAAGAAAGAGCCAATAACGGAGTACGCTCACTGGATAATGTCACCGTCTCAACCATCACTTCTCATAAAGCCGGATATATCGACAAAGAAAACGAACTGATCGTCGGTCTGCAAACAGACGAACTTCTGAAACGTGCAATCAAACCTTTCGGAGGTATCAACGTGGTGAGCAAAGCCTGCCACGAAAACGGCGTGGAAGTGGACGACCGTGTAAAAGATATATTCACTCACTACCGCAAGACGCACAATGACGGAGTATTTGACGTATATACCGAAGAAATCCGTTCGTTCCGTTCTCTGGGATTCCTCACCGGACTTCCTGACAACTATGCCCGCGGACGTATCATCGGCGACTACCGCCGTATGGCTCTCTATGGTATCGACCGACTGATTGAGGCAAAAAAAGAAGACTTGCATAACCTTACCGGTCCGATGACCGAAGCCCGCATCCGCCTGCGCGAAGAAGTGGCAGAGCAAATCAAGGCATTGAAGGACATGAAGATAATGGGCGAATACTACGGACTCGACTTGAGCCGTCCTGCCTACACCGCACAAGAAGCAGTACAATGGGTGTACATGGCTTACCTTGCTGCCGTAAAAGAACAAGACGGTGCTGCCATGTCACTGGGTAACGTCTCTTCGTTCCTCGACATTTATATGGAATATGAATTGAGCAAAGGAACTATCACAGAATCTTTCGCACAGGAGCTGATCGACCAGTTTGTCATCAAACTGCGTATGGTGCGCCACCTGCGTATGCAATCTTACAACGACATCTTTGCGGGCGACCCGACATGGGTAACCGAATCTCTGGGCGGACGCCTCAACGACGGACGCACGAAGGTGACAAAGACTTCTTTCCGCTTCCTGCAAACACTCTACAACCTCGGCCCTTCACCGGAACCGAACCTGACTGTATTGTGGAGCCCGGAACTGCCGGAAGGATTCAAAGAATTCTGCGCAAAAGTATCTATCGACACTTCTTCCATCCAATATGAAAACGACGACCTGATGCGTGAAGTGCGCCAGTCTGACGACTACGGAATCGCGTGCTGCGTATCTTATCAGGAAATCGGAAAACAAATCCAATTCTTCGGCGCACGTTGCAACCTGGCAAAAGCCCTGCTGCTTGCCATCAACGGCGGACGCTGCGAAAACACCGGTACGGTAATGGTGAAAAATATCCCCGTACTAACCAGCGACACACTGAACTTCGAAGAAGTAATGAGCAACTACAAGAAGGTATTGACAGAAATCGCCCGTGTTTACAACGAAGCGATGAACATCATCCATTATATGCATGATAAGTATTACTACGAAAAAGCCCAAATGGCTCTTGTAGATACCAACCCGCGCATCAACCTTGCTTACGGTGTAGCCGGACTTTCTATCGCCCTCGATTCACTGTCGGCCATCAAATATGCCAAAGTGACTGCACGCCGCAATGACATCGGTCTGACAGAAGGTTTCGATATTCAAGGCGAATTCCCTTGCTTCGGTAATGACAACGACAAGGTAGACCACCTGGGTGTTGACCTGGTCTATTTCTTCAGCGAAGAATTGAAGAAACTTCCGGTTTACAAAAATGCCCGTCCTACTCTGTCTTTGCTCACCATCACTTCCAACGTGATGTATGGCAAGAAAACAGGTGCTACTCCCGACGGACGCGCCAAAGGTGTCGCTTTTGCTCCGGGAGCCAACCCTATGCACGGACGTGACAAGAACGGTGCTATCGCCTCTTTGAGTTCCGTAGCGAAATTGCGTTACCGCGACTCACAAGACGGTATCAGCAACACCTTCTCCATCGTTCCGAAATCACTGGGAGCTACTGAAGAAGATCGCGTAGAAAATCTGGTGACAATGATGGATGGTTACTTCACCAAAGGCGCTCACCACTTGAACGTAAATGTGCTGAACCGTGAGATGCTTTACGACGCCATGGAGCATCCGGAAAAATATCCGCAGCTTACCATCCGTGTTTCCGGTTATGCCGTAAACTTCGTGAAGTTGAGCCGCGAACATCAATTGGAAGTAATCAGCCGTAGCTTCCACGAACGTATGTAATCAGATCTACTCAATATGACGATAAACGTACATTCATACGAAAGTATGGGAACATTCGACGGGCCGGGCTTACGGCTCGTCGTTTTTCTTCAAGGATGCAATTTCCGCTGCCTGTATTGTGCCAACCCCGACACGATAGCCGGAAAAGGAGGCACACCTACCCCACCGGAAGAAATCGTCCGCATGGCTATGAGCCAACGTCCTTTTTTCGGGAAACGCGGAGGAGTCACTTTCTCCGGAGGAGAACCTACGTTTCAGGCCAAAGCACTAGTCCCTTTAGTGCGTGAACTGAAAGAAAAGGGAATACATGTATGCATAGACAGCAACGGCGGTATCTGGAACGAAGAAGTAGAAGAACTTTTCAAACTGACGGATCTTGTATTGCTGGATATTAAAGAGTTCAATCCGGCACGCCATCAGGCACTGACCGGAAGAAGTAACGAGCAAACCATCCGCACGGCAGCATGGCTGGAAGAAAACGAGAAACCTTTCTGGCTGCGTTATGTATTAGTGCCCGGATACAGCGATTTCGAGGAAGACATCCGCCGTTTAGGAGAGGCTCTGGGAAAATATAAAATGGTGCAACGAGTGGAAATCTTGCCTTATCATACATTAGGCGTACATAAGTATGAAGCGATGGAGCAAGAATACAAGCTGAAAGACGTAAAAGAAAATACCCCCGAACAACTTGAAAAAGCCGCGGAGGTATTTAAAGAATATTTCACTACTGTGGTGGTCAATTAGTTGAAGAAGTTGAGAATTGAGAGTTGAGAATTGAGAGTTAACTATGCAGTATAACAGTGCGCAGCCAACTCTCAACTTTCCATTCTCAACTCTCAAATTCTTCGATCACCTCAAAACAGGGACACTCTTTGATCCGTTCCCAGGGGTCTACAATTCCATTATAATTAGTGTCAGGGCTCAAGTCCCGGTGACCGACCACCTTTGCATCCGGATAACGCTGCAACAACTCGCTTACCAGACGATGCATCGCCTCTTTCTGGCGGGAAGTACGTGTATCCGCTGCCTTTCCGTTCTCATCCAGCCCGCCTTCATAGCACACCCCTAAACTAATCGCATTAAAACCGCGTGCATGAGCACCCACCGTATCTTCATCCCTCATCGGTTCTATCTGTCCCGACTTGCGGATATAATAATGATACCCCCAACACGAAAAGCCCCGAAAGCGATGGGCAGTGTCCACATCCTTCGCCGTGAAGTCGCGATCAGCACGGGTAGCAGAGCAGTGAATCACAATCAGACTAATCTTTCTCATCGTCCTTCTCCCTTTCCGTCGTTTTCACATTACACACTTCCTTATGGGTAGCATTGAAGCGCACCTCTCTCACAATTCTGTTCCGCTTTCTTTTTCCGAAGAAAGGCACAAGGAACATGATTACATCCAAAATCTTAGTTACAATTTCTTTCATTTGATTCAATATTAAAGTTATCATGCTGCCGGATCCGGAGCTTCTCCGCTTCCACCACCGTCTGAACCGCCACCGGAACCTTTGTCATCGTCTTCTCCTTCATTGCCGCTACCGCCCGTTTGAGCCACCGCACGCGTCGTTACCTGCTGGTAGCTAAGAATCTTCGTGATGTCCGCCAACGTCTTTCCGGGACGGAAAATAATATGGGCAGCCGTAATCAGCGAACTTGAAAACTCCTTGACCGACACAGCTCCTTCACTGTTCAACCCGATCTGCAAACTGCCCAAATCACCCAGCCGGACTATTCTTCCCGCTTTCAACGCACGCTTCGCCTCATAAAGAATACCCGAAATGGCGGCACGCACATCTGTCTCCGTACAGGTAGACCGGCTGGTGATTCCCTCGCACAACTCTTCAAAATCCAACTCTCCCGAAGCCTGTGCCTGCGCGTAATACTTTGCCGACTCATCCTTTTTGGCAGGATTCTTGCGCGGCACTACTGAATAAGTTACTGTCATTGCCATAATAAAATAATTTTAAGATTTCACACATTTCGAACGCGTTCCTTATTTGTTAACGACATAAAGATAACACATTTTCCACCCTCCGGATTCCCCAACGAAGTTTCCTGATACTCTATGAATAATAATGACGTTATTCTTTTAATAAACCATTAATTTTCAGTAACTTTATAGCATAAATCAAACATCATTCATCATGTATTATCCGGACCAACCGTTTCTTATCCGCACTTATAAAAAGTCGGAACTAGCTCATCTTTACAACCCCAACGTATGCCTTAAAGTAGCCTTACAAATACTACGTCGTTGGATTGTCTACAACCTTCCGCTCCTGCAAGAACTCGAACAAGAAGGCTATCGTGCCCGCAACCGCCTTCTCTCTCCCCGGCAAGTGGCAACGATCATACGCTATTTGGGAGAACCCTAAGAACTTAATCAAAAAAACGAAAAGTTCCATTCTATTATTTTACAAACAAATTTCTTTGCAACCGCAAATTAAAAAGAACAAACCAACATGGATCATTTTACCATCTTTCAAGACTTTTACCGCGTCATAGCCGAAATGACAGAAGAAGAAATCGTATCGGCCATCAGCAACGGCACATACCGGGAAACAGTGGAGGACGTGCGCCGAATCTTCGCGGAACAAGGCGAGAAAGCAGCCAACGAAAAGAAAATAGAACTACCGGAAATCACCTTTTCAGCCAACTACCGGGGAGGACGTTCAAACGCAACTCTCGTCAAGTATCTGGGATACATCGTGGTAGACATCGACCATCAGACACAGGAAGCATTGGCACGCATCCTCGCACTGGCAAAAAAGTGTGCCCACACCCGCATCGCTTTCATCAGTCCCAAAGGAATGGGACTGAAAATCGTGGTACGTGTATGCCGGACGGACGGGACATTGCCCGAAACGATTCAGGAAATTGAAGATTTCCATCATGCCGCTTATCACAAAATCGCTTCCTTTTATGCCCAGCTCTGCGGAGTTGAGGTCGACACTTCCGGACAAGATGTCAGCCGTACTTGCCTGTTCTCTTACGATCCGGATATTTATTTCAATCCCGATGCCACAGCTGTCATCGTGGAACAGCCACCGATGTTCTTCAAGTCTCAAAAGAAGAAAAGGGCATCCGGCAAAAAGAAAAAGACGACAGCACCAGACAACAATCCCCTCACCGAACAAGTGGCACTCAACTACCATTCCTCGCACGCTTCCTTAATGGTGACTCTGAACTATTATCACAATAAATCCGAAAAGTACGTCACCGGCAACCGGAACAACTACCTGCATTGCCTGGCTTGTATGTACAATCGCTACGGCGTCCCCCAGGAAGAGGCGGCAGCTTTTATCAAGAGCCAGTTCACCGATCTTCCCGCGGATGAAATGGACGCACTGATCGGGAGTGCTTACGGACACAACGAGGAATTCGACACCCGCAAGCTGAATAGTACGCAGAAGCGAATATTACAGATTGAGCAACATATCAAAGAAAATTACGATACACGCTACAACGAAGTGCTTCATATCATGGAATATCGCAGAAGGAAAACGGACACGGAGCAACCGGAACCTTTCCATATTCTCGACGAAATGATGGAAAACAGCATTTGGATGGAGATGAACGAACTAGGCTATTCGTGCACCGTCAAAACGATTCAGAATCTGATCTACTCCGACTTCAGCAGCACCTACCATCCTATTCGCGAGTATTTAGACTCGCTGCCTGAATGGGACGGAACGGATTATATCGGTATCCTTGCCAACAGCGTGCATACTAGTCACCAGAAATTTTGGGTAGAATGTCTGGAACGTTATCTGGTGGGAATGTGCGCTGCCGCCACGCAAGACGATGTGGTGAACCACACTGTTTTGTTGCTTTGCAGCGAAATACAGAACATCGGAAAGACTACGTTTATCAACAACCTGCTGCCGCCCGAATTGCGCGCCTATCTTTCTACCGGTCTTATCAACCCGAACAACAAGGATGATCTGGCCAAAATAGCGCAGGCGATGCTTATCAATCTGGATGAGTTTGAAGGGATGAACGGACGGGAACTGAATATCTTCAAGGATTTGGTTACCCGCAAAGTAATCAGCATCCGCCTGCCATACGCGCGGCGTTCACAGAACTTTCCTCACACGGCTTCTTTTGCCGGCACATGCAATTATCAGGAAGTGCTTCACGACACCACTGGTAACCGCCGTTTTCTCTGCTTTCATGTCAACTCGATGGAGTTTATCAAAATAAACTACGCGCAGTTGTATGCACAAATCAAGTATCTGCTCAACAAGCCGGGGTATCAGTATTGGTTCACCCAGTCGGAAAACTCACGGATTGAAGAGAACAACGAGGATTTCATTTTCCACTCACCGGAAGAAGAACTGGTGTTGACACATATCCGCAAACCGGAACGTTTCGAAAAGGTGCATTATCTGACGGTCACTGAAATTGCGGAATTGATTCGCGAACGAACGGGGTATCAATACTCTCACGGAACCAAAGCCCAACTAGGAAAAGTGATGTCCAAACACGGCTTCGAATTTCATAAGGGAAAAAACGGGAGAAGATACACTGTATTCATTATTGATACGGAACAGGTGAAATCAAACAGGCTATATGAATAAGATTTCATCTCCTTCGCACGCAAAAAGGTGAGGGTTGGTGAGGGTACTTTTGCAACTTTTCATTTTTATATTTCTTATTTCTATTCTTCTATTTTCTTCTAAAAAAAAATACGAATGTTAGAAATTTACCCTCACCTACCCTCACCTTTTCCTTTTTCTTCCTCAAAAAAACGGTGGGAAATTTGAAAAAGACAGTTATCTTTTTCAAATTTCCCACCATGTTTTTTTAATCGCTTCTTATAAAGACATCGAAAATTCGATCCTACAACCTAACGCATTCATGATGCGATAGAAAGTAGAAACCTTAGGTTCTGTCTGACCACTTTCCACTCTTGAAATATAAGAACGGTCGGAACCGATACGCCGGGCTAACTCTGCTTGAGTAATCTTAGCCTTTTTCCTTGCGTCTTCGATAATTTGCCCGGTGTAGAAAGCATACGCTTTTTCTTCTGCTTCCGCACGAGTAACAGTTCCCTCCTTACCAAAACGCTCATCTATTAATGCGCTGACATTAAAGAATTCCTCATTTGTTTTTGCTTCCATAATACTCCTTTCTTAATATCTTTGCTTTTTCAATTTCTTTCTTTGGAGGTCAATATGCGAATTGTTGTTCAACTATACAACAATCGTCTTTTTATTTTATATTATTTTTCCTCAAATTCTCCAGCACGCTTTTTCTTCTCATAAGACACCAGCGTCTCTACACTAAGCGTTTTCCCATTCTTAGGGCTTATCACATCTACAACGCTTGCTAACGCACGAAAAGTCTGTTCGCAATTTGCTACTCCGTCATACGTCAACCTACCCAGATTGATGGCATCGAGCACAACAGAGACATATTGCTTCGGATTTCCCCGATACTCGATGATGATAGGCGTGAGATGCGACATCTCTCGAGTCAGTTGACTGACGATTCTTTTTTTTGGTCGAGCAGATCCATTAATTTTTCACTATGCACATTGATTTGTGCGGTTACTTCACGAAGTTCATCTTTCAATGAACACAATAATTCATCATTCAATGAATTTTCCATAAAACTTTCTATTTAATTGATTATAAAAAAGCCATTCCAGAAAGATAAGCAATCATTACTTACTTCCCGGAATGGTGTCTAATACCTCGAAAACAAAGACTTATATTCTAACCTAATGTACTCACTTTAATCCACTTCTTTTGATTTTGCATTCCATACCAGCAAAGCAAACAACACCGAAAGCAAAGCAGCACCAATCCAAAACCAATTGATATAGGTAAAGTCATAAACATCTACTCCATTCTGAACCGTCTTTTGCCCTTCTATTAATATACCGCTCATCACATCCTGCAATCCGGCTCCGATGTAGCTGGCAATACCGACTACTCCCAATGCAGCACCCGAAGCATTACGGGGAGCAATATCCACTGCCATCAAACCACCCAGAAAACAGATCAAAACTCCGATACCTAAACCGAAAAGTACCATTGCCAACACGTCTATCCAAAAATGTACGCCCGGAACCAAGAGAAACAGACAAAGTGCTATTACATTCATCAACCCAAATACTAAAGCTGGAATATTACGACTGCCGGAAAACATTTTATCGGAAATGATACCGGAAAATACTGTGCCAATGATTCCACAGATAGAACTGATTGATATTATAAAACTGGCATCCAGCGTAGAATATCCCTTTTGAGCTTCCAGATAGAAAACACCCCAACTATTTACCGCATAGCGGCTAATATACATAAATGCACTGGATAAAGCCAAAATCCAAATTGCAGGATTCTTCAAGACAGCCTTTTGTGCTTTGTTGAAATCTTCCGTTTGTTTACCAGACAAAGAATGGGAATCCACAGATGAAGAATTTTTGTTCAACAAGAATCCCTGACTCTGTGGCGTATCACGCATAAAGACAAGCATCATAAAGAAACCTAATATCCCAATAATGCCAGCTCCAATCATCCCGTACCTCCATCCCATCCAACTGACTAATAAGGCTATGGAAATAAAGGTTAATGCTTCACCCAAATTATGACTAGCAGACCAAAAGCCGTAAAAAGTTCCCCGTTCTTTACTACTGTACCACCGAGTGAGCGAAACCACTCCGGATGCTGCTCCCATCGACTGAAACCAACCATTCAATCCCCAAAGTAAAGCAAAAGCATAAAAGGAGCTAGTGAAACCTAAACATAAATTTATCAAAGCGGAACACAATAACCCGGTAGACATAAAATGCCGAACATTACTACGGTCAGCAAGAAAACCATTCGTCAACTTACCCACTGCATACACAAAAAACAGACAGGAACCGATGATTCCTAATTGCGTTTCGGAAAATACTCCCTCCTCTACAATTGGCTTGCGCACTACATTCATGCTAAGACGACAAACATAGTAAATGCCATATCCGGTAGTAGCCGACAAAAATGTAGCCCAACGGATGCGCTTAAAGCGGGAAGAATCTTCTGAATCAGTCTCTCCCCCGGCTAGCGGGGAAGAGATTTTATAAAAATCCAATATTTTAAATGACATAACCGAAGTTTACATATTAATGAAAGGCGTCTATCTTATGCTCATTACGTTTCTTACGGGCTTGCAAGTATTCCAGTAAATAAGCGGTACGATCAGTCTGGATAATCGTTGCTCCAAGTTTATCTATCAAATATCCATATCCTTCATCCGGGTTTTCCAATGATTTGTCGTCATCATGTCCGCCTGCCATCGTATCCCAAAGGGTATTATACCAGATTTTACTTTTTCCTTCCAGCTTCGTCCTCACTTGTTTGGGGAGTTGACAAGTATCCGATTCGAACAACAATTCGAAGGCTACCGGATGAAGTTCTTTCATGAAATCATCTATTTGCTGCATAGCTCCCGGTCGATCCAAATGTACGATTGGCATATATATGATCCGGTCTAAATATTTTCCCAAATCCTTTTTCACTTCTGCAACAGGCTTTGACCCCTTCATGATGATCTGTTCAACGGTTCCGGTTTTCTCCAGAATGGGGAAAATCTCATCGAATATCGGATAAGCCTTATCCAAATTTACCATAACGCGCCCTTTGGCTGTCAATAATGCTTCCTCTAATGTAGGCACACGATGTTTGGTTCTCAAAGCAGCGCCATTCTTCAGACGGAGTGTCCGGATAGAATCCAGTGTCCACTCGGCAACCTTACCTTTTCCGGTGGTCGTTCTATCCAAGGTCTTATCATGCATAAGGATCAACTGTCCGTCTTTGGTTTTCTGAACGTCCAGCTCCACGACGTCGGCTCCCAACCGGATAGAACTCTCTATTGCTGCCAGCGAATTTTCAGGTGCAAAGCGCCAATCCGCCCGGTGGGCGACTACGGTTACTTCTTTATTATCAGGATTCGTAATCTTTGCGTAAATTGCCTTCACCGGTTCATCTGCAAACAAGCGGAAAGGAAACAGCAAAATAATTCCTATTATCAGGTAGTTTTTCATATTCATTTTTATCATCTATACTTTGGGGGATTATCTATACTTTTTGGATTTTAAATACTTGGCAGCTAATTCGGCATAATCAGTCTGTACGACATTAATACGTTTGTTTATCATGCCTACCAGCCCCGAATAGTTGTCCGACAACATGTTCGTATCATTCGCTCCTACGATATTGGAGAATAAAAGCCAACCTTTGGATTTAATGTCTTCCGTCATCGCTCCCGCAAGAGCATCCGAAGTGGAAAGTTGCATCATCTGCACATTGTCCGTGTAAGATGAAGCAAAATAGGTAATATCATCTGAAGCTTTTGCCATCGGATGCAGTAACAGAGCGCTGTTCGCCGCTTTCAAATCGTATGCATAATTACGGTTGTTTGAAACATAAAGCAGGACTTCGTTTTCCATGTCGAGTTTTTTAAGTAATGCCACCATTGTCGCTACGGCAACGTTTTTGTTGACTATATCCAAGTTAAAATAAACCTTTCCTTTGCCTTTCTTCAATGCGTCCTCTAAAGTGGGGATTCGTTCGTTTGTCAGATTCCCTGCTGCATCTTTAAGATAGAGTTGCTGTAATTGCTGATAAGAATAATCTCCTACCGCACCGCTTCCGTTAGTGGTTCTGTCGATCGTATTATCGTGCATCAGCACCAATATTCCGTCAGAGGTGGGACGTGCATCAAGTTCGATCATTTCTACTCCTGCATTGATTGCATACTCTATGGAAGTTAATGAATTCTCCGGTATGCCATCGGCTATACCTTTCTGCGTGTTCGCCCGATGGGCACAAAGCCAGACCTTATAGGAACTATCATCAAATAAATTCTTTAAATCGGTCTTCAGATTTCCTGTAATAGGCAATTGTCCGCCCGGTTCGCCTCCCGGATTCTCTCCCGAGCCTCCCAACTGTGCACTGGTGTGGCGGCTGTCTTTCCCTTTCATCGGCCATGCCGAAGCTGCACATCCGGTTATACCTTCATCTTCCAAAGCTACCAGGACACTCTTCGACGGATCTACCGTGTGAGTAACGCCAATATAGATCGTTCCATCCGGTCCGATTGTAGGCGAACTCCAGATTTTTCCGATACCCGCTTCCCAGTTATCTTTTAAAGGAGAATCGCTCTCGCTAATCAGTGCAGCCAAGTCTTTTTTCAAGATTAGCTGTTCTTCCGAGGATTCGGGTTTAATGATATAATAATTACCGGATTGCGTTCCAAAATGAATATTTCCGGCCTGATCGATTGCCGCACATCCACTGACGTCTTCCGGCACACCGTAATGCCATTGAACAACTCCATTAGGAGATAATGCAACGATTCCTCCTGTGGCTTCACCCGGAGCACGTTTTACCGTTACAATGATACTTCCGTCCAAGCCTATCACAACACCCCCTTGGTCTAGTGTTCCTACATTTCCTAACGAAGTACGCCATTTCTCAACCCCGTCGCTTCCAATAGCAAACGCACTGCTTCCTATACTCGGGAAGGTGGCAATTCCGTATATAGTGCCGGTTGCGTCCACAGCTACGGAAGCATTCATGTTTTCTGAAGGCTTATCATTTCCCGAACTATATATTTGCCATGCCCACATCACATTACCACCTGTATTCAGTGCAGACGCCGACGCGCCGAATAAGCCGTTCTTTCCACCAGCCCAAATTAATGTGTTGTTCGCCAATGCTATTCCGGCAGATACTCCCCCCGACGGGCCTCCGGAATTGTCTGCGTTTGCCACATAACCTACTCTGTAACCGGTATTCTTATCGACAGCAAGCACAGATCCCGTAGAGCCGCCGTTACCCATATAGATATGATTCTCTCCAATCGCACAAGTCAGATAATTAATACGAGGCTTTGAAGCCTGTCCTTTATTCCAAAATCCTTTTTCAGCATCTCCGGCAACGACCCATTTCTTTGTTCCATCGGGATTGATGGCATATACGCGCCCTATTTTGCCACTTGTGTCGCCTGTTCCTACATACACAGTACCGTCCGTATCAATGCTCGGAGTGGTATGCGTATTACCGGACGGAGAATCACCGTCAGCCGATGTCCATAAGTCGAACTCCCACAATTGTTCACCGGTAGCGGCTGAAAATTTCCGCAAATAATGGTCATTGGAAGTCATATATACATTATTATCATCACTGACTGCCGGAGCCGTAGAACGTATTTCGCCCAACACGTGGGCACCTACCCATTTCAGTTTCACATTGCCGACTTCGGGCAGAGGTTCAGCTTCAATCGTCAATAATTTATGAGCCATTGCATAATTTCCTTTACTGTCTTTCACATGCAAAGTCACTGTATATGCTCCATTCGTTTCGTAAGTCACTTTAGGAGCAACTTCTGTTGAAGTCTCTCCATTCCCTAAATCCCATTGGCAGGTATAATTACCTTCTCCGCCTACTGTCTCATTCGTGATACTGACTTCTTCGCCTACATAGTAGGTTGTCTTGTCAAAAGTAAATTTAGCTGTCAGCGCATTTTCTTTCCAATCATCCGAGCATGCTGAAAGTAGCAGCAAGCAGATAAAAAACGTTGTTACTATTCTTATATTCTTCATACTTTGTTCTTTCTAAGATAATTAATAGCCTTCATTTTGAGGGTAATTTTCCTCTCCCGCCAAATCGCGTTCCGACTGGGGAACAGGATAATACATCAGATAGTTTCTACCGTTCAAGGAAGAAAACAAGTCCAAACGGTTGGTTCGCTTCAAATCATACCATCGTTGACCTTCTGCATACAACTCGCGGTGACGCTCATCAAGTATTTGATTCTGAAACTCTATATCAGTCATATTTGAAGGCAACAAGACGGTTGCGTAGCGTTTGTTCATAAATTCTTTTAATGTAGCCAACCCATTGACTGCTCCCAATGCTTCCGCTTTAATCAGATACATTTCCGCCACACGGGTAACCACAATCGGGGTTTGTGACGGTTGTTCATTGGTAACAAACTGACCGGTACTTCCATTCGGGAATTTAATAATACGGCTATTATCTGCACCAAATACTGCCTTTGCCCGTATATCCTTTGACTTTACGGCGGTATCATCATAAAGATGGCTGTAACATTCGGTAGAAGGAGAGTAATCCCAAGTCGGATCGATGTCATTGACCGTTTGGTAGAATAACAGCAAACTTGTACTACGCTTGTTGGCTAACGCAAAGACCAGTTCTTTGCTACTGCTATTAGAGACAAACGCCTGGGCATACTCAACTGATGTAGTACTCAATGCGAAATTTGATTTTGTAATCACTTTGTCGGCATAAGCTGCCGCATTTGTATAGTCTTTCAAGGACAAACATACTTTGGCTTGAAGCGCATCACAAGCACTAAGAGACACATAAAAACGATCGGTGAAATCAGACAGTAATCCTTCCGCTTTCGCCAAGTCTTCTTTTATAAAACTCCACACTTCGGTTTCGGGAGAAATGGGAACGACGTCGTAAGTGCGCTTACGCAAGATAGGAACTCCTCCCCAGCGAGTGACCAGATGATAATAAATCAAAGCTCTGAAGTAGTATCCGGTCCCTCCTGTCTGCTTCACAACCTGACTCTCTTTATTAGATGACGCTTCGTATGTTTCAACCAAGAAATTTACTTGCTTCAAGGCTGTGAAACATTTCTGCCACTGGCTCAAAACTTCTTTAGAACTAGGAGCCATCAACATGGGGTCGTTCATGGAAAATCCGGGACCTGCCTTGAAATTCTCGCCTTTTACATCACCATCCATATAAAATTTGAATACCAGTTCTTCCATTTCGGCATACACGCCATTCAATAACTTTTCCAAATCGGATTCGCTCAACATATCTTGAGGTATCTGATCTTTAGGCCGCATATCGTCCAGTATACCTGAACAACCCGTCATCCACAAAAGGCAAATGCTACATAGCAAATAGTTGATTATAGTATAGTATCGTTTCATACATCTATATTTTTAAAAGTTTAGATTCAGACCAAAAATAAATGTTCGCAATACAGGTTGCAACCCGAAGTCAACTCCATAATTTGAGTCTCCCGGGCTACCGGAAAATGATGTTTCGGGATCATAACCGGAATACTTGGTGAGAGTGAGTAGATTATCAGCCGAAACGTAGACTCTTAATGAGTTCACGCGGAGTTTCTTAACGACTGATTCCGGCAAAGTGTAGCCCAAAGTCACAGTTTTCAGTTTAAAATAGGAAGCATCTTCCAAATAACGTGTTGAGGTTTGCACGTTATAGTCATAATCATACCCAGTATGTACTCCTATTCTTACAGGACGAGGAATCGTGTTGCTTGTGCCCTCTCCACGCCAATATCCGTTAGCCACTTCTTTGCTTACATTAAAGTATTGCTCGACAGATTCGCCACGGTCGTTTACTTTTACATTGGACAGCGCCAATCCTAAATGGTCAGTACCTTCGGAACCGTTCACTCCCCGCCATGCCGACATCACTTTACCGCCTACCGAGAATTGTCCGAACAATGACAAATCGAAACCTTTGTAAGAGAAGTTGGAGGTAATACCACCGTAAAAATCAGGAATGGCTTTTCCTACATTCATTCGGTCGGCGTCAGATATATCTCCGTCTTCATTATAATCGAAATATTTCACGTCACCGGCACGGACTCCTTTCGCATACAGTTTCGCAGGCACTTCGTCGTCACGCTGGTAGATACCTTCCATCTTTAGCATATAGAATGTACTGATAGGCTGTCCGTTAATCAACGCATGCATCGAACCTCCTAAAAGGTTACTACCGCTGCTGGGAACAATATACATATCATTTCCTTCGATGAGGGAAAGCAGCTTGTTCTTTACAAAAGAAATGTTACCACCCAAATCCCATTTAAACTTTCCGGTGAAGATTTTACCATTCAAAGCCAACTCAAGTCCTTTATTCTCTAATGAGCCGATATTGGACTGTAATGTGGTATATCCGGTGGTTGCATTGACTGGTTTCTTAAACAGCAGGTCGGTAGTCTTTTGATAGAACATATCTATGTTTAAAGTCAGGCGAGACTGAAACATTTCTATATCAAATCCGATATTAAACTGGCTGGCTTTCTCCCAAGTCAAAGCACGGGCATCCTGCGAAATCTGGAATCCGGCAGAACCGTTGTAAGAAGCACCGCCCGCACTAATCAGTGATAACGGAGCATAATTACTCACTCCTGCCATGCTACCTGTCATACCCCAGCTTAATCTTAACTTTGCATCATTGACGTATTTGTTTTTTGGAAAAAATTCCTCATTGGAGGCACGCCACGCAAAAGAAGCAGAAGGGAAATAACCATATCTCTTGTTCTTCGCAAAGCGGGAAGAACCATCACTACGCAAAGAAGCATTCAGTATGTATTTATTGTCCCAATTCAAAGCGATTCGTCCGAAATAAGATTCTAAGGCATAAGAGGTATAACTAATATTTCCGGCGTAAATATTAGGACCTGCATTGATTAAATCAAAGTTTGAGGAAGGAAATGCACCGTTAGCGTAATTATCACTCTTTGCCCCGAATTGTTCATAAGTGTATTTCTCAAACGAATGTCCCAACATGACGGAGTAGATTAGTTTATTCCATTCATTGTTGTAAGAGAATATATTATCTATCACATAGCGGAAACTCTGGTCTTTTTGTTCGGCTAATGCTCCCCAACCACTACTATTTTTACGGGCATCATGCTTGTCCGACAATTTTTTAGATGTGTTGTCCAAAATACCATATACGCTTACTGTTGGTGTGTACTTAAATCCTTTGAAAGGAGTTACGTCTATGCTGAACACACCAGACAGTTGATATTTCTTAGCTACCCAGTCTTCTTCATTAATCAGCATCACCGGATTGTGGCGCAAAATATCTGTCCCGTTCACTTTATAAGATGTTCCGTCTTCTTTATAAGGTGAATACCAAGGCTGCTCCTCACGAGCTGTACGAAGTACTTTCAAGCTGGTACTCGTTTCTTCCAATAAGTCTGAACGGCTGGCCGAACCTGCCAGATTCATATTCAGTTTGAACAGGTTGTTTATTTTATGTGTGAATTTGGCACGCATATTATACTGGTCATAGCTGCTCTTATTCAAATATCCTTCTTGAGTATTAGCGCCTAAAGAAGCAAAGAAGGTGGTCTTTTCATTTCCACCGGAAATGCTGATAGAGCCGGTACCTGTTTTCGAGTTTTTTCTTGATATTTCTTTCACCCAATTGGTTTCCTGAATTTGAGAAGGAACATACAATTGAAGGTTAGCTCCCATTTGCACATTGTAATTATCAATAGCGGCTTGCATCGTATTCATATATTCCATCGAATTGGCCATTTCAATGTCGCTAGCCAGATAAGCGAATCCGTAACGACCGGACACCTCTATCTTCGTCTTACCTTGCTGACCTGATTTGGTCGTTATCAACACAACTCCGGCATTGGCACGCGAACCATAGATAGCAGCCGCAGACGCATCTTTCAAAACTTCCATGTTCTCAATGTCATTCGGATTCAAGTTGGGATATTTTTCGCTGGGGATACCATCGACCACATAAAGCGGCGAGCTTCCCCCACTAACGGAACCGATACCACGAACGGTAACATTCGGTGCTTCTCCCGGAGTTCCTGATGCAGAGGAGATATTCACACCCGCTACACGTCCTTGCAGCATTTTAATCGGATTATAGTCATTACCCTGATCTATATTTTCCATCTTTACTTTACTGATAGAAGTAGTGACTAGCTTTTGTGACTGGACTCCGTAGCCGACAACAACGACCTCGTCTATCATTTTACTGTCTTCCTGAAGTACAACTTTTACAAATGTCTGCCCTGCGGCAGAAAGGTCAACTGTTTTATAACCGATATAAGAGACGGTCAATATTCCCTTTTCCGGTACGTCTGCTAATGTGAACTTTCCATCAAAATCTGTAATCGTTCCGTGCGACTCACCTTTTATCACAATACTGGCACCAATGACTGGCTCGCCTTTTTCATCGACAACAGTACCTGTTATTTTTTTAGTTATCGATTTGTCCTGGGCTTTGCGAATCAATACAATCACATTATCTTGTTCTTTCTTATACGCTAAGTCCATTCCTCCTAAAAGTTGTTGCATGGTTTGTTCAATCGTTGCGTTCTTCACATTCAACGATACTTTTCGGTTTAACTCCGGCAGACTCTCATTGTAGAAGAATTTGTAATTGCTTACTTGCTCGATTTTCTTTAAAGAGGCTCTCAAAGAGATGTCTTTCACATTCACTGTTATTTGGGAATAAGCGGTGAAAGAGACGCTTAAAAACAATAGCAGACAGATAGCCCGCAGTGTTTTCCAGTTCTTACTTCTCCCTGTATTTGCTTGAGGGAGCTTTTCAAAGGTTGTTTTGTGCTTCATATATCAAAACTTTTAAGTTGTTTGATAGGTATACAGACTACTATACTCACTCGTCCAATCGCCTATCAGACTTTAACTCTCGTTAACTTATTCAATTCAGAGAACAAAAAAACCATTCCTAAGTAGTGGGCTTCGGAATGGCTCTATTCTATATTTTTTCTACTATTTCTCTTTCAAAACAATCACCGAACCGTCCATTTCATAATAGAAAGGTGAAGTAAGCATCAGGATATTCAATGCATTCTGTATGCCACCAACCGGAATGGTTCCGGTGAAATATTCATTAGGTAGTTTATTGGAGTCGAAACGAATCTCTACGTCATAGATGCGTGAAAGGGTTTTCATTATATTCTCCAAAGATTCTTTCTCGAAATAGATATTTCCTTTCGTCCATTCAATGTAGTCACTCGGGTGTACTTGAGTGGCTGTTATCTTATGAGTGGCTTTGTTATATTCTATTTTGTCGCCGGGCTTCATGATATGCGACATTTTCTGCGCATAGACCCCTACTTTTCCTTCCAAAAGAACGACTGTCACGTCTTTGGCATCTTCATAGGCAGATACATTAAAAGAAGTACCGAGTACTTTCACTTCCAAATCACCGACCTGCACTATAAAGGCATGTTTTTCATCATGAGCTACTTTGAAATAGGCTTCACCATTCAGTTGCACACGACGCACATTTTCTCCGAAGTTATTCAGATAGCTTAATTGCGAAGCAGAATTGAGAACGACATTCGTTCCGTCCGGCAATTCGATGGTTGCTTTATCTCCTTTATCAGCTTTTACTATAAAGGGTGCTCCCACTGTTTGGGAAGAATCTATAAGATAGTAGGTGAAGAAGGCAATACAAATGGGTAAAACGATGGCGGCAGCCCATTTCCAAGGATTCATGCGAATAGTTCTTGGTTTCTCTTTTCCCTGTGTCTCTTCTTTTCCCTGTGTCTCTTCTTTTCCCTGCGTCTGTTCTTTGATTCGGGCAAATAGTTTGTTGCGCAGTACCGGATTAATACCGGCATCCGATTTGGAAAATTCTTCTTCCCACCAGTTCTGTAAATGGCGGTCGTTCTTTATCCAATCGGAAAGTTCTTTTATTTCAGCATCCGTTATATTTCCATCGAAATACTTTTCAATCAGTTCTTTATAATATATCTTATCCATCTTCTTTCCTGCTTATTTACAAGTATACATTTTCATCCTATCTACTATCCAAAAACGTGTATTACAATTACATTTCATTAACAAAAAAGGCGATCAGAAGCGCAATTACCTTATCGTAATGCTTCATCAACTGCTCACGCATAAATTTCACCGCCAAAGATAATTGTGTGGCGACTGTACTTTCAGAAATACCCATCATTTCAGCGATTTCCTTATTCGTATAGTTCTGACGCTTACTTAAGATAAAGATTTTCTTTCGCTGTGCCGGCAATTCTTCTGCTAATGAGTCGATATAGTCGTTCAAGAAATGAAGATCAATATTCTCTTCTGTTTGCGAATCACGATCCACACTGCTTTTCAGCAGATATTCATTGTAAACATATTCAACGGTCTGACGCTGGTACATGTTCATCAGTAAATTTTTGGCTATCGTACAAAGAAAAGAAATAAATGAAGCGTTGGTATCGACTTTCTCACGTACTTCCCATATACGGATAAAAGTGGATTGCACCACTTCTTCAGCCATATATTGATTGCCGGAAGAAAGCCGCATAATGAAATTGTACAGTTTACCGCTGTACATATTATACAATCTTTCAAATGCTTGAAAAGAACCGTCTTTTAAATCGATTAATAAATGTTTTTCATCTGTAAAATTCACCATAGCTTAGAATTTTGCAACAAAGGTATGCAACCATAGACCATTAACAGGTGACAATATTATTAATATTTTCTCAATTATCCGATTTTTATGAGGAAAAAGATACTAATATCAGGATAGTGACGCCATCCGGTCAAGATAGTGACGCTATCTAATCAGGATAGTGACGCTATCTTGAACGGATACCGTCACTATGTTCAGTAAGGTAGTTCGCATTAATAAGTCAAGCGGATACCAGCCTGTATATTGAAGTTAAACGGATTCTCTTTACGTATGGTCTGTATATCCGAACCGTCATCAAAATAATAAGCAACACCGGGTTCTACATAGATACCCAGACGTTTCGTTGCGTTCACCTGTGCACCTACCGCACCGGATACCGAGAATTGCAGAGGTTTCACCGTTTCTTTCTCGGAACCGAGCTTTCCATAAACACATTTCTCCACCATACCTCCACCGGAGACGTAGAGAGTGACGAGTTTCTTATCAAGGAAATTCCAGTTGGCACGCAGCGGAATACCGACATAATGAAGTTTTTGTTCTATCTGCTGCTCTTCACCCGCCAGTTTCGCATCCGAAGAAAGCAATGTGTAAGTCAATCCCGTTTCGAGAGAGAATCCTTTGGCCAGTCCTTTACGGACGGACAATCCGAAGGAAATTGGTTGATGGTGCTTAATGTCGACCACTTGTTTTGCCTGACGCAGATAAGGCACTCCATCTTCAAAAACCAATGTCTGATCGTTAGGTATCTCCATCAAACCGTTGGAAACAGAAAGCATATTCACACGAGACATATAAGCATGAGAGCCGGCACCGACTTCTGTGGATGCTCCGCCCGAATTTCCAACCGATAGTCCCATGGACCATGTTCCTTTTTGAGATGCTCTTTTTTCTGCCGGAATATGTAGCTTGTCTCTGCCGGAAGGGCGACGCGGCCTGTTGTTCGGCCGTTCAGTATCCTGTGACTGTGTAGCCTGACCCACATTTTCACTGTCTACCTGCTTTGCTTCATTTTTCGTCTGTTCCGTCTCACCTTTGAGCGTCTGATCTTTCTCAATCACAGGATTATTTTCATTCCCTGTTACAGGTTCGTTGCTATTTTCTATTGCAGATTGATCTGCATTTGTTTTCTGTTCTGTAAGATTCTTATCAATTTTCGCCAAACGGTCTTCACGAGCCACTGGTCGCAAGACGGGTTCTACGGAAGTGCCCTGCACATCCGGTTGTAGCACACCCGGCAACGCATCGGGTGTAGATGCCAATGCCGGAGTCTTTATATGACGTATTTCATCCGCAGCCGGTGTCCCCAGAAAATATAGACTTACCGACGAAACGACGGCTAACAATATAACAGCTGCAGCAGCCATCATCCATTTTCGATAAGGATATATTTTCTTCTCCACAGGAGGCATAAGTTCTTTCTCCAGTTGTTCCCAAGCGGAAGCAGGCACCGGCTCGGAATAATCCGCGAGCTTCTCCTTCAACTTATTCATCCACAATTCTTTCTCTTCCATCTCTATCTATCCATTATGCGTTATCCATTCTTTTACTCTTTTTGCCAATACACTCTTCGCACGAAATAGTTGCGAAGCCGAAGATTTTTCATTAATACCTAATTCCTGTGCGATTTCTTTATGCGATTTGTCTTCGAATGTATAAAGGTTAAACACTGTACGATATCCGGCAGGTAGTTCTTCTATAAACTGCATCAACACTTTCTGTGGAATAGCTTCTACATCAGAAGCATCCGGTTCTTCATATTCTTCAGGCAACTCTTCTAATGGTGCCGACTGATTGATTACATCATTTTTCCGGAGATATTGCAAAGCTGTGTTGACCATCACCCTTTCCATCCAAGCCCGCAGGGAGCCTTCACCCCTCCAGGTGAACTTGTCGAAGGAATCGAATATCTTTAAAAAACCGTCGTGAAGCAGATCCTGGGCTGTATCACGGTCGCCGGTATAGCGAAGACAGATGCCAAGCATACGTCCCGCATACTGCTCATACAGTTCTTTGCGAGCTTGGTTATTGCCTAGCCTGCATTGTTCCGACAACTCTAATTCTTCCATTCTCTTATACACGTGTTTAACTTATAAATGCAGCAAAGATAGAAATACTGCATAGAGAGAACAACTCTTTTATCACTTTTGTTTCTTTAACAGATTCAAATGCAATATTTTCTATCCCATTGCATTTTCACAATACAAAGGAACCATTTTATATAATCTAAAACTTAAATAAGTATATGAAGAAATTTAAATTCATTGCCTTTATCTTTGCTATTATGACTACAATGCCGATTCTCCAGTCATGTTTGGACGACGATGACAACCCGTCCGATCTTCTGGTTGTCAGTACCATCAATATGATTAGCCAGGATAGCAAGGAATTTTATTTCACTTTGGATGACGGGAAAAAGATGTATCCCAGCAATGCGCAAGGATGGAGTAATAAAGATTGGGTGGAAGGACAACGAGCTTTTGTGATCTTCAACGAGCTGGAAGAACCTGTGAATGGATACGACCTTAATATTCAGGTGAGAGGTATCAATCCAATCTTAACTAAAGACATCATCACGATGGGTGAAGATGACAACGACGAAGAAAAAGTCGGAGATGACAAGATCAACACAACTTATATGTGGATCAACAAGGATAATAAATATCTGACGATTGAATTCCAATATTATGGAACGCATAGTGAAGATAAAAAACATTTCCTGAATCTCGTAATCAACGACAAAGAAGAGTCTGCTCCCACTGCTGACGAAGACAGTGCGGAGGACGAATATATCAATCTGGAATTCCGTCATAACAGTGAAGGTGATTATCCTCAAAGCCTGGGCGAAGGATATGTATCTTTCAAACTGGATAAGATTAAAAACCGGATGGAAGGGAAAAAAGGATTAAGGATCCGTGTCAACACTTTATATGGCGGACCGAAAACTTATGAAGTAAAGTTTCCCTAAGATTATAAATCTAATGTAAACGTGCGAAACACACTCTTTTTTAATATAATATATTAATTACGCAAAAGAGGGCGGTAGTTGTGAAACTGCCGCCCTTTTATCTTCTCCTTTATATAAGGAGTTATTCTTATAAAAGATTTATTTCTTTTCTTCCTTATCTCCCAGATAATTCCAAACTACCGCACTCAACGCAGCTCCTACAAATGGAGCAATGATGAACAGCCACAACTGCGACAATGCTTCTCCTCCCTGGAATAATGCCGGAGCAATACTACGTGCCGGGTTTACAGAAGTCCCTGTGATAGGAATACATACAATATGTACCAATACAAGAGTCAAACCGATGGCAAGTCCTGCCAGATTGCCTGCTCCCTTCTTCGAGTCGGTAGAGCCGAGCACCACTAATACAAAAATGAAAGTAAATACTGCTTCCGCAATGAATGCCTGCAACATTTCTCCATCGCCAAAACCATTGGAACCTGTAGCCGTAGGTCCGTCATGAGCACCGGTGGAAACTAAAGCAAAAAGAATAGCCGAGCCGATAATAGCTCCGATTACCTGGAAAATCATATACATACCTGCATCTTTTCCGTTCATACGCCCAGTTAAGAACACTCCTAATGTAATAGCAGGATTAATGTGACATCCTGAAATACCTCCGATAGCATACGCCATCGCTACTACTGAAAGACCAAATGCTAAAGCTACGCCGACTGTTCCCACGCCAGCACCTACCGTACCGGTTACACTACCGGCAAAAACGGCACTTCCGCATCCCATAAGAACGAGCACCATCGTTCCAATCATTTCTGCAATGTACTTTTTCATAACTATAAATAATGGTTAATGCATCAAATATAGAGAATTAACCCAAGAAAACAAAGCCTACGTGCCTAAATTATTATTGCTTTCGCAACATTTTTGAATAAAAGGCAAGCAAATAAAATGAAAAAAGGACTTTTGCACGCCATATTAGCCTCTACCTTATGGGCCATCGTAAACTCTCTTATCAAGCAAGGATTGAGCAATGACGTCACTCCGATGAATTTCTCCGAAACCCGCTTTGCCACTGTTGGAGTTATTCTTTTCGCTTATACCCGGTACAAGGGTATATGACAGGAATCATCTCAACCTCTATTATTATAGCAAACACTGTATGGACTGCAAAGTAAGCATTTCTTTGGGGACTGCAGCTTTTATTTCCTCTTTCAGAACACATAGCAGGCTGTGACGAATAAAATCTCTATTTGTCGCCAACACCACTTGCCGCGTCGGTCGGGGGATAGCAAACGGACGTACTAATTGTCGCTGTTCTTCCGTCAATTGAGCCACTGCCAGTTCGGGAATAAAAGTGATTCCTTTTCCGCTTTCTACCATTCTCATAAAGGTTTCCATGCTTCCCAGGCGATAAGCCATCTGACTAACCTTCACCGCTTCCATCTGACAGAAACGGACAAGTTGGTCACGAAAACAATGTCCTTCGTCCAAAAGCCAAAGATGTTCGCCGGTTATATCGGAAGTGCGGATAACGTCATGTTTGAACGAAGGTTCTTTCCGTGATACATAAGCATAGAATTGCTCATAGAAGAGAGTTTCTTCCGTCAAGAATGTGTCTTCTAATTTACTGGCAATAATCCCTGCATCCAAATCGCCGGCATGCAAAGCTTGCTGAATATCCTGGGTTTTCATCTCCGTGACACGAATATCCAGTTCGGGATATTTCTCCATCAGTTGAGGGAAAAAGCGGGGTAGCAAATAAGGAGCGATAGTGGGTAATACTCCCAAACGGAATACACCTGATAATGATTGCTTATCTTCACTGATGATTTCTTTTACTTGAGCTGCCTGCGCCAGAATCACACGAGCCTGGTCTATCACTTTCTGCCCGATGGGTGTCGGGCAGACGGGTTGCACTGTCCTATCGAATAACTTTACTCCCAATTCATCTTCCAGCTTCTGAATCATGGCACTCAAAGTAGGTTGCGTCACACGGCAATATTCGGCTGCCCGTGCGAAATGCCTGAACTGGTCTACGGCTAGTATATATTCTAATTGTTGTATCGTCATCTATCAAATCATATTAAGTTATAGATTTCATCTATGCAAAGATAGAAATTTTCAGTTTGACAACAAGCATTTTCCGCCTTATCTTTGCAGTACAGAAAAAAAAGAAAACAAGTATAAATCATTAAAAATAAAAAGAATATGAAAACTTTAGAATTTATCAAACTGAATGAATCGGGAGCAAACAACGTAGTAGCATCTTTGCAACAACTATTAGCAGACTTCCAAGTGTATTACACCAATCTCCGCGGTTTCCACTGGAATATCAAAGGACATGATTTCTTTGTTCTCCACAGCCAATTCGAAAAGATGTATGATGACACAGCCGAAAAGGTAGACGAAATTGCAGAACGTATCTTGATGTTGGGCGGTACTCCTGCCAATAAATTCAGCGATTATTTGAAAGTAGCAAATATCAGTGAAGTAGATAAGGTGAGCAACGGCGAACAGGCACTGAACAATATCCTTCAGAGTATCAGTTATCTGATTGGTGAAGAACGTAAAATCTTGTCTATCGCTTCTCAAGCCGGAGATGAAGTAACCGTTTCGATGATGAGCGATTATCTGAAAGAACAGGAAAAACTAGTTTGGATGTTGACGGCTTATAATAGCAAATAATTAAGATAAAAGGTTTAGGTTTTTAAGTGAGAAAGAGAGGATATTTCCGTAAAAGGAATATTCTCTCTTTATTATTTCCAGTGTACTAGTACTATCTAAATACGTTCATTCGCTGATATTATTAAAAAAATTAGTTTTGTTCTTTATTTATCAAGATTTATAAAAGTAAGCAACAACTTTCAAAAGATGAAACTTATTCTACTGAAATAAAATGTCTTACCCTGAATTTTGTTGACTCTAATAAGTCTCAACTAAAACTAGGGTAAGACAATTAGAGGCCCCTGAAACGTTGATGAATAAAGGATTTCAATCAAGGTGTGAGAGTGTGAGTGTAAAACGTCGTCAACATTTGTTTGGCTAAAATACGACACTTCGCACGATTAACCTTGCCGTTTTCTGTTTGCGGAATACAATCTGTCGTCCATATGTACTTGGGACGATAATAAGGTTCCAATATTTCCTGTAGTTTGTTTCCGATTTCTTTAGTGTCCGGCTGACCTTCCAATAATTCTGGCTGACCTTCCAATAGTAAGGTTACAGCCTGCCCTAAACGCTGGTCCGGAACTGAAGTAATAACAAATGGCACAGGAATAAAAGAACGAAGCAATTTCTCCATTTCCTCCGCCTGAATCTTAATTCCTCCACTATTTATCACATTGTCTTTCCGACCCAAAATCATAAAACTTCCATCGGGATAGATGCGTGCAATGTCATTGGTTTGCAATATTTCATCACATACCAAAGGGGCATCAATAATTAACGTATTCTCTACAGATAAAGACAGTTTTACTGAAGAAAACGGATAATAATGTTCCGAAGCCAATGTTCCGTTCAGCCGACGAAGAGCAATATGAGATAAAGTTTCAGTCATGCCATAGGTAGAATAGACGGCAGTCGGAAGATGTTTGATCTCCGCCTCTAAAGCCTCATCAATAGCTCCACCACCTATAATCAAAATATCCGTCTGTTTCAATCGTTCTTTCTCTTCGGGAACTTGCAACGTATTATAAACTTGCAGGGGAACCATTGCCACAAATCTCAAAGGCTCTTTTATATCCGCTAAAGGATGACCGGAAGCAGGACGTACAATCAAATTCAAGCCTGCAACCAACGAACGCACGACCACCATCATTGCACCAATATAACGAAGATTCATACAAAGTAATGCCGTCTCTCCTTTCTTCAAATCCAGAAACTCACAAGTCAGACGCGCACTTTGCATCATCTGGTCTTTACGTACAATCAACTCTTTAGGTGTACCCGTAGAGCCTGATGTATGAACAATGATGACAGGAGAATCGTTAAACCATTCGTTCAGGAAAAGATATAAATCCCAACTAGCAGGAGAATGAGCCTCCGCTCCTCCTGCTATTAATCGGCTTATATCCTCAAAAGTATATTCTTTTCCTTCCAGTAACAAGCGTTGTTGTTTTCGATCGAATATCATCGGAATATCCTTTAAATACTATCATTTACAAAACCATAAACAATCTTTTCTTATTTCAAGAGGCACTTCCACGTTGTCTGTAAAGAGCGCCCCTGTTCCCAGTCCCTGTGGCAACGGATTGCTGAATGTTGCACACCACTGGGCAATGGCGTTTAGCCCAATGTTTGATTCCAGAGCGGAAGTTATCCACCAGCCGATCTGTTGTTTTTCAGCTTCGGTAATCCATTCGTCTCCTCCGCATATTCCTCCATGAAGAGAAGGTTTAATAACGATATATTGCGGACGAATTGTTGAAAGCAGCTCCTGTTTCCTTTCCAGCGTATTGCATCCTATCAGTTCTTCATCCAAAGCAATCGCTAATGGAGATTCGGCAGCAAGCCGAGCCATTTCCTCCCATTGTCCGGCACAGATTGGCTGTTCGATAGAATGTAAATCAAACTCGGACAGACGTTTCAGTTTTTCCATTGCGTCCACGGGTGAGAAAGCACCATTTGCATCTACACGCAACTCTATTTCTTTAGAAGAGAAATGCGTACGAATATGGCGCAACAATGTCAGTTCTTCTTCGAAATTGATGGCACCTATCTTTAACTTGATACAACGAAATCCGGCTTCCATCTTTTTCTCAATCTGGGATAACATGTTCTGAAAATCTCCCATCCAAATAAGGCCGTTAATCGGAATACCAACTTCTCCACGTGAGAAAGCCGTATCACATAAAGCCCAGTTTCCTGCAAAGAAATGCCGGATGGCCGTTTCCAGACCAAATAAAATTGAAGGATAGTCACACAAGCCATCCATATCCAATCTGCCTTGTTCCCTCTCTACTTTCCGGCAGACTTTCACTAATATATCTTCGTAATCAGGAAGATCGTCACAACTTAAAGCGGGCAAAGGTGCACACTCCCCTATTCCCACTCTGCCAGGGAAGTCAGGAGAGGTAAAATGAAGATACCAAACTTTACGCGTAGTATATGTTCCTCTGGAAGTCCCGGCAGGTTGCTTGAAATGGAGCAATCGGGGAATAATTTCTATTTTACAATTCATCGTGAATAATTTTTCAATTCACCACAGAATAACACAGAGCCTCACGAAGTTTTAATAAGTTATATCTCTTGCAGTTCTCCTACCATTCTCTCCTCCACAGTCTTGCTTTGCAGAAAATCGGGCTTAAACGCAGGAAAAGCAAACTCTGTGGTACTCTGTAGCAAAGCCGATTTTAAGGGAATTTCGGATATTGTTTGAAGTTCGGTTTACGTTTCTCCAGAAACGCATTCTTGCCTTCCTGTGCTTCATCAGTCAGGTAATAGAGCAACGTTGCATCGCCTGCCAATTCCTGAATACCTGCCTGACCATCCAGTTCGGCATTCAATCCTGCTTTAATCATGCGCAAAGCCAACGGACTAAGCAACATCATTTCTTCCGCCCACTGCACATATTCATCCTCCAACTGTTCCAAGGGAACTACTTTATTCACTAATCCCATATCCAATGCTTCTTGTGCATTATACTTCCGGCAAAGGAACCAGATTTCGCGTGCTTTCTTCTGACCGACCACACGTGCCAGATAAGACGCACCGAATCCGGCATCAAAGCTACCTACACGAGGACCCGTCTGACCGAAAATAGCATTTTCCGACGCAATGGACAAATCACATACCACATGAAGCACATGTCCGCCACCAATAGCAAAACCGTTCACGGCAGCAATCACCGGTTTCGGGATGCTGCGAATCTGCTTTTGCACATCCAATACGCTTAGACGAGGCACACCGTCTTTTCCGATATATCCGCCACGTCCTTTCACATTCTGGTCACCACCCGAACAGAATGCCTTATCACCGGCTCCGGTAATCACAATCACATCAATATCCGCTTCTTCACGGCAGATGCGCAATGCGTCACTCATTTCAGCAGTAGTTGTCGGAGTAAACGCATTCCGATAGCGTTCACGGTTGATCGTGATACGGGCAATTCCATTATAATAATCAAAAAGAATATCGTCGTATTCTCTGATGGTTGTCCACTCTCTTTGTGTTGACATAATCTATTTTTGTTTTAATTGATGATAATAATTCTTCAACATGCGCGCGTCCTTGTTTTTGTTGGTAAACACCTCCAAGAGCACAGGCTGCTCCATAGCTTCCGGTTGAGTGAAAGTTTTCATCGCTTCAGCCAGTTCTTCGTCATTTTGCGCTTGCAGATAGAGAAACCCACGCTCTTCTGCCCAACCTTTGGCGGACGTTTTATGGACTGCCGCAATAAATTTATGTGAGGTACCCGACATATCCAATCCCGGCAAGGTATGGAAAATCTCTCCTCCTCCATTATTTAACAGAAGAACACGCAGATTGGAGCGAACATTGACGTTCCACAACGCATTCATATCATAGAAGAAGCTCAAATCTCCGATAGCTATAAAGTTCAGTTTGTCGGAAGCTGCCGCATAACCGACAGCCGTAGACAGCGAGCCTTCAATGCCGTTTGTTCCCCGGTTGCAACAAACTTCAATCGTAGAAGGAATGGAGTATAATTGCGCATAACGCACCACCGAACTGTTTGCCAGATGCAACGCACATGACTCCGGCAAGGCTTTCAATAACGTACCGATGGCAGACATTTCCGAATAAGCAAACTCCGGTTCGGGAATGATCTTGCAATAGTTTTCCCACACACGGGGATATTCAGGAGTCCGATTGTCCAGCAAACTGGCTATCTTCTCCAGAAACTCGAACGGGTCCATTTCGATCACCGTAGTTAATGAGCCGTACAAATCGACCACCTCACCATCCGGCGATACGTGCCAATGTTCTTTAGGCGGATGCTGACGGAGAAACTTCTTCAGCCGTTTGGAAACGACATGTCCTCCATAAGTAATCAACAACTCCGGAACCATCTGGCCGACCTTCTCTTCGGGCATGGCATAAAGCGCCGCATCAAAGTTCTTTACCGGAATACCGGGAACTGTCTGGTTGCCGATATGTTCCGTCAACCAGGCAAAATGTTTATATAATAACTTGATATATCTTTTTTCAAACAGATAGATAAGATTCATCTGACCGATGATAATCATTCGCTTCTGGTATTTATTCATCCGATCGACCAAATCGTTATAATCACGATCGTAGACGTTCAACCCCTGATAACGGGTAATGACACGCACTTCAGGAAGCGAATCAACCGTAAACTGGAACAACGGTTCAGAAATAGGGACATTGATATGTACTGGTCCTTTTCCATGATGGTTCGTTTCCAGCAAAGCTTCATTCACCAGACGATTGCAATACCATTCATCTTCTTCCGTATGAATCTCCGGAAGGTTTACCGACTTCTTAACTAATGTCTGAAATACGCCTGGTTGTGGTACTGTCTGTCCATCCATCTGCCCGATCCAGGCAGCGGGACGATCCGCAGAAATAATGACCAGAGGAACATTTTGATAAAATGCTTCTGCCACAGCCGGATGAAGGTTTAATAATGCAGTACCGGAAGTGCAACAGACAGCTGCGGGCTTACCACCATTCAACGCAAGACCGATGGCAAAATAGCCGGCACTCCGTTCATCCGTCACCGGATAGCAGGTAAAATTCGGATGGTTAGACAAAGTATGTACTATGGGCGTATTCCGACTACCCGGACACAACACAACCTTAGTAATCCCATGCGCCTCGAGCAACGCAACCAACTGGAGTATGTTCTTCTTGTCTGTATACATGATGATAATTATTAGTAGTTTATGATTTTAAAGGAGGCACTGCAATCAGCCGTTTGATAGTTTGCAACTTCTTCTCCGTTTCCAGCCATTCGTCATTCAATTCCGAAGAGGCCAATAATCCACCGCCGGCATAAAGAGTAAGTTGTTTATCTTCGATATGCATACAGCGTAAGTTTACATAGATGTCTGTTCGTCCTTCCGGATCGAGCCATCCGATAAAGCCGGAGTAATAGCGGCGGTCGTAACCTTCATTCTGCAAAATAAACTGATAGGCTTCTTCTTTCGGCAAGCCGCATACGGCAGGTGTCGGATGCAAAACTTTCAGAAGGTCTCCCAAACCTTTATTATCTTTCAAAGAAAAACGGAAATCAGTTTTTAAATGTGACAAAGCACCGGCATAAGCAGGATATGGCCCGTTTTCCGTAGAATGAATATCCAGTGAAAGAAGCTGCCGACGGATATAAGAAGCAACATAATCTTGTTCTTTCCGGTTCTTTTCATCCCATACTTGTGGCAGTCTGCCATCTTGCAAAGGCTGCGTTCCGGCTAGTGCAACCGTATGCCATTCGTCTTTCTCACCTGATAAAATGATTTCAGGAGTGCTTCCCAGCCAGATGCCCGTCTGCGGAGTATAACATAAGTAAATATACGAATGAATATAACGTTTACAAGCCGCCCGAAAGATGGACAAAGGAGAGAAATCAGCTACTTTATCAACTGTAAGATGACGGGAAAGCACTAGTTTATCAAACGTCCTGTCACGTAACGCATTTATAAAGGTATGAAAGCATGCCGCATATTCTTCCGTGGAAGAAGTCAGAAATGATTCTTGTCCTTGCAGGCGCAAGGCTATCTCCCGGTCTTCTTCCGTATCATCATCCACGGGTAAAGGCTGCCCCCACTGATCGGGTTGAATCAACACAACCGGACATGACTCACTCACCTGAAACGGAGCAATTACAAATCCTCTCTGTCCATTCAGTTCTTTCAAATCGTATATCAAACGGACCGCTCCTTCCGCCTGCGTCAACAGACGGGGAACCTTCTCTCCGGGAATACGGTAAACAGCAAACGGCTGCTTCCGCTGAATAAATGCATCAATAGTTGTCAAGTTACTTATTTCTTCGTCGGTCATCTCTTTTTCATCACACTGTTGACTACCCGTATGGAAGACACCAGTTTGTTTGTTGAAGTAAACACGTCTACATTCCATACGTGGGAGGAACGTCCCTTATGTACAACTGTTCCTACCGCACGCACTGTATCTCCTTCATGTGCAGAAGATATATGGTTTCCGCTGACCTGCATTCCTACTACAATCTCGTCCGGCTGGCAAAGAATCATCGAACCGAGTCCGGCAACTGTTTCTGCCAGTGCAAGAGTAGCTCCCCCATGCAAAATGCCGAAAGGCTGACGGGTACGATGGTCTACCGGCATCGTTGCTTCCACACGATCTTCGTCGGCGTATGTATATTGAATTCCCAAGTTTCCCATTAATGCGTGGCGTGCCTGCGCATTCAGTTGGTCAAGGGGAATTTCGGCTGCACGCACTTCGGCTATAATAGCCTTCTCCACTGCAACGGCCACTCCGTCTTCCTCATTCGAAGCAGTCACATAGTCGGCACAGGCTTTCACCGAGTCTTGTGAATGTCCCATAGCTACGCCCAACCCGGCCAATTGAATCATTGTTACGTCACACACACCGTCGCCCACAGCAATCACTTCCTCACGCTTCACATCCAGTACCTCCAGCAAAGCACCCAAAGAGTTGGCTTTGTCGATGGCGCAGGGAACTACTTCCAGAAAATATGGCTCCGAACGGAATACGTCCAACGCTCCGTTCAGTCGTCTCTTCCAGTGATCTTCCAAACCAACCAGTGCTTCTTCGTCATCGCTCACCAGCATACACTTACAAGGAGCAAAATCAACGGCAGCAGAAAATTCTTCTTCTTTAATTATTTGCAGGTTATTCAACCGGGCTTCATTTTGGATATGTTCATTTTCAGGAGAATCCGTTATGATCGTATCATCATGATAAGTGAATAAGGCAAAACCGTTTTTACGGGCTTTCTTTTCCAGATACGGCAACATTTCGGGATTAATCCGACGTTCAAACAGAATTTCCCCGTTTTGTGCATTGATAATCTGACAGCCATTATAGGAAAGGATAAAACCTCCATAGTTTCCAAGTTCGAGCATCTTGGCCAGCGGCATCAGGCCATAAGTCGGTCTGCCGGATGCCAGCACAATACGCACTCCCATTTGCTGAACCTTCAACAGGGCAGCCAATGTACGCTTACTAATTTCTTTCGCATCATTAAGGAGTGTTCCGTCTACATCAAGAACCAATAATTTATACTTCATGATTACACGATTTTGATTTAGATTACAAAGGTAGGAAATTGAGTGAACGACAGAAAGCGTAAACAGATAAAAATTACTTTAATTTCACTCTTTCAAACGCATTTCCAGATAATCGCGGAGGATACGGGCATGATTATACACCGGTTCTTTGGAAGCGTAAAGCAATGTTATCACCGGATGCGGCTTGATAAGAGTCAGAAAATCAGCCATTGAGGAAGAAGCGTCAAGTTCTTTCTGATACTGTACGACAAAATCTTCCCAGTGTCCGGGAATATCTTCGTGAAACCATCTACGCAATGTGGAAGACGGCGTGATGTCTTTTGCCCAATAATCATACTTCAGCCATTCTTTCTTCATTCCGCGCGGCCATAGTTTATCTACCAGTACCCGGTAGCCATCTGTTTCTGAAAAATCGTCGTAAACCCGCTTTATCCTAACCTGTATCATTTCTATTTATAGTTAATTATAAATAGATAAACCGGAAAATGCGAAAATTGTTTAGCAGAATCCACTCAATTCTGTAACGAATCCTGTGCTTTTTTAAATTCGTAAGGAGTCATTCCCGTCTTTTTCTTAAAAAGATTGTATAAAATCGGGGTGCTATTAAATCCGGCCTCATCTGCAATGGCACGTATCGTATAGTTGGGATGCTTTTTCATCAGTTCAATGGCATAATTAATGCGCAATTCATTGATATATCCATTGAAATTGGTTCCGGTACATTCTCTTATCATCCTCGCAAAACGTGCGTTATTCAGATGTACGATTTGTGCCAGATCTTCTCTCGACAATTCTGAAGAAAGATATAACTGTTTCTGAATAACGATATCATTCAGTTCCTGAAATATCTTCTTATTCTCTTCTTCTTCCCCACTTTCTTTATCTGTATCGTTAGCAAGTTCTTCCAGTTCTTCGGGTGAAATACGTTCCGGTTCAACCTCCGACACAACAGCCAGTTGTTCGTATACTTCCGATAACTGGTTCCCATCTTTTCTATTAGCAAATTTCTCGTTTATAAGCCTGGCAAGCATCCTGTTCTTATACTCGACTATATGATTGAAATGCCACAAACGCCAAACGATAAACAGAGTCAGTACAACAATACATGCAAGAAAACAGAGGGTAATATTTCTTATTTTTAATTGAAAAGCCTGTTCGGCAATATATTCTTCTTTTTCAGAAACGCCGTACATTGCATTCAATTCCAATGCAGCATTGTTTCTATCCCGGGTATTGATACTATCTGTTATAGTTAAAATCGTTTCACGTATCTCGGCAGCTTCTTTGTATTTATGCATACCCAAATATGCCTTCACCTCCTGTCGAAGGACAGTCAGATACTGTTCATTCAAAGTATCCTGCTGGGTTCTCATCAATTCCTTGAACCCCCTGCAATTATCAATAACCTTTTCATATTGTCCGGAAAGCGCCAAATAAGGAACCGAGTACATTTTTCCGTCGGGAGTATGAGACTCTTTCTTTGATAAGTATTTCTGATAATATTGCTCCGCCTTCTCATATTTCTTCTCCATGCAATAGATGTAGGCTAATTTGGCATATAAATAACTATATTGACCGTCTATATAATCTTCAGAGATTTGAGGTACTGCCTTAAGCCGTTCAATTTGCTTTTCACGCTCAAAACCCACTTTCAATGCCTCATCAATTCGAGAATCATTCATTAAAAAGCTCATTTCTGCTCCATAATAATAAGAGAGCAGCATCATTTCGCGCTTCTCCTTTGAGCCCCGCAAAAGCTCAATAGTCCGGTTAAAATAATCGTATGCTTTATCTTTAAAAGATAATCTCCAATTATTCTCTCCCATACAGAAAAATAACCTGGCTTTGGCTTCCCTGTTCCCTAACTCTTGCGCCTGCCTGATTCCATCTAATGCATAACGCATACTTTCATTATATTTGCTCATCATTGCCGAAAATTCAGCCAAATGTACTGTCATTTTCAACATGTGTTTCGGATCTTTTTGATATAGGGAATCAAGCAAATAAGCTTTCCTTGCATACATAAATGCTAGTTTATTCATATACAGATTACTATATGATAAACTACGCAATTCATTTACAACCCGCAAAGGAATCGTTTTCCTATTCTCCGCTTCGTCCAGTAATTGCAGAGCACGCCTAGGTTCGGGAATATAAATATTCCTGATATATTTCTCCGTATACAGAGAATCATCAGTTAAAGTTTTATCAGCCCTCGAAAATTGATTGTGTACAAATAAAAGCACCAAAATACATACAAAAAAACGCATAAGATCTTACCGTGTTTTAATCATTCAGCATCCAAAGATATGTATTTTCCACAAAAAGTGCAAGGTGCATCTTAATTTTGCAAAATTAAAATAAGAAACATTAGCTATCTTCTTATCCCAATCCTAGTTTCTGATAAATCTTCATCTCACAGAATCACAAGCCTAAAGCCTTCCCCAACCGGGCTTCAATACACGCGCTCAAATCGGTTGTAACAAACTTCCCATTATAAAAAAGAGTAAAGATAGTGGCTGGTGTAGGCGCATATTGTGCTTGTTCCATGGTTTCTAATTCTATTATTTTTAATGGGAGATCCTTACTCTTGGCTGCATTGACCAAAGAACCGCGAACATGGAATTCTGTAAACGGACAGCGATGAGTATAATACACTACTATTCCATCCCGGTCGGGACACTCACCTGTCAATACACTGTCGTTGAATGAAGGATCGGGAGCAGCCGGATTTATTTTCAAAGCCAACAAACTGAATCCGTAAGGAAGTTTTTCTATAGTTTGGAAACCTTGTCGCAGCAGCCATTTTGTATCACTCATAAAATGAAATTTAGAAGTGCCCACTACGGTAACTAAACCATCTTTTCCCTGCAATTTCGCATCATCAATAGCAGAATGCAGCAAAGCCTTGCCATGCCCGCATCCTTTATATTTACCCGATACCCAGAAACAATTTATCATCAGATAATTAGGAGCACTGACAGGAACCCACGCCTTTTCAGCAGGACCATATTCGATGAACACTTTTGCCCGTTCGTCAATACGTCTGAAAACATAACCATTATCAAACTCTTTTTTCAGCCATGCTTTTTTTAATTCATAACTATCTTTGCATTTCTTGTCCGAAAAAGCACAGCATATATGTTCGTCCGCAATATTCTCCTTCGTCAAAGTGATGTAATTTGTTTCCATAATATTTTATTTAATAGGTTTAAAAATAACAGATCAATAAGCACTCATTATTATGAGTTATTAGAAAATCGCCAGGCTAATATTCTGCTGCTTTTAGTTCCCTGCTGCATTCTGATAATCTTATATTCCGATACATTCACAGACTTCAATTTAGCACATAGCTTTTCGAGATTCTTTTCTTTTGAAACCAAGCTGGTGAACCATCCACAGTTCTTCTGATATTTCTGACTCTCGGAGATCATATTCAGTATAAAACGGATTTCTCCACCCTCACACCAAAGTTCATTCGCACTCCCGCCAAAATTTAATTGTACTTTTTTCACCTTCGTCCCCTTCAGGCTACTCAATTTGCGCAAGGTTCCGTCTTCCGCTTCTTCCTTCGAGCTATGAAACGGAGGGTTACAGATCGTAACATCAAAGTATTCGTCAGGCATGATAATTCCATCAAAAATCTTCTGACTGTCTTTCTGAAGTCGCAAGTCAATCTTATGCGCCAATACCGGGTTGCAAGTCACTATCTTCCGTGCATTTTCTATCGAGACCGGATCAATATCACTGCCCACAAATGTCCATCCATACTCTGTGTGCCCTATAATCGGATAAATACAATTTGCACCTACCCCAACATCCAGACATCTGCGTTTCGTTTTCTGTTCGTTCGCATCCTCATCCTCTACCCGCAAATCTTTCGCTACCCTATCCGGCTGAATAAGATCAGCAATATAATGAATATAATCCGCTCTTCCGGGAATGGGTGGACACAAGTATTGTTTCGGTATATCCCAATAACGAATGCCATAATAACTGATTAATAATGCTTTATTTAAAGCTTTTACAGCTTGCGGATTAAAAAAGTTTATAGTTTGTACACCCAGAGGATTAAGTGATACGAATCTCTTAAGTGGAGGATAATTTTCTATCAACAACGGAAAATCATATTGACCATTGTGCTTATTTCTTATATGTAACTCACCTTTTTGCGCCATGTCGGCAAAGATACAGAGAATTTTCCTGCCTGCAAATTTTCCCTGTTAATACACTAAATTGGAATCAAATCACCCCAAAATATCATAAAATAAAAAAGCATCCCATAAGGTCATTTTCTGAAACCTTAATTAGGATGCTTATTCTATAACGCATTGATATTCAATGCTTAAAAGCGGAGAGACAGGCTCTCGAACTTATACTTTCACAGAATATCATAAAACTGCAAACGACTGATAATCAAGTGTAAATTACAATATAGAGTAAAAGTAAATGTTTCTAAATGTCTTTTGCTATCTCAATAATTGGGTGTATATTTGGGTGTAGAATTTCAAACGCACCCAATTATGAATATCAAGCGCAACATCATTTTTGCATTGGAGAGCCGGAAAAAGAACGGTGTGCCAATCGTAGAGAACGTACCCATCCGTATGCGTGTCATCTTTGCCAGCCAACGCATCGAGTTTACAACGGGCTACCGGATTGACGTAGCCAAATGGGATGCAGATAAGCAGCGGGTAAAGAACGGATGTACCAACAAGCTAAAGCAAAGTGCAGCCGAAATCAATACGGACTTGCTGAAATACTATGCCGAAATCCAGAATATTTTCAAGGAATTTGAGGTGCAGGAGGTCATGCCAACGACCCAACAGTTGAAGGAAGCTTTCAACATGAGAATGAAAGACACCAGCGAAGAACAGCCGGAAGAAGCCCCTGTCAGCTTTTGGGAGGTGTTCGATGAGTTTGTAAAAGAGTGCGGTAACCAGAATAACTGGACGGCATCCACCTATGAAAAATTTGCAGCAGTGAGGAACCACCTCAAAGAGTTCAAGGAGGATGCAACGTTCAACTATTTCAACGAGTTTGGATTGAACGAATACGTCAACTTCCTGCGTGACACCAAGGATATGAGAAACAGCACCATCGGCAAGCAAATGGGATTCCTCAAATGGTTCCTGCGCTGGAGCTTCAAGAAAGGACATCATCAGAACATTGCATACGATACGTTCAAACCGAAACTGAAAACCACCTCGAAAAAAGTAATCTTCCTGACTTGGGATGAACTGAACAAGCTGAAAGACTACCAGATACCCAAGGATAAGCAATACCTGGAACGTGTACGTGATGTTTTCCTGTTCTGCTGCTTTACGAGTTTGCGGTATTCGGATGTTCGCAATCTGAAAAGAAGCGATGTGAAGTCCGACCACATCGAAATAACCACAGTCAAGACTGCCGACAGCCTGACGATTGAACTGAACAAATACAGCAAAGCCATACTGGACAAATACAAGGACATCCATTTCGAGAATTACATGGCTCTGCCCGTCATCAGCAACCAGAAGATGAACGATTACCTGAAAGAGCTGGGCGAACTGGCAGAAATCAACGAGCCTGTACGGGAAACCTACTACAAGGGAAATGAACGTATTGATGAAGTCACACCCAAATACGCTTTGCTCAGTACCCATGCAGGAAGAAGGACATTCATCTGCAATGCGCTGGCTCTCGGAATCCCGGCACAGGTGGTCATGAAATGGACGGGACACAGCGACTACAAAGCTATGAAACCCTACATTGACATAGCGGATGACATTAAGGCAAATGCCATGAACAAGTTTAATCAACTATAAAAGTATCAAACAGTTTCATAGATAGTTACCAATGACTATATTTGTAGAAATTATCATCACAATATGAGCAACAAGGAATCCAACATAGAGAAAACGAATTTTGATGCATTCATACAAGCGGTCGGTTCGGAAATAGAACAGGCACAAGTAAGGCTGATTGTTGCAGCCAATGCACAAATGCTGTTCCATTACTGGAAGATAGGCAATTACATCCTTTATCACCAGCAGCTGCACGGATGGGGAAGCAAAATCATCAAGCAGTTGGCAAAGGCTATCCGACTGCATTACCCTGAAAAGAAAGGCTATTCGGAACGTAACCTTACCTATATGTGCCAGTTTGCAAAAGCATATCCTTTAAGAGCGTTGCAAAGTTTCATAGAAACAGATGCAAGCCTGTCTGTCCCAACCATACAGAGTGTGACCAATGAAGTATTAAAACTGAATGACAAGCAATTTACGCAGGAACTTACTGCGCAAATACAATCGATTGATTGTCAATCATTAGCAATTACGCAGGAAGTTCCTGCGCAATTTGAAGATGTGGGAAAAACCGTGTCTGCCATTTACAGGATGGGAATCAGGGAAATAGAAGAAGTTTTCTTGACCTCTCCTATAGCCAAAATAAACTGGACAAGCCAAATGACTATACTTGACAGTTCGCTACCTTTAGGTCTAAGCTACTGGTACATGAAACAGTCTGTGGAAATGGGATGGAGCAGCAATGTATTGAAAATGCAAATTGACAGTGATTTGTATAGCCGACAAATCAGCAACAACAAGGTAAACAATTTCACGACCACACTTCCGGCTCCACAAAGCGACCTTGCCAATTACCTACTCAAAGACCCGTACATCTTTGATTTGGCAGGAGCCAAAGAAAAAGCAGACGAAAGGGATATTGAAGAACAGCTGGTGAAACACGTTACCCGCTACCTGTTGGAAATGGGCAACGGTTTTGCCTTCGTTGCCCGGCAGAAGCACTTCCAAGTCGGAAACAGCGATTTCTTTGCCGACCTGATTCTATATTCCATTCCGTTGCACGCATATATCGTGGTAGAATTAAAGGCTACCCCATTCAAACCGGAGTATGCAGGACAACTGAACTTCTACATCAATGTGGTGGATGATAAACTGAGGGGAGAGAATGACAACAAGACTATCGGGTTGTTGCTATGCAAGGGAAAAGACGAAGTTGTGGCACAATACGCATTGACAGGCTATGACCAGCCCATCGGCATCAGCGATTACCAATTGAGCAAAGCGATTCCCGAGAAACTGAAATCAGCGTTGCCCAGCGTGGAAGAAGTGGAAGAAGAACTGGCCTCTTTCCTTGACAAAGACAATAACACTCAAAAATAGTTGCGTCCATGAAAGATGTAATTACAACGCTGATTCCCCGATACGGAGAATTGAACAGAATATATAAAGACTGGTTTGATAATAAAGGTTTCTCTTTTGAAAAGCAGAAATTCATTACCAAGTTCTATCTGGACTACAATGATGTAACGGTTCTTGAAACAGCCATTCTTGAACTGGTGTTTCATCTTCCACAGGAGCAATACACACTGATTCTGAATAGCCTGAAAAAGGAAGTATGCGAAAACATAAGTTATTACAAGAAAGGATGTATGCCGGATGAACAGACCGTTTACAATATCTGCTTCCGAGTTTCAGAAATCTATAAAGAAGCCATAGAAGAACAGCAATACAAGACGACCAAGCTCCATGCTCCGCTAAACGAAGCATACCACCGATACGATTCCATAGGTTATCGGGAACACACTGCAGAGGATGAAAAGCGTGCGGAAATGGAATATGAACGGTGCAAAGATGAATACGAGGAGAAAAAAAACAAGCTGACCGAACTCTACGATCTGCAAAAACAGACCAGAGAGAAAGCCCTGCAATATGCAAAAAGCCGTTTCAATGAAATCTATCGGCTGGGCTGCCACCTCAAAGAGACATTGGCGAAATATGTATTTGATGAAACAAACGAGCCGGAAGAGCCAGCCGAACAAGAACCAAATGCCCCCAACATACAGGAAGAAGTGCTGGGAACGAAACAGACTGAGTATTTCAATATGGAACTGCTTTCGCTCATTCATGTAACCTGCGTGGGAGAACAGTTCGAGAATATTTCCGAACATGATTTCTATACCTGCATGAACCTGCTACCAAGCGACACCAAACCCCAAATCAGACCGAGAGAAAAAATACGTACCTGCTATCTGATATTCCTGATGAGCGAAAAACTGCCCAAACAGGACAGGGAGAATTGGAAGAGGAATATCCTGAAAATATTGGATATTGAGGAAAGCTACTACAAGTCAAAGTACAAAGAGCCTGTTTCCGATTTCCCCAGTGACAGCAACCGGAAATTTGCCAAAGAAATGGATGGTATATTCCGATAATCTGTGATATGCCCTGACATTTTACGAAACAACCACTTTTACCACTCAAATTAAATTTTTGAGTGGTATTTTTATTATCTGATATTCAGATAAATAACAAGATATTCCATTTATATCAACCACATCCTTACCACTTACAACCCTACCTAATTTTGCATCGTTCGAGAACAGAGATAACAGCCAGTGCGCAGGGCTGATTGTTAAACGACTAAATAGATTGAACGATGAAAAATCTTCAAGAATTATTATCAAAACCCGTCTGGCAGATGACAGGTGAAGAGTTCATATTCCTAAGTAAGCACGCTTCCCGTCAAACGGAAACGCAGCCACAGCCCATTACAGACACAGAAAGAAAATATGTGTACGGAATACTGGGCATAGCCAAACTGTTCGGGTGCAGCCTACCCACCGCCAACCGTATCAAGAAAAGCGGAAAGATTGACAAGGCAATCACTCAGATAGGACGTAAGATTATCGTGGATGTTGAGCTTGCCCTTGAACTGGCTGGAAAGAAAACAGGAGGACGGAAATAACGGGAGGCATGGCTATGGACTATATGAAAGAGACTAAGGAAATATCGGCTGAAGAAGCCATAATCCTTTGGCAAGCCTCACGTTTGAGCCTGTCGAAAAGTTATGAGAAAGCACCTGAAATCCTTAAAGTACATGATTCTGTCATTGGGACATTGGGTAATTTCAGCGCATCCATCGGCAAAGCCAAAAGTAAAAAAACGTTCAATGTATCGGCTATCGTAGCCGCTGCATTGAAGAACGGCACAGTGCTGCGGTATGTGGCTGAACTGCCTGAAGATAAGCGGAAAGTGCTTTATGTTGATACAGAGCAAAGCCCTTACCATTGTCTGAAAGTCATGACGCGCATTTTGCGAATGGCTGGTTTGCCAGATGATAGGGACAATGAGAATCTTGAATTTCTTGCCTTAAGAAAATACACGCCTGAGCAGCGTATCAGGATTGTGGAACAGGCTATTTACAATACACCCGAAATCGGTCTTGTAATTATAGACGGCATACGGGATATGGTGTATGACATCAACAGCCCCAGTGAATCAACACGCATCATATCCAAGCTGATGCAGTGGACGGACGACAGGCAGATACATATCCATACGATACTGCATCAGAACAAAGGGGATGAGAACGCAAGAGGGCACATTGGTACGGAGTTGAACAACAAGGCGGAAACCGTATTGCAGGTAGAAAAGGACAAGGGCAACGGTGACATCAGCCATGTTTCAGCCATTCACATCCGGGCAATGGACTTTGAGCCTTTCGCATTCCGTATCAACGACAAAGCCCTTCCCGAACTCATTGAGGGATACAAACCTGAAACAAAGAAGCCGGGAAGACCCGAAGAAGAGAAGTTCGACCCTTACAGGCATATCACCGAGCAGCAGCACCGTATCGCATTGGAAGCCGTTTTCGGGCTGAAAGAGGAATACGGCTACAAGGAACTGGAAGATGCCTTAATCAAGACCTATATGTCAGTGGGTGTAAAGCTGAACCATAAAAAGGCGGTATCGCTCATCACCATGCTCCGCAACAAACGGATGATAGTGCAGGAGACAGGCAGAAAATACACATTCATGCCTGACTTCCACTATTAGCCCATTTCCCTGCAATCACTTCACTTTATTCTCGGGGTGTATATATTAGGAATATAGTGAAGTGCTTGGGGAATGGGACTAAATCACTTCACTTTATTACCGTATCCTATATATACGAGAATTTAGTGAAGTGATTATAGACCGTACTTCCTAAAAAGGTACGGGCAAAAAGAAAAATAAACCAATTCACCAACTACTAAAACAATCATTTTATGGATATACAGACAGCCAAGCAAATCAGAATAGCGGATTATCTGCATAGTTTAGGATATTCTCCCGTCAAGCAACAAGGTGTCAATCTGTGGTATAAATCACCGTTAAGGGAAGAAGCCGAAGCCTCGTTCAAGGTAAATACCGAACGTGAACAATGGTATGACTTCGGTTTGGGTAAAGGTGGTGGTATCATAGAACTGGCTGCACACCTGTACGCTACCGACCATGTACCTTACATCTTGAAACGGATAGCAGAGCAGACACCGCACGTGCGCCCGGTATCTTTCTCTTTTGGAAAGCAAAACTCTTCCGAGCCGAGCTTCCAACAGTTGGAGATTGTTCCGCTGTCATCTACTGCCCTGCTTGCCTACTTACAAGGTAGAGGAATTAACATAAAACTGGCGAAAAGAGAATGTAGTGAAGCACGTTTCACTCACAACGGCAAGCGGTACTTTGCCATCGCCTTTCCCAATGGTTCGTGTGGATATGAAATCCGCAACCGCTATTTCAAGGGCTGCATCGCCCCAAAGGAAATCTCCCACATCAGGCAGTCGGGAAAAGCGAGGAATACCTGTTATGTGTTCGAGGGATTTATGGACTACCTCTCCTTTTTGACATTGAGACAAGAGAGCTGCCCAAATTATCCGGAATTGGACGGGCAGGACTACATTGTATTGAACTCCGTATCGAATGTAAACAAGGCTCTCTATCCGTTGGGCAATTACGAACGCATCCACTGCTTTTTCGACAACGACCATGCAGGACTGGAAGCACTCCGGCAAATCCGCATGGAATACGGCAGAGAGCGGTACATCCGGGACGCTTCGCAGATTTACAGAGGATGCAAGGACTTGAACGAATACTTACAGAAACAGATTGAAAGAAAAAGGCAGCTCCAGTCCGCCAAAGGGGTGCGCAGCCAATCACCGGAAAAGAAGAACGGCTTCCAGTTATAGCCCACTATAACTACACGCTTCGCTTTCGTAGTTGTGGGCTCTCCCGAGGGGATTAGGGCTTTGCCCTAATGACCCACTCAGGGCGTTTCACCCCTGAGAACCCCGAGCAAAGAGTGACCCTCTCTTTGCAATCTCCGCTTATGGGTTACCCCTAAGAACCCCTCTGCGAAAGCGAGCAAAGTAAATCAATTGTAAACAAAGGAAAGAAGCTATGGCAACAAAATCAAGCATACATATCAAGCCTTGCAACATCGCATCGAGCGAGGCACACAACCGAAGGACTGCCGAGTATATGCGTAATATCGGGGAGTCCAGAATCTATGTCGTTCCCGAACTTTCCACCGATAACGAACAGTGGATAAATCCCGACTTCGGCACTCCCGAACTGCGAACTCATTATGACAATATCAAGCAAATGGTCAAGGAAAAGACCGGACGTGCCATGCAGGAAAAGGAAAGGGAACGCAAGGGAAAGAATGGAAAGATTATCAAGGTGGCGGGATGCTCACCCATCCGTGAAGGAGTATTGCTTATCAGACCGGACACCACACTGGCTGATGTACGCAAATTCGGTGAAGAGTGCCAAAGACGCTGGGGCATCACTCCGCTACAGATTTTCCTGCATAAAGACGAAGGGCATTGGCTGAACGGTCAGCCGGAAGCAGAAGACAAGGAGAGCTTCCAAGTCGGTAACAGATGGTTCAAACCAAATTATCATGCTCATGTCGTATTCGACTGGATGAACCATGAAACTGGAAAGAGCCGAAAGCTCAATGACGAGGATATGGCAACCATGCAGACCCTTGCTTCCGATATTCTCCTGATGGAACGTGGACAGGCAAAAGCTGTCACAGGTAAAGAGCATCTGGAACGAAATGATTTCATCATTGAGAAGCAGAAAGCCGAACTGCAACGTATAGAGGAAACCAAGCGACACAAGGAACAACAAGTAAGCCTTGCCGAACAGGAACTCAAACAGGTAAAAGCAGAGATACGCACGGACAAACTAAAGAAAACAGCCACCAATGCTGCTACCGCCATAGCAAGCGGTGTAGGTTCTCTTTTCGGAAGCGGTAAGCTGAAAGAACTGGAACATCACATCGAGCAGCTACATCAGGAAATTACCAAACGGGACAAAGCTACTGATGAATTAAAAATTCAGATACAACAAATACAGGAACAGCATAGCAGACAAATTCGTAATCTTCAAAGAATACATAATCAAGAACTTGAAGCCAAAGACAAGGAAATATCACGATTGAGCACCTTGCTTGAAAAAGCCCACAAATGGTTTCCCATGTTCAAAGAGATGTTGAGAATGGAAAAATTATGCGCTGTTATCGGGTTTACCAAAGACATGATAGAAAACCTCTTGACAAAGAAAGAATCCATACAATGTAGTGGCAAAATTTATTCCGAAGAACACAGGTGGAAATTTGACATCAAGAATGATATTTTTAGGGTTGAGAAACATCCGATGGATAGTGGTAAGCTTATGCTGACCATAAACCGACAACCCATAGTACAATGGTTTAAGGAACAATGGGAAAAGTTACAGCAGAATCTACGTAACTCGGTGCAGAGAGAGCAAAAATCCAGAGGATTTAGAATATAGAATAGCCTATTATTAATAAAATCAAGTATCTATGCATCCAAACAGATTGTTTTTATTACAGAATCAAAATCCTAAGAATTTATAAAAAATGAAGCCTAAAGAAGTTTTGGAAAAATGGATAGATTGCTTTAACAAAGCAGATGCTTATCATATAGCAGAGCTGTATGCTACTAATGCAGTAAATCATCAAGTCGCAAACGAACCAATAATAGGTAAAGAATCAATCTACAAAATGTTTGTGAATGAATTTGCCACTGCTAAAATGGTTTGTATGGTGGAAAATATTTTTGAAGATGGCGAATGGGCTATCATGGAATGGAAAGACTCTCTTGGACTTCGTGGATGCGGATTTTTTCATTGAAAAGATAACAAAATCGTCTTTCAAAGAGGGTATTGGAATAAACTTTCATTCTTGAAGCAACACAATCTTCCAATTGAATAAGTACTATCAGAATACGGACTGGGAAATTGAAATACCCAGTCCGAGTTATATAATGAATTTTACTTGTTAAACTATTTAAAGTCAGTTGGATAACAAACCATACCTTTCACATTCTCAGTAGCTCCAAGTATTAATTCAGCCACCATGCAATATTCATGAGAGACTTCGAAAGGAAATTCAATTCCTAAATCGATAGCCTTGCGATAGCCAAATCGAGGATAATACTCTTTATGCCCCAATACGACTGCTGTGCCGTAACCCAAAAGTGCTGCCCTCTGATGGGCTTACTGAATCAACATCCCCCCCCAATTCCCTTACGCTGGAATTCCGGCAAGACTGCCAATGGAGCTACACTCAGGGATGTGACAGACTGGGTGTCACTGTCTATCTTTACTTCTGTAAGTAAGATATACCAGACAATTTGTTTTTCTGTCATTTTCTTGTTCTTATCTAATTGTTAGGCTCATTGTTGTTATACATTGTTTAATTATAGATAAATCGTGAATATCCTTCTCTCTTAAATCGTAGCCCGAATGGAATACTTGTTGCCCTTTTGCAGAAATGCAAGGGATGCTTCTGCCTTCAAAGACTGCTGTTCCAAAATAGTCCGGTTGAAATTCATACCAGCCTCCATCCAAGTCGGCTTGTTTGGAAGTGCCGTCCGCATTCAAGACAAAAGGATGGATATCAATATAGCCTAATTCTTTGCTATACAGTTCCACACGGGTGGGCAACCAATTTGTTTCAATTTGATATCCTCTCTCCTGCAAAAGATCAAGGAGTTGGTCTGTATAATTGGCATCAAAATCAATGTCAATATCTCTATGCAAGCGGGTTTGCTGTCCGTACAAGACATCCACTCCCCAGCCTCCATCCAACCAAAACTGCATGTCCAGGCTTTCCAACAAGTCCAAAACTTGAAATAACTCTGTAATCGTAGTGTGTTCTTTCTTTGTCATATAATAATTCTTTAATAAATAATACTGAAGTGATTTAAACTTATTTCATTCTCTTAAAATTGCATCAAAATGTTAAAGCACAGCATACAAATAGAATTATTCCTTATATTATGGGTGCCCAAACTCATATATAGTGAAAGTCCTATGTACACTGTGCTCGACAAAGATACGATAAAAAATGAGATATTGCCTCATCTTTCGAAGGCAAAACGTGGTTATGTCACTCAAAGTTGCCTAATAGAGGTTGTAAACGCCATCTTGTACAAGTTGAAGACCGGTTGTCAATGGGCATTCCTTCCTGTGGAAGCCCTGTTTAGCGGCAAGGTACTGAGCCATGGTGCCGTATATCATCATTACAACAAATGGAGCAAGTCGGGCGAGTGGAAATCCATGTGGGTCAGGTTGCTTGACAAACACCGCAATGAGTTGGACATGTCCGGCGTGGATTTGGACGGGAGCCACACGGCTGCACTCCGTGGCGGTGAAGAAGTCGGATACCAAGGGCGGAAGAAACGGAAGACGACCAACGCACTCTACCTAACAGACAGGCAAGGACTTCCGATTGCCATGTCTTCTCCGAAATCCGGCGAACACCATGACGTACATGACATAGAAAAGGTCATTGGTGACATGTTCAACGACCTTGAGAAATCCCATATTCGGGTTGACGGCCTTTTCCTCAATGCCGATGCCGGATTCGATTGCGATGCCTTACGTGGTTTCCTGTGTGAAAAAGAGATCATCGCAAACATCTGCATCAATAAACGGAGAGAAAATGCCGATGACATCTTTGTTGATGATGAACTGTATGCTGAAAGGTATTCCATCGAACGGACCAACGCTTGGATGGACAGTTTCAGGACTCTATTGAACCGGTTTGATACAACTGTTGCCAACTGGACATCTTGGAATTACCTGGCATTCGCGGTCTTGTTACTAAAGAAAATTTCACGAAAACAAAAAGTTTAAATCACTTCACTATGCGTAATTATCCAACTGCTTGATTGAAGAAATAAAATTTGCACCCACTCCAATCAGAAAGATAACCCATCCGCTGATCATAAAGACGGATGTGATACCCCATGCTTCCACCCAATATCCTGAAGCTACGATACCCAGCATTGATGGAAAGGTACTCAAACTAAAGATGAGAGAAAAAGTCCGTCCAAGCATGTCCGAAGCCAAGTTCTGCTGAATAATAGCGATGAAAAGCGCATGGTAAATGGAATAGGCTATGCCTCCTGTAAATGTTAGGCAAACAAAACCTATAAATGCGCTTGATGGTAAATAACTGGCGCTAATCAGATACAATCCCAATATCACATAAGCCGTATGCATCACTAATGTTTGCTTGCTTTTCAAAGCCTTACAGGCAAGTACTAAACCGCCCAACAATGCCCCTGAGCCCCAACCCATTTCCACAACTCCCATTTGCAAAATGTTTCCGTTGAAATGCAGAAGCGTCATAAAAGGAAATAACGTAAAAACAGGCATAAGGACAAAAGTCACCAGCGTAAAGCATACGAATAAAGGCAAAATGCCCATTGTACGCCGCAAGGTATGCCAACATTCCGTCAGTTCTTTTTTGAAATCTGGAAGAACTTTCGTTTTTTGAAGAGAAGGAATCTGGACACAAAGTAAGGTCAGACAAGCAGCAACAGCTCCGATCACATCTATGAGCAGAATATACTGTATGGGAAGCCAAACAACGAGGCTTGCCCCTACAACGGGAGCTATCACCTCACTGAAGGATTGAATGGAATGGTACAAACCTGATACCCTGACAAGATGGTGCTTGGGAACCAGTAGAGGGATGCTTGCCTGTAAAGCAGGTGCATGAAACGTACTGCCTATTGAACGACAAGCAGTCAATAGATAAAAAAAAGAAAGGTCTTTATAACCCTTGGTTATCACAATAAAAAGACATAGGGTACAGAACGCGATGAACAAGTCCGAATAAAACATCGTTTTCTTTCGATTCCATCTGTCAACATAGACCCCGGCAAACAAGCCTAATACAAATTGTGGTAAAAATCCAGCTAAAATAGCCAGAGATAAAGCTGTCGGGGATTTAAATTCGTTGCTAATCCAAAAAATAATGGAGAAGCCAACAATCGTACTTGTTAAAATAGATATGAGTTGGCCTATTCCTATCACGGCCAAAGTTGATTTCCAATGATTCATTGTGCTAATATTTCATACGTTTATAGATAAGTACTTTCGTACATTAAGCAAAACGAAATTCTATCCACACAAAAAACTTGTATTATAATCCACTCCTGACGTTGGAATACAATAACAAATACTTTCAGGACGATGTAAAGTCCTGAAAAATCAAACTGAATGGATAGATAAATATTAGTCTTTTCTCATCGGATTCTTTTAATATCGCTACTCTTTTATTATGTAGTGGTTGTATTATCTTAAATAAAACAAAAACACCCGACTTTACATTCTCGGGTGTAAAACTGGGTGTTTGTTTTGCAATCTGCTGATTTTCAGCGTTTGTTGCGGAGAGACAGGGATTCGAACCCCGGGTACCTCGCAGTACAACGGTTTTCAAGACCGCCGCAATCGACCACTCTGCCACCTCTCCAAAACTCCTTTATCAGAAGTGCTTTCCGTTGAAAGCGGTGCAAAGGTACGAATCATTTTTAAATCTGCAAACATTCTGATAATTTTTTCGCGAATTAATCGTATTTTTGCAGTCCATTAGTAAGAACAAAGATATGATATACCCTCAAAATTTTGAGCAAAAGATAGGATTCGACCAGATCAGACAGTTACTAAAAGATAAGTGTCTTAGCACTTTAGGCGAAGAAAGAGTTACAGACATGACCTTTTCCGAACAACATGAAGAAGTAGAGGAGAAATTAAACCAGGTAACAGAGTTTGTCCGTATCATTCAGGAAGAAGACGGATTTCCCGATCAATTTTTCTTTGATGTCCGCCCTTCACTAAAGCGAGTGCGGATAGAAGGAATGTATCTGGACGAGCAAGAACTATTCGACCTGCGCCGTTCGTTAGAAACCATCCGTGACATTGTACGCTTTCTCCATCGAAATGAAGATGAAGAAGAGAACGATACCCCCTACCCCAGCCTGAAACGACTGGCAGGAGATATAGCTGTTTTCCCTCAACTGATAGGAAAAATAGACGGCATCCTTAACAAATATGGAAAAATCAAGGATAATGCTTCCACCGAATTAGCCCGTATACGTCGCGAGCTTGCCAGTACAATGGGAAATATTTCCCGCTCGTTAAACAGCATTCTGCGCAGCGCACAATCCGAAGGATACGTAGATAAAGACGTAGCTCCCACCATGCGTGACGGACGTTTGGTGATCCCCGTCGCACCCGGACTCAAGCGAAAAATCAAAGGTATTGTACACGATGAATCCGCTAGCGGGAAAACAGTGTTTATAGAACCGGCGGAAGTCGTAGAAGCCAACAACCGTATTCGCGAACTCGAAGGCGACGAACGACGCGAAATTATTCGCATCCTTACCGAGTTTTCAAACATCCTCCGTCCGTCTATCCCGGAAATTCTTCAATCATACGAATTTCTGGCAGAAATAGATTTTATCCGCGCGAAAAGCTATTTCGCCATACAGACCAATAGTCTGAAACCCGCCGTAGAGAATGAGCAACTACTGGACTGGACAATGGCTGTGCATCCTTTATTACAACTTTCACTTGCCAAACACGGAAAGAAAGTCGTACCACTGGATATAGAACTGAATCAAAAACAACGCATTCTTATTATATCCGGTCCGAATGCCGGAGGTAAGTCCGTCTGCCTCAAAACAGTCGGTTTACTGCAATATATGTTGCAATGCGGTATGCTCATTCCCTTGCACGAACGCAGTCACGCCGGTATATTCAGCAGCATCTTTATCGATATTGGTGATGAGCAATCTATTGAAGACGATTTGAGTACCTACTCTTCTCACCTGACCAATATGAAAATCATGATGAAGAGTTGCAACGAGCGGAGCCTCATCCTGATTGACGAATTCGGTGGAGGTACGGAACCGCAAATTGGAGGTGCTATTGCCGAAGCCGTTCTGAAACGTTTCAACCAGAAAGGAACCTTCGGAGTCATCACCACCCACTACCAGAATCTGAAACATTTTGCCGAAGATCATGAAGGAGTAGTGAACGGAGCCATGCTTTACGACCGCCATCTCATGCAAGCACTTTTCCAGCTACAAATCGGAAATCCCGGAAGTTCGTTTGCCGTAGAAATCGCACGAAAAATCGGATTGCCGGAAGATGTCATTGCAGATGCTTCGGAAATCGTAGGAAGTGAATATATCAATGCCGACAAATACCTTCAGGACATCGTGCGCGACAAGCGTTACTGGGAAGGAAAACGTCAAACGATCCGTCAACGGGAAAAACACATGGAAGAAACCATTGCCCGCTACCAAACGGAAATGGAAGAGTTGCAGAAATCACGGAAAGAGATCATCCGGCAAGCAAAAGAAGAAGCGGAACGGATGCTTCAGGAATCCAATGCACGCATTGAAAACACAATACGCACAATCAAGGAAGCACAAGCTGAAAAGGAAAAGACACGCCAGGCACGTCAGGAACTGACAGACTTCCGTACTTCTTTAGATGCGCTGGCTTCTAAAGAGCACGAAGAGAAGATTGCACAGAAAATGAAGAAATTAAAGGAGAAACAAGAACGGAAGAAAAATAAGAAAAACGAACCGAAAGCCGCAGTCTCTTCCCCGTCAAGTGCTCCTAAAGTAGTGCCGATTGCAGTAGGTGAAAATGTAAAAATCAAAGGACAGACAAGTGTCGGTCAAGTGATGGAAATCAATGGTAAAAATGCAACCGTTGCTTTTGGAAGCATAAAAACGACCGTAAAAATAGACCGTCTGGAACGTAGTAATAATGCACCCAAGATGGAAGGAATCGCCAAAAGCACCTTTGTCAGTAGCCAGACGCATGACCAAATGTACGAAAAGAAGCTTAGCTTCAAACAAGACATTGACGTACGTGGAATGCGTGGAGACGAAGCTCTGCAAGCAGTCACCTATTTTATCGATGACGCCATATTAGTCGGCATGGACCGTGTACGCATCCTTCACGGCACAGGAACGGGAATACTTCGTACATTAATCCGCCAGTATCTGGCCACCGTACCGGGAGTGAGCCACTATGCCGACGAACATGTGCAGTTTGGCGGTGCCGGAATCACAGTAGTCGATTTTGACTAACCTGTAAACAAAACGTCCAAAGAACTTGTTCTCATTTAGAAAACCACTACCTTTGTTACAGTGGTTTTCTAAAACGAGAATAAAGCATGAAGAATAATCTGTTAAGCGAAAAGCTTATTTACACAGGAGCCAGTCTTACTCCTACCCACTTACATCTTTGTACTTACAATGCTACCGAGATGCAGGAAAGCGCCAACGACACCTTTCAAGCCATCAAGGGAACACTGAACAGCGATCGGATCAATTGGCTACAAATACACGGAATGAAAGATACGGAGACTATCCGGGAAATTTGCAGTCATTTTGAAATAGACTTCCTAGTCCTGCAAGATATACTGAATGCGGATCATCCTACCAAGATAGAAGAGCATGACAAATACATCGTCCTGATCTTAAAAATATTCTACCCCAACGAACATAAAGAAGAAGACGAACTGGACGAGTTGCTCCAACAGCAAGTTTGTCTTATTCTAGGTAATAACTACGTACTTACTTTCCTCGAAAAAGAAACCGACTTCTTCGATGATGTCAGTTCCGCCCTGCGCAATGATGTCCTGAAGATACGTAGCCGCCAGACTGATTATCTACTTAGCGTGCTGCTCAACAGCATCATGGGAAACTATATTTCAACAATCTCTTCCATTGATGACGCACTCGAAGATTTGGAAGAAGAACTGCTCACCATCACCAGCGGTGATGACATCGGTATTCAGATTCAGGCATTACGACGCCAATATATGCTGATGAAAAAATCTATCCTTCCACTAAAAGAACAATATATAAAGTTACTACGGGCAGAAAACCTGCTTATTCACAAAGTGAACCGTGCCTTTTTCAATGATGTAAACGACCACTTGCAATTTGTATTACAGACCATTGAGATCTGCCGGGAAACTCTTTCCTCATTAGTCGATCTGTACATCTCCAACAATGATTTACGTATGAACGACATCATGAAGAGGTTAACCATCGTATCCACCATCTTTATCCCTTTGACATTTCTGGTCGGAGTATGGGGAATGAATTACAAATGGATGCCCGAGCTCGAATGGCAATACGGGTATTTATTTGCCTGGATTGTAATGGCAATTATCGGTATTATTGTATATTTGTACTTCAGAAAAAAGAAATGGTATTAACAAAAACACATCATCAGTCATGAAATCGATAAAAGAGCTATATAGAATAGGCACAGGACCTTCCAGTAGCCACACTATGGGACCGCGTAAAGCTGCCGAAATGTTTCTGGAACGTCATCCGGATGCTGCATCTTTTAAAGTAACCCTTTACGGCAGTTTAGCTGCTACAGGCAAAGGACACATGACGGATGTAGCCATTATAGACACTTTGCAACCCACTGCCCCGGTAGAAATTGTGTGGCAGCCCAAAGTCTTTCTACCGTTCCATCCGAACGGAATGACATTTGCAGCTCTGGATAGCAACGATAAAGTGCAGGAGAATTGGACTGTTTATAGCATCGGTGGTGGTGCACTGGCAGAAAATAATGACAATCCAACCATCGAAAGCCCCGATGTATATGGTATGGAAAACATGACTGAAATACTCCAATGGTGTGAAGATACCGGAAAAAGTTATTGGGAATACGTAAAGGAATGTGAGGAAGAAGATATATGGGACTACCTGGCTGAAGTATGGGCTACCATGAAAGATGCCATTCACCGTGGACTCGAAGCAGAGGGCGTACTACCCGGACCACTAAATCTCCGGCGGAAAGCCTCCACTTATTACATACGTGCTACCGGATACAAACAATCCCTGCAATCCAGAGGGCTCGTCTTCTCTTATGCTTTGGCAGTAAGTGAAGAAAATGCTTCCGGCGGTAAAATAGTAACCGCTCCTACCTGTGGCTCCTGCGGAGTCATGCCCGCCGTACTTTATCATCTTCAAAAAAGCCGTGACTTTAGCGATATGCGCATTTTACGTGCGTTAGCCACTGCCGGCTTGTTTGGCAACATCGTCAAATTCAACGCATCCATTTCCGGAGCAGAAGTAGGTTGTCAGGGAGAAGTAGGTGTTGCCTGCGCAATGGCTTCGGCTGCCGCCAATCAATTGTTCGGGGGCAGTCCTGCACAAATTGAGTATGCAGCAGAAATGGGCCTGGAACACCATTTGGGAATGACTTGCGACCCGGTATGCGGATTGGTACAAATTCCCTGCATCGAACGAAATGCATACGCCGCCGCACGTGCGCTGGATGCTAATCTTTATTCAGCTTTCACCGATGGCATGCACCGTGTCTCTTTCGACAAAGTAGTGCAAGTGATGAAACAGACCGGACATGACCTACCGTCACTCTATAAAGAAACAAGTGAAGGAGGATTGGCCAAGGATTACAAACAAATGTAATTATAAAAAGCAACGGACCATTCCTTTTATAGAAATAGTCCGTTGTCATTTTTATGATTAAAAATTATTCAGTTGGCGGCCAATTCGTATCGTCTCCGTTACTGATATCTTTCTCATGTATCAATCCGCCATCCTGCGTGAAATAAAGCGAGTAGCGCTGGCTACCTTGTTTCACCTGAATCACAGATTCCATCGGATTCTGTGGAAATGTCAACACATATACATCTGTCACTACCCACGCGTTATATTTAGAATCTATAAAAGCCGTATAAACAGCCGGCACCAACTGATCGATACTGTTCAGTTCATTTTCTGTCATCACCCAGTTGGCATTAGCATCAAACCAGACTTCCAATTCATCATTGCTCACCCAACAGTCAGCTACATAATAAGCACCTTTCATCTCCCATTCTATATTCTGGGCAGCCGGATATACCTGTTTCAAGGCCTCCGTAATATTACTGGGCGGAACAAAAGTATCATCATCGTCATTATCACATGCGCCGAAAGAAAGGGCAGTCATAAGCAACACTACTGCCCATGCGCTAAACTTAAATCTCCACATAGTTATCTTCTTGTTTAGGTCTATTTACTGCAACTAGTTAATCATCAGCCTTGATAAATTTTCCTTTCTTATCAAATTTGAAAGAAAGCCCGGTAGACAATTCAATCTCATACCCTTTGCGGTCACGTTCCACTTTCGTCACTCCTTCATTCACAAAATTATGTGCTTTCAGGTAGTTGACAGCGAATCCCGGAACAATACTAACAGGAACAGTCTGCCCTTTCTTAGCACTTACCTCTTCCCAGTTTCCCTTACTGTCAAAATCAATTTCCGTACCATCCATCAATAACACTTCATACTTGGTAGATTCCATCATATCCTTATCAATTTTGATATGGGCAACCTGTGGCTTTGTAAAATTACTATTGATAAAATTACGTGCCGGAAGCGGCAACTGATTCATGTCTTTAGTTATCACATCTTTTGCGAATGAAAACTGCACGGCTACCAGAGCCAGTACAAGTAGAGATAGAAATTTCTTCATAATCGTTATTCTTTTAGCGTTAATACTATACTTTATTCTATGCTACAAATAACGATACAGATTCCGGAAAGATTTAGGAATATTATGAGTTTGCTCTTTTTTTGTATTCTTTAACCATCTATTCTATTTTCCACTCCCCTATAGTACAACGTTCCCTTAAAGCGCAATATACCAACGATCCTCACAGACAGTTGGTATATTTCACATATAGATACATATCAGTTTTTACACCGATACGAGGGTCAAGTTAAAAATATACCGCTGTACGATTTCTAACCTGCAAAATGTAGGGATTTCATGAGTTTATCATGAATCTAGGGACCTACATATTTCTTCATTTCAACATTTATTTTATACCATCCCAATGCATTACTACCACCCACTCTTTCGGTTGGTAAGTTCCGTGAAAACGGTGCGGAACCGTAGCAACCACCAAATCACAATTGGAAGCTAATACGGCTCTTAATTCCTTCAATAACATATCCATCCGAACAATTAAATGAAGATACTTCATCATACACCGTATCACCCGTACATACTGATAAATGCACATATCCTCTCCCCGTCTTATCTCACTCAGAGTATTAGGAGAAATAGCAAATTCGCTGGAAAAGAAACTGTTACTGAAAATACGATCCGTTCCCATTAAAGCCAATACCAAATTGCTTAAAAACTCGTATGGTTTCTGTTTTTCTTTTGCCATGTCATTCTATGATTAATAATTTATAATATTTCAGTTTTTATTACCTTATCAAATATTGTCCACATAGGGAAACAATTAGCGATTCACTGCTGAAATCAACTGTCACTGACACTATTCACAAAAAAGCATATTACGTGAGCTTCCTGCATTTTTTCGAGCACACAAATTTTCGTCCCTAAAAAAGCAACGAGAGTTTATCGACTGGATACAAGCAAGTTACAAATCTCACGCACCTCTTCTTTCCCCCACCAACGCGCCCTCCTTTCAAAAGGACAAAAGGACATAAGGACAAAAATCCCCTATGGTACTATAAAAATTCCAATGCCAACGATGAAGCCTATTAGTTGGGAAAGGAATTCCAGAAAGGAGCTCCTTTATTTCCCCGAAATTCGTACAATAATCTTACCTTATTGTCGAATGATTGTATTACTGAAGACGGAAGCAAACGCGAACAAGATGTCGCTCTTCTTTCCAAGCACGGTCCTTTCACTAAATAATCCTGACAATATAGGTAATTTCGTTCAAGAGTTGACCAAGCATTTCATGACAGACAAAACGATTCAGGTTGGCGCAAAACACGATTTCAACATTCGTAAGGTTACACGTCTACAAAAGCACTTAACATAATAAAGATCAGCAATATACCTCATAGTTCTTATACTAAGATGAATAAAAACAATCATATATGTCCTTTTTGTCCTTTTGTCCTTTTGGAGAGTCGGAAAAACATCGGAAGATTTGAAAAAAACATCTCAATGATTGAAATCAAACATTGGGATATTTCGATACAAATCTCCCAATGTTTTTTCTTTATATTTGTGTGTCTAAATACATCACTATACGTAAAATTAGGAAATATCAACGATCTTCACAGACAGTTGATATAGTGGGAAATTCACATCGGCTTTAACCTCCGATGTCAGGGCGTAGATCAGAAATGTACCGTCGTACGATTTCCAATCCACAATGTAGGAGAATCATGCTGTAAACAGCATGAAGCTAGGGACCTACATTTTTTTCATCTCACATACGAAACACTCACGTGTTTATTACATCTCAACATTTTATTTTATACCATATTTATTTTCGTTAGCATCCCTTTTACAACTATTAAGTAGCATGGTCCACCACATAAAACTAATCACGAACATTCTCTCCTTGCCATACCTCTCATCTCATTGTATAACCATATTTTTCTCTACATATATTCCACAAAAACAACACATTACCTACCAGATATCTACGCCACATTCGTTTAGGCTCTTTTAGCAGTCGATAAAACCATTCCAACGAATGTTGTTGCCACCATAATGGAGCCCGTTCAGTAGTACCAGCGTAAAAGTCAAACACCGCCCCTACAGTACCCACATGACAATGAATATTCAATTTTTGCCAATTACTGTAAATCCATTTTTCCTGCTTGGGAGCCGTCATACCAATCCATAAAAGATCTGGATTTGCCTCATTGATAGCCGCCACAATAGCCGCATTATCTTCCTGTGAAAATTCCGGTTTATAAGGAGGAGAATAAGTCACCACTTCCAAATTCGGATAATCCACTGCTGCCCGTTGTTTAATCAATGCCAGTACTTTCTCCGAGCTACCCATAAACATACATCGGCCTCCTTTCTCATTAAGGCGATTCATCTCAAGAACAAAGAGATCCCAACCTGCTATTCGTTCCCGCGGTTGGCTTTGCATCTTTAGCCATTTACAAACCTTCACAATACTTGCTCCATCAGGAATAAGTACATCTCCCTTCATCAGCGCTTTGGCAAATAGTGGATCCTTCACGGCAGTATTGTAAGAATGTGCATTAATTGTGTTTATCAGCAACTTTCCTTGTGGTAATAATTTTAGTTGCTCTGTACTCTCCATGATAGAGAGTTCTTTTAGTTTAATCATATAACTACAATTACCTTATTATACATTTTTCATAAAATTCCGTTGTTCGTCTTGCTATACTGCTTCACAATAGTTTTTATGCCTTACATTTCTGCTAACTAAAATTGGTAAAGTTTTTAACTTACACATAAGTGCTATTTATTAGCATAATCCTGATTGCCGTTTTCAAAAATATCACAATCGTAGTCTTTATCCATTTTCAATAATGTAAGAATGGGATATATGATAAGGGAATTAAGCCATTCCATATATGACATTTAGATTTTGAATATATTTGTGAGGATTAAAATTCTGGAATATTGTAGCCCTCGCTTCATTTCCCAATCTTGACAACATTTCCCTATCATTATTTAAGTTCGTAAGAGCTTCAATTATACTATCTGTATCTTTCATCTTTATAAACAAACCATTCTTACAATCTTCCACCACATCACCAATAGAACCAACATTAGTGGTAACAGGCACAGCTCCATAGCTCATACATTCGAGTAATGACATGGGCAAACCTTCGAAATAGGAAGGCAAAACAAATACATCAAGACTTTTTAAGAAAATATTTTTCTTTTCACCTGACACAATCCCTGCATAAATGAATTGATGCCCCAAATAGCTATCAAATAATGGTAAAAAACTATCTTTCACTTCTTCGGCTCCAGCTAATTTTACGATAAACGGAATTTGCTTAGCTTTCAGTTCACGACAAGCCTGCAATAAATTTTCCATTCCTTTTGTCACAGCAATACGTCCTATATATCCTATATTTAGAGGTTCTATCCAATTATACACTCGCTCAAATGATTCAGCATCCTGCAGGTCAACACAATTAGGCAATGAAAATACCCTCTTAGCTTTCAAAGTTTGTTCGATGATATTTTTCTCATTTTCGCCCAAGACAATAAATGGAACATTCCAACTAAAAACTTTTTTCAGAATCCATTTTAAAAAGGATGAAGCTTCTTTGTAATGAGTCAAAAACACACCACCATGTATGTGAACTACCATCTTCCGTTTCTGTTGTAAAGCTATTCCCATAAATAATGGGTCTCTTAAAATTGATGCCTTACTTAATGGAAAATTATAATGAATGATAGCATCCCTTTCCTTGTTCAGCATATTCTTCCACTCTCTCATATTTTTAAGAATTGAAAATATGCGAAATATGCCACCTTCTTCATTATCCTTCCGCCCTAATTCAAAGTGGATGTACTCCTTCTCTTTATTGTTGGATATTATAAATTTTGTTACAGAAGAAATGCCACTCACATTCTTAGACGGATCTAAGGATGGAGCTACTACGATTATTTTCATCGAATATAATTAGATTAGAATATAGAATAGTATCTTTTTTCTTAATACTTAATATTACTTTCCATCCGTTTTGATAGTTATCGCTTTGAATAAATTTATGTAATTCTGCGCAATAGCAGCTTCCGAGAATGTGGACTTTAGTATATCACAATTCGTTCGCATAATCATGTATTCGTCATAGCTTATTTGAGAGAGGTATTTTAATTTTTCATATAATGCCTCTTTTTCTTTATTATCATATAATAAGGAATTAACTCCATCGGTACATACATCTTTAAAACAAGAGTGATCTGGCGCGATGACAGGAAGCCCGTAGTTTACAGCGATCATCAGTGGACCTGAATTTGTAGCATCCCGATAGGGAAAAACCGCGAAATGATGACTGGCGAAAATATCAGGAATCTCTCTGTTATCAACAAATTCCAGATGCATTTCATAAAACTCCGAATGTTTGATCTTCTCTCTACATATTCTTTCTATTTCTTGGTTGCCACATCGTCCGTAAAGTGACAATCGCAAATTTGTCATTCCTTCTTCTATTAGCCTCTCAAAAGCATCGAACAATAAATCGTAGCCTTTATAGGGCTGAAGAGTTCCAAAAAACAGTATTTTTATCTCTTCTTTTATTGTATTACAAGGTTGTACACTAGGTCGCCCGAAATCTTTATAACTCATGCCGACAAGCTCGCTTCTTTTGTTAGGATAAAGTTGCTTGAATAATTCATGCTGATTTTTGGAAAACAACACATAACATCGAGCTGTCATTAAAGCAATCCACTGAGAAATAATCAAAAAGAGCGGAGGTTTTACACTTGAATGGTTCTTAACGTCATGAATTCCCATAACTAGCGGTATTCTTACACATGTCAGTAAATAAAGACCCTGAAAATATAAATCTTGGCAGCAGGAATAAATCAAAGAAGGATGTATTTTTCTTATTTCTTTGAAACAATCCGCAAACAAACATAGCATCTTCAGACTTCTTCTCCTGAAATTGAAAGGATAAAGATGCAATGTAATCTCAGTTCCTTTCACAAATTCTTTAAAAAAGTCAACATCATAAGGCTCTGTAGGCGACCGTAAGACAAACCAATGCAAATCATATACCTTTGCCAGTTCTTTTACCACTGTAACATCCGTATCAAAGAAACCTAAATTTAAGTAGACTATTGTTTCCCTTTTCATAACAATATTCCTTTGATTCCACAATTCTCCGCGAATTTCATATCACTCTCACTGTCACCAATCATCAAACAACGCTCTTTCTCTACATCCGGATAGTCCCGCAATATGTCCAAAAACATACCATTCCCAGGCTTTCGTCGGTTGTCTTCTTCCGTCAACGCCGTACAATAATATATTTTATCAATCCGTCCGCCATGCAATATTATCTCTTCACACATTCGGCAATGTAGTTCCCGTAAGGCTTGCTCCGTCATTACTCCTCTACCTACACCTCTCTGATTTGTTACAATAAAGATATGCCTAAAATGTTTATTCCATTTCACTAATGCTTCAAAAATGCCAGGCAAAAATTCAAACTCTTCCCAACATTTCACATAGTCATTCGGGCAGAGCTTGTTAATCACTCCGTCGCGGTCCAGCAGCAAGGTATCATATCCTACAACATCAATATCTACTAAATTCATGACTTGATTTTTATCCAATCCATCCACTCTTAATAATCATACCTTTCTTAAACATAGAGCTAATATTAAAAAATAGGCAATACCCGGAGATGAAAGATATGATGTATCACCTACACTCTCTATCAATAGACATAGACTCGCCATTATAGCAAGTCGGTAATATTTCAACGTATTAATATTCTGAATTTGCGAAAATCGTCTTCTCCAAAAAACACAAAAAAGCAACACTCCGACTATCCCAAACTGAGCTAATAAAGGATAAAATGCATCAGCCAAAAAAGCAGGATTATCCGGACTTAGCCCCCACACTTTATCTATATTATATTTATAATACAAAGGAGAATAATACACTCCTGCCGCATTTGAACTAAATGTTGCGAATCCTGAACCCAAAGGGAAATAGTCAACAAATATCTTTAAACTCGTTATATAGGATATAGGCCTTGCTAATTCTTGACTTGAATCTTTAAATCCTTCTATATAATAGAAACTAAATTTTGTCCAGGTAAAGAAAAGAACAACGACCAACAATATTACTTCAATACATATTACCTTTACTGATTCAAAATTCACTTTTTTCTTGACTAATAAAAACAAAGCAACCATCAAAATATATTCTCCAAAAAATTTAGATTTAAGAGAAAGTAAGCCGCTTGTCATTATTAATAGGGTTATGATTACTGCCCTTCTTGATTCGGTTGAAAAGTAATAATATAACAAAGCACAAATGATAGAATTTCGACTAAATTCAGCTCTATCATACCCTAAATTTTCGATTATATGCGGAGTAATAGATATAAGATATAAAACATAACAAAACAGAACCCATTTTCTCAAGAAACGACATTGCCCGGTAGTAAATTGTGGAGATATTGAAAAAGTCGCATAAAATATCAGGTAAGGTTTCACTTGTTGTTGCAAATCATAAAAAATTGCATCTACGGATGTTATAGCAATAAAAATGGAATACGCTACATAAGCCATCATGATTAGTAAAAAACAACAAAACTCCTTATTAAACGTCTTCTTACTTTGCATACAGAAATAAGCAACAAGTAATGCTGTCAGAATTTCATCTGAATAATCAAATTTCCATTCATAGTACAACAACAAGCATATTGGATAATATACTACTACAAATAGAGTATAAAACACATTAGATCTCATCAAGCTTATTTATAAAAAAGATATACGCGTAAGCACTCTATTATTTCCATTCATAACCTGGCGAAACACATGTATCATATCCTGCAATATCAATATCCATTAAATTCATGGGGTAATTTCTGTTTTAGAAAGAAAGATTAGGAAATTCAATATTGGCCTTGGCTAAATCTTCCGGGATTCCAATGTCAATAAAATAACGATCCTGCACGATTCCTGATATACATCCTTTACCACTATTCGGTTCTAATACTTGTGTTTCAAATGAGAATTTCCGGGGTAAATGGTCAAAGAACGGAGTCACTTTATCCAATACATAAATACCTCCATTAATCATCCCTTGTTTACAATATCTTTTTTCTTCAAACACAAGAATCTCACCACGTTCATTGCACTTCACATTTCCATATCGGTCAAAATTGTTCATGGGCTTCAAAGCTAAAGACAACAATGCATTTTGATTTAAATGCTTGCGAATGAGATCGTTCAAGTCTACATCAAAAAATGTATCTCCATTCAAAATCAAGGCTTCCGCTCCTTCAATCTTGTCCATAGCAAGTTTGATACCACCACCCGTACCAAGAGGTTCATCTTCCACCGCATAATCGAAAGTGAACGGAAATTCATCTTTTACTTCATCAATCCATTGATAGATGACTTCCCGCAGATAGCCTACGGAAAGAATTACACGTGAAACTTCATATCTGGCAAGATACCTTAACAGATACCAAAGGAAAGGCTTTCCCGCCACGGGAGCCATACACTTGGGTATCTCACTCACCACACTGCGCAAACGTGTACCTAATCCGCCCGCCAAAATTATCACTTCCATTAGCCCTTATTTGTTATTGTACTTTTCACCAAAAATATTCTCCTCCACAATGCAGCAGATAATATGTCCAATCAAGGTCTGACACTCCTGTATACGAGGCGTTTCATTACTGGGAACCTTGATAACGATATCAAATTCATCCATCTTGCAGGGATTTGCACCAGTCAGCGCAATAGACGTAATACCTTTCTCACGGCATACTGGCAATACTTCTACAATATTCTCTGAATTACCCGATGTAGAGATACCGATAAACACATCTCCTTTCACACCTTGAGCTTGTATCTGACGAGCAAAAATCTGCTTATAACCATAATCATTGCCAATGGCGGTAATAATAGATGTATCTGTCGTCAGCGCAATTGAAGGAAGCCCCGGGCGATCGAAATAGAATTTACTGACCAACTCGCCGGCAAAGTGCTGAGCATCGGCAGCACTACCACCATTACCAGCAAATAATGTCTTCTTACCATTTCTATATGCCTCCGTACACAAATCAGCAACCTGAGCTATTCGCGCTATTACCGCTTCATTCTCCAGTAACAAATTCTTTACATATGCACTATCACACACCTGTTTTCTTACTATATCGATAGAATCCATATTGAAAATTTTTACTCTTTATTTATATCACACTTTGTCGGTCGGATAAATCTTCCACCCATGCGCACCTCCCTCAGTAAACTGAAAAGGCATCACAAAACCATTAAGCTTTTTCAATGCATTCACCACTTCTTTCTTGCGTGTCGGCTCCACCATGAGCATTACGAAACCACCACCGCCAGCTCCACTCACTTTTCCAGCCAATGCACCAGCAGACATTGCCACATCAAAAACTTCTTGAATCATGGGATTATTGATAGCATTGGCCATTTTCTTTTTGTCTTCCCATGCCTGTCCAAGAATGCGGGCGAATTCATTCATGTCACCTTTCAGCAATGCCAGTTTCATATCCTTCGCACTCTGTTTAATTCTGTGCATGGCTTCTATGGCGTTTTGGTTGCCTGACGAAGTATTCTTTTGCTGTTGTTCGATAATCGCCGCGCTACTACGGGATACACCGGTGAAGTAGAGAACCATCGAAGCTTCCAACTCATCCATTATCCAACGTTTAATCTTCAAAGGGTTCACTATCACAAGATCATTTGGCAAGAACTCCATATAATTGAAACCACCAAAAGCTGCCGCATACTGATCTTGCTTACCACCGGACAACGCCAAATCCTTACGCTCAATCTCATAAGCCAATCGGGACGCTTCATAATCGCCTAACGGTAAACCTAACCATTCTATGAACGCTTTCAAGATACACACAACCATAGCCGATGAAGTACCGAGTCCGGAACCTGCGGGAGCATCGTTGTAAGTTGTAATCTTAAAGCTTCGCAGACTTATGTCAAAGTCTCTCATTACTCGATTATATACCCCTTTTATAAGACTTGCCTCGCCATCAATCTCCAGCTGTTTTGCCACCAAATAACTCTTATAGCAACGTGCGTCATCACTATCTATGGTAATCAGTCCATCATAGGTTTCTTCTATGGTACAATAAGTATACAGATTAATGGTGGCATTAAGAATCAGCCCTCCATAGATGTCACTATAAGGCGACACGTCACTTCCACCACCTGCCAGTCCGAGACGCAGGGGAGCTTTACTTCGAATAATCATGATTTATTTTTGAGCAATTCGTTAAAAATCTGTTGCCACCTATCAACAATCTTTTCTACGCTAAACCGCTTACAAGTATCCAAGCCCTTCAATGCCATACGCATACACATATCCTCATCAATCATCAACGATTTAAGCCGTTTTATATATTCAGTCACATTATTCATGCCAACAATGAATCCATTCTCTCCGTTTTCAATGATGTCATGGCAAGAAGAAAAGGTATCCATTACTATCGGAACAACGCCATTCTCCTGTGATTCTACTAGTGTCATAGGCCATCCTTCATGAGCAGAAGTCATCAAGAATATCTTTGCTTTTTTATAATAATCCAATGGTAATTGATACCCCTCAAATTTTACCCGTTTCAACTGCATCTCTTTTGCCATGTTTTGAAACATAGGTTTGTCGGGACCATCCCCCACTAACGTAAAACTCCAACTATCCAGATTTCTATCGGCTTCTATCTCTCTCCAGATCTTCAGCATGACCGATACTTTCTTATGACTTTCATACATACGACCGACAAATAAGACCATATTCTCTTTCTTATTGAAGTCAGTTTTGTCAAAAGAGCATTTTAATGGCAATGGATTATTACAAAAGTCCAATTTGGCTAGATTCCTGTCATTTTTTCGAAAAGAGACATAATCATTCATGAATCCCTTTGCCAGAAATATATACTTGTCCACGAAAGGGAGAGATTCTTCAAGCTGCCTACATCGACTTTCTTTATGCATATAGTCATACAATGTTCTACCCATTATTTTTTTTATTATATCCAGGCCTCTCCAAGTGAAATTGGCGTAATTGGCAGGAAGGAAAAGTGACATATGAAGACACTGAACGACTCTTGCACTTTTACGCGCATTTTGAGTCGTTTGAGCAGGCCACCATTGATTTATAATAATGTCAATGTTTTCTTTTTCTACATAATCAGACAAAAATTTACTCGCAAAAGATATTTCATTTTTTGTGAAAGAAAGCTGATGTTCATCTGATTTGATATTCGGAACAAACACCGATTTTACCCTATTATCAATCAAAGGCATATTCTGCGATTTGCTATCCTTTGTGTAGAATACAATGACACTTATACCTCGTTTTACAAATTCATTTGATAAAGTAATAGTTACTGTTTCTCCACCACCATAAATAGGCCAAGGACGTAATAAAAAAGCAATTTTCATTTTATTTTTCTTTAAACATTCATTCAGTTTTTCCAGTTCATCTAATACTCATATTTCTATTCTTTCAGTAATCTTTATTCTCACTTTATCTATTATTCAATTTTTGCATATCATTGAAATACCCTTGTGAAATGACTTATATCTATTTATAATAGCTAAGTTCGCGAGTGTTGTTAACTTGAGGAAGATGCATTGGCATCACACTTTCATTAGGATGAGTTTTAAAAAAATCAATTATTTCATTTTCAAGTTTCCCTGGAAAAATTCTCTCACAACCAACCTTTAAAAGTTTTGCAGGCGTTCCAGCCAACAGCATAGACTTATTGGAATCATATTTTTGAGGATAATTTTTGTTTAGAAGACTTCCGTGTGTACAGATAGTATAGTCAGTCGTTTTACATCCCTTAGTTATAAGTGTATTATTTCCTATCCAGTTGTAACGACCTATCTCAATAAGACCTTTAATTCTCGGGATATTACCATCCTCATCAATAATATAGTGATGATTACTATCGGATAATTTACATCCATAAGTTATTCCAGTTCCCTCTCCTAATTGTATGCTATTATTACAATCCAATAATACAGACTGACCAATCCAGACACGATCACCAAGTGTGAGGCAACCATCTGTTATGTTTATGATGGTTCCTTGAGAGATATTGCAATAACCCCTAAAAACTATTTGTCCTAATTCAGATATCTTAACAACTGTTTTAGTTGGAGGCGTATAATAATCTCTATGTCTGCCAATTTTCACCATACCTTTTACCGGAATACAATCGAATGATACAGAACCATTTAAAGATACAAGTTCTATTTTACCATAAATATAAACAGGTAATTTGCAGGCAATATTAAAAGGAAGTGCCCTGAAATTGAAATAAAGAGTATAAAACCAATTAATGCGATTAACACTCAACTTTCTTTCGATAAATCCAAAACTTCGGTTAATAAAATTATTTATGCTCATTTTATAGATTAATTGTAATTTCAACAGTTTACTGTTTTAATGTACCATGCTTGATATTTCTCAATTGTCTAATTTGAGAACATTCGTCAAAATATTGAAACATGATTTTTAATATTTATTATTTGATTCCAGATCAATAGCTTGTGGAAGCAAGTTCTTATAATCCATCCTCACAAACTGAAGCTCTTTTTTCTTTTCCACAAAGCAAATAGTTCATCCAGTTATCTATACGATATTGTACAATCAAATCTTCAATCTGTTTATTTTCATTTACTTTTTCATCCAAAAACAGCAGCAAAGAAGCCGTGTCAACCATATTGTCAATAACCAATATTCTATCAGGGGAATAAAATGGATAATTAATCACATTCTTATTAGTTGTAATAATTTTTCTCCCAGCTCCTAATGCCCACATAAAACGTGGCGTCATACCTTCTTGAAAATCGTTATAAGTATCTATTACACATAAAGAAGAATATATGCATTTACGAAATTCAGAGGGAGATAAAGGTTCATGTATAAGAATATCTTGATTACAATCATTACAAGATTTCCTTTTAATTATTTCTTTTACAACAGTCTTTATTCTTGATAATAAACTTTTTGAAACAGATGGAATATATAGCTTTATATAGACAGGCAATTCATTTTCTATTGCTACTTTATAAAGAAGCTCAAATATAGTTTTTCTATCATTACGATAAGATCCGAATGCAAATATCTTATATTTTACATATTGTGATCTATCATCTTCGATCCAATAAAGAGGAAGAAACTCCAAATTAAATTGCTTGGCATCTTCTCTATCAAATGTAGCCACTCTATCAAAACAATCAAAATTCCTGTCAAATCGGTAGTTTTTATAAGTTCTGTCCCAAAGATAGAGTACCGTTTTTACCATCGGATTATCACGCCTTATCTGATCTATCAGGATAGGATGAAAAGATTTTCCATTAATTACCATTAAATAATCAAAAGTCTTTCCTTTCAGTTTCTTCTCATAAAGTTGGATACTTTTCTTTTTTAAAAATTGGATGTATAATCTCTCTTTCCAATGGCTTAGCTGCCTGTTTCTTATAAGAGAAGGGTCAAAGCTATATGATTCTTCTTCGATATACGTGACATTATACCCACGCTTTTCCCATTCAATCTTCAGATCTATATATAGGTTAAGAAATGTGGGTGCTATAAGTAATACTGATTTCATATTTCTATTTTTTTTATTACCCTAACAGGATTTCCTGCTACAACACAAAAAGAAAGTACATCTTGAATTACAACTGAATATGTTGGCTCTGGCAAATAATAACATACACCTATTGACATTTTTTCTATTCATTGATTATTTATATGTAACTTCTTTAAAACTAAAATTCTCATATTAGGAGTCATCCCCCATACAAAAATCACCAAAGTAGAAGTAATGAGACTCACACTACCTACGACTAAAAACCTGAACCAGCCTGATTCCATATGTTCTGAAATAATATATGGAATAATAAACATTACTGTTGCACCAGGAATTACATTGAAATATACCTCATGAAGTACCCTTTTGATTGACAAATATGTATATCGATTAGCAAAGTATAGATTACAACCATTAAGATACAACCTGATTGTTGCACTTGCAATATAAACTGTTACAGGAGAATAACCCGTTTTCAACAAGATATATGATATTGGAAAAATCAAAATCAGGAGAGAAGACCATATAGAAGGCCATTTCATTCTGCCTGAGGCATGAATTAACATACCCACAGGATAGCTAAGTGGGTTCCATGCTGATTGAATTAAAATAATTTGTATAAATACAGGAGTATACTCAGGATAATCTCCAAGCCAAAATTTAAGTACAAAATCGATCTCTATAAAAATGGGAATTGCGATGAGAAGATATAAATACTCAGCAATACGGCAATTATATATCACTAAACGATGAAGTTTATCATATTCATTTATTGCATACAATTTCACGATTTGTGGATTTACAGCAGTTTGGAAATTATTAATAAAATTTAAAAGAAAAGTATTGACTGTTACCGACAAGCCTCTTGCAGCATTAACAATAGTCCCACAGAATATATTCAGTAGAATATTGATACCTTGGTTAGTGAAAAATCCAACACTTCCTCCAATTATATTCCATCCACTATATGAGGCAAACTCTTTGGCCAAATTTCCATCCCATGCAATTCTAAATATACATTCACTGAATTGCCTCCGGCTATAGAAATTATAGATGACAGCAGATGTGAGGTTTACAACAAACACCACCGCAGCATATAATACCAGCTTATCAAAAGTAACATATTGTAATATTATCACCAACATAAGTTTCATCACTACATCATAGATACCCATATAGGCATACATACTCATTTTTTCATGGGCAATGAGGCAAGCCTGGAACGGTAGCTGGATTAGGTTTATCAAAAAACCTAATATCGTGAACTGATACACCCACAATGCAGCAGTCATGCGCCCATCCGGTATCTTAAGATATTCGTAAAGAAACCACAAACCTATAGTTTCAGACAATAGCAATATGACCACAGCAAGAGCTAAATGAAGCCCCAATGCCATAGAGAATGTATTTTGCAGTTTTTCAAAATTCTTTTCTCCCAAAGCAAAAGTCAGAAACCTTTGTGTTCCCACCGTTAAAGCTTCGCTGAACATTGAGAACATGGTAAGGACACCACCAATTACGTTATACAACCCATAATCAGAATCTCCTAATACTTGTAGCACTATACGCGATGTATATAATGACACAATCATTGTTAAGAACATTCTAATATATAAGTATATTGTATTTTTTGCTATCCGTTTATTGTTTTCTTGTTCAGTAATTGACAACATTCTTTTTTACCGTTATTTTAAGACACAAAATAATCCTTTCGATTTTTGTACTAAAGTCATCTTTCCTTAACCCACTCAATAAGCTTTGATCACTCCACAGATAATCCCACTCTCCAATTTATGAGCCTAAGGTCCTGCTGTAAGCCAAAAGTCCAAAGAGGAATCAATCAAATTAACAAGTTCTTCAGCATTCCCAAAGCGACCACCATAATTTACACTTTTTTCCTGATTCAAAGACTTTGGAGTCCCGATGAACCTCATTATAATATTCACGAGATATGTTGCTTCAGAGTTTCTTTTTTATTCATAAGCAGATATATTTTTAAAATGTTCTGCCAATAAAGATACTCTAATATGCGTTCTTTTCTCCTATAACTACATTCGCCACAGTCTTATAAATGATATATAAGTCAAGCAACATTGTCCAATGCTCCATATACCAGATATCAGCCTTTACACGTTCCTCCATCTGGGAAAGTTCCCTCGTTTCACCACGGAAACCATGCGTTTGAGCCCAACCAGTTACCCCAGGTTTTATAAAGTGCCGCACCATATACTTATCAATCAAACGGGCATAAGTCTCTGTATGGGCCAACATATGTGGACGAGGACCTACTATCGACATATCACCCTTAAAGACATTGATAAACTGAGGAAGTTCGTCAATATTAGAACGACGGAGAAAGTTCCCAAAACGAGTTTTTCGGGGATCATCAGCCGTAGCCTGTTTACTGTCGGCTTCATTATTCACTTTCATAGAACGAAATTTATAACACACAAAATCTACACCATTCAAACCTGTACGCATTTGCTTAAAGAATACAGGACCGGGAGAAGTCAACTTTATGATACTTCCAACTATGAGATAAACAAAGGGAAAGACAGTAACCAGAAAAAGACCTGAGATGACAATATCGAACAGCCGTTTCAACATACGATTCTCCATTTTACCCAAAGGCTCATAACGCAGATTCAAGATAGGCATATTACCAACCATACTGTGCCAGATACGACGTGGAAAACCTTTACATACATTAGGAACACCATGAAAATAAAGCAAATGGTTTTCACAATGATTCATAATAGAAGAATTATAACGCCCTTCCTCCATCGACAGAGAACAAAAAACATGCTTGATGCTTGGATGTGCAGACATAAAATCTGAAAAACCGTCAGGATTACCCAGATAGGAACATTGAGAAGAAAGGGCATCATTCGGTTTTATATCAAAATAACCCACGACTTCATATAGGGAAGACGCCAGAGAACTTTCCATCTCCTCATACAATACCTGCATATTATTGCCTCCACCTATAAAAACAGCATAACGTCTATGCTTTCCCTTAGCACAATAGACTATCAGGAAATGACGAATAATAATGCGATAAATACTTAAGATGACAAAGAGGAAAGAAAAATAGGCGACAAAGAAAAGAGGAGAATAGATAGAGATTCCACTAAAAGTCATAATACATGCCCAAAAGATGGAAAAAGCTATAATATTCTTCAACACACGCAACACAAGTTGGTCAGGGCGAATTCCCCGACTATCCCAAACCCTCCCACGAGAACCCGAACAGGCCAGATAACAGAGACTTAACGAAGTCATCATCCAGGAAACCCTGCAAGAAAAAGGTAAAGAAACAAAAGCTTCCTCCCAAAAGAAAAGGAGAAAGAACAATACCAGATTCAGAATGATCAGATCTCCCAGAACTGCAATAAATTCTATAAATTTATTAATTTGACTGGTGGTTGATACCATATCACATTAAAGATTGATTTTAGGCACATACTTCTTTGAATTTATTCAGAAAATCTTTTCCAAATAAATTCCAGAAAATAACAATACAAACTGATAGGAAAATAAAAGCTAAAACATATACCTTTCTACTGGTTCCCGAAGGTTCCAAGGGGACAACAGCAGGTTCTACAACAGCAAACACAGGTTTCTCTTCCTGAACTTTAGCTCTGGCAACCTGAAGCTGACTGGCAACCTGACTATATATCTGGTAAGCCAAACTCATGTCATTCTGCAAACGTTCCTGTTCGGTACGAACACTCTGCAAAATGATATTGTCATGAGAGTCCATATAGTCGGCATATTTTCTCTGCGCTTCGTAATATTCCTGCTGACGTTCTTTAAACAATTTCTCCAAATAGAGACAATCCTCTTTAGATTTGGAGGTACGATAGTCTATGATATATTCCTGTAACTTCTTAACCACAGAGTCAGCAACGACTGCAGCAACCTTAGGACTCTGCAAAGTCACAGAAACGGTAGTCATAGAGGTTTTCTTATCTACAGAAGCAGTAATCTTTCTCTTTAGTGATTCAATCTTCTGAAACTCCTTTTTGGATAATTCAATGGTACCCAGACTTGCTTTATCGGGAGATATGGATTCATCCTCATTTGCTGTAAACAAGGACTTTACTCCACCAATTACCATGCCAGGAAATCCAATTACATAACCCCACCATGGGGATGACTCTTCATTCAAATAAGAACTTAAAGAGATTTCCTCACTCCCTGATACAGGGACTTTCATATTAGAAAGTTCCAACAGAAAGGGAGTAGAAGAAACAATATCAGCAGATAAGGAAGCATTTAAGGCATCAGTGCCATCTCCCATAGAAACTCCACTTCCTAAAAAAGAAGCAGCTAAACCAGATAAACCACCACCCTTGTTATTACCCATTTCCGGAGAAAGAGTAACTTCAACCGTGTACTGCTTAGGAATACTTATTGCAACAATAATCCCAATTATCAGTCCGATACCGGCAGCTTTATAGATCTTCTTACGAATACCTATAACCTTACGAAGAAGATCCATCAAATCGATTTCAATCTCCTCATCCGTATGAATATCCTGCAGCTGTTTTATCTCTTGTTCAGATTTTTGTTCCATCAGAGTAAGTCATAAAAGGTATTCGTTATTTCTTTATTAAATTAGCAATAGAGGCAACCATCATGCCCAAAGTGCTGAATGTAGTAGCATAACCCAAAATGTTACCAATATTGGTATTCTTCTTAGCTTTACTAGGTACAATTATCTCGCAACCCGGTTCAATCTGTTTCTTACCGCTACCTTTTACCTTAGTTACCTGACCATTCATATAAACAATGAACTTCTTGCTCTTCTTCGCATTTTCAGAATAGCCACCAGCTTGATCCAGATAATAATCAACTTTCTGTCCTTCTATATAAGAAACCGTATTAGGAACCATCACAGCACCATTGATCGTAACTGTATTATTGTTCTTCGGAATAGAAATCACATCACCCTCACGCAAGACAATATCCGCTGTACTGCCAGGATTAGCTAATGCTTTCTCCAAGTCAATGCCAACACTAAAAGTATCTTCCACACGAACACCCAAAGAGTCCATCATAGCCTCACCCAACTGTCGGCTCATCAAACGGATCACATCTCCCATACGTTTCTTCTCACCTGCAGTAGCGACACGAGTCAACTTGGCACCGCGTAAGTAAGCATAATTCGTAGCACCTCCAGCTTTATTGATCAAATCTGAAAGGCGTTCTTCACGATTGGTCATGGCGTATGAGCCTCCGAACAGGATTTCACCTTCAACAACCACATTCTGTTGAGCCTGATAACCCGGACTACGACGTACATAGACCTCATCATAAGGTTGAAGTACGAAACCCGGTGTGCCGTCGACGACAAAGCCTTCTTTCAGGGAGAATGTATATATCTGACCAATAGTATCGTTATCTACTGTACTACGGGGATTCTTAATTCTACGGGATACATCCACACGAACAACAGAAGCGGCTTCACGCAAGCCTCCGGCCTGAATGATCAAGTCTTCAAGAGTCATATTATCCGCATAAGGATAGGAATCTGGTTTGGCTACTTCGCCGTGGATTACAACATCTCCCCTATCTTCCAAATCATGGATACTAGGAATATAAAGAATGTCGTTTTTCGCCAGGATGATATTTGGGGAAGTACCATCCATGATGGCTTTAATGTCAACAGGGATAACTTCAGTAGTAAGGTCCTCACGTTGACGATAAAGGACAGCACGGTTCAAGAAAGCATCACCCGTCAAGCCTTGGGCTTCGTTCACCAGTTCGCGGACGGTATTCAGTTTACCGTTTAGCTGGTAGATACCGGGACGGTAAACGGCACCACGGATTTCAAGCTTATTAGTGAAGCGGTTAAGGATAGCCTCGGCAGTCACAACATCACCATTCCGCATTTTATAGACACTATAATCAAGGTCTTTGACTGTGTTTACTTCATACTCCTGTCCGTTCTGACGTACGACACGCAAAGAACGGGTGTAGGCGTCAGCGTCAAATCCACCGGCATAACTGATAAGTGTAGATAAGTTTTCGTCCTTCTTCATTTCGAAACGCATGGGGCGTTTCACTTTTCCGTCGATCTTAACCAATACGTCATAGGCGGGAACAATCACAACATCACCTTCCTGCAGACGAATGTCATCCTGAATGTTGCCTTTCATGATAAATTGGTAGACGTCGATTGTGGCGATGTTCTTACCGTTACGTACCAGCTGGACATTACGAAGGCTACCTATGTCACTCACACCTCCTGCACGATAAAGTGCATGGAATACAGTAGAAAAGGAAGAAAGAGAGTAAGTGCCCGGCTGGACAACTTCACCCATTACATTGATTTGAATAGTACGGATGCTGCCCAGAGTCAGACGGATGTCAGAAGTGGGGTCATTCGTATTATTAAGACCATTATATATCTTGTTTAATGTTTTTTTGAGATAGTCATTGGCTTCAGAAATGGTTAGTCCGTTCAGGTTGACAGGACCTATTTTCTGAATATTGATAGTGCCATCAGGAGAAATCTGTTGGCGGATAGTGTTCTGACTGGCTCCCCAGATGTCGATAATCACTTCGTCACCGGGACCGAGACGGTAATTTAAAGGGGTGGCGATGTTGACACTGGGTTCAAAAGTCAGGTTACGAGTATTGAAGATGTTTCTTCCGAAAACCTGATTACCACGTGCAAGGTCTTGAGTGCTCGGATGGTCTTCCAACATATCGGAAGTATTCTCCTTCATTTCTTCACGAAGACGGGATTCATTGACATCCGTACCGGTAGCGTTGGAAGCATTGACGTTGTTCTGCTGCTCATAAAGCTGCTTCACACGCATAGCCTGTTCTTTGGTCACACCCTTACGTGCAAGTTCAGAGGCTAATTGTTTTTGTTCTTTCCCTTGTCTAATCCCCTCTTTGACATACTCCAATACTTGAGAATCGCTCATATTTTGAGCCATCAAAGGAGAAAAAACTCCTAACAGTAGAATGAATAGAAATACGTTAAAGTTTTTTTGTGTCGTCATTACTAATCTTTGTGGGTTCTACATAACCGATTGGCATATCTACACAGGCACAGCCAAGCATATTTAAACGAACGGCAATCTTACTCTTCCCCCCAACAGTCACGAGTTCGCCGACAAGGCCGCTCAAAGGACCTTTTATCACACGAACTTTCTCACCACGCGCCAGTGGAGTATCATTCATACAGACTGTTTCATCGGAATAATCGAGCATGAAACGGAAACGCGCCATTTGCTCGTCAGGAATAACGGCAGGAGTGCTTTCACCACGCATCACCATATAACGGCTAACCGTGGAGAAGCTTAGGACTTCCATACGCTCTTTTGGATTGACATGAACAAAAACCATCATGGGAAGCAAGACTGTATCAACCATCTTTCGACGGTCGCTCCATTGATGGATCTGTTGCTGAACGGGAACAAAAGAATCAATTCCCATCTTAGACAAACGCTCGGTTACCTTCTTCTCGTGATGCATTCGAACGAGTGCTACATACCAGCTTTTTGAGTGTGCTACGCCTTCCCCTGTCCCACTAATAGGCCCGGCATTTACTGATTTTGGTTTCGTTAAAATCATATTTTTTTACCCCATGTGATTCCGTTACTTCTTAGGTAACAGATAACACATACACGAAACGTACATTATGATGAAAATAGAAATCACGCACATGACAAAGGCGTAGAATGTGGAAAGGCCTAATACTCAACGGGGAAAATCTAGAGATTAGGCAATAAAAAGTATAGAGCATGGAAATAAGGTTATTTCATGTTCGGATAGTTTTTTGCTCTATGTTTCAGATAAAACGAAAAAAAGTGGAGGAATATTTGCTTTCTATTCGTGTTTTTGTCTATCTTTGCGTCGAATTTAATTCCGTTACCTAAGAAGTAACACACATAGTTTAATTCTGATTATTAACACTTTACTATTTTAGGACTACCTACACTGCAATTTCTAACGTAAGATAAATTCCCTTTATTTACCTCCGTACGTTCTTTAAGCTCAAAGCCTTTCAAGTAGATTTGTGTCGTTTTAATAGATTTGTGCCCCAATGATTCACTAATCATTTCAATGGAGACTCCCCGATACTTCGCAGTCGTTGCCCAAGAATGACGAAGCGTATAGGAAGTGACAGGAGATTGCAAATGCAAGGTTCTTGCCAGGTCTTTCAGATTATTATTAAATCGACGAAGAGCAGACTGATATTCCCGGTAACCTCTTTCATCCGTCCGTTTTTTATCCCCACGAAGAATATCAAACAGATAATCCGGACAGTCAGGATGAGAATCTTCTTTGCTACGAAGCTGGTTAATCATTTCCTTTGCAGTATTCAGCACTTCCACGCTCATCGGGGTTTTGGTTTTGATACGATTGTATCGCAGTACATTCTGATCGAGTGCCGATTTCTCCAGATGGGCTAAATCAGCGAACGACATTCCACAAAATTGGAACATCAGGGCGGCAATAGCTTGCGTACGGCGTAAACGTTCCGATTTGGGATCTTCATACAGAAGCTTATGCAATTCCGTAGCAGGCAAAGCCTTTTTCTGGCGGACATCCACACCTGTATAGACATCATGAAACAGGCGCGGCACGTATGGCGCACTGCCCGCTTCCACTCCACGGTTATAGATACTACGAAGCATACGCATATACGTAGAAATCGTATTGGGCTTCAAGCCACACTCATAAAGATACTGACCGTAACGTCGTAAACGTTCGCGGGTGACCTGTCTAAACGACACATTAGACGTGCCGCAATATTTGCTGAAAGAGAAAAGCGCATTCTTGTAGACATGCGCAGTAGAATGTCTCCCCTCCTTCCGCAAACGACCGATGTAGAATTCCGCACACCGGCTAAATCCATTTCTGTTCATCATTTGCATCACTAGTTATTTTATATATTATACCATTTGGCAAGCGACAAAAGAACAAATCTTTTGGCAGACCTGAAGCACACTTGACAAATGAGATATTATTTTTTAGTTTTATTAACCTCTTAAAAAACCAGCAAATCATGGCTAACAAAAAGATAATTCACGGAGAATCTAAAACACAAGTAAAGAACAATGTTCAAAAACCGAAAAAGAATGGAAGAGGACACAGGCCAAAGAAAAGGCCATAAACAAGTATTGACAAAAATAATTGTGCGGATGAAATGCAAGCTATACTTTTGACCTGCTAAAAACTGAGAATCATATCCCGGAAAAATAGTGACGCTATCCTAACGGGATGGCGTCACTATAAGAGGAGGATAGTATCACTATACTGACAACATAGCGTCACTATCTTTAAGGGATTGTTCCTGCTTCACTAAACATGTATTTTTAATTTTAATTATTTTTTCAATGGAATAAAACTTCTACATACATTCTCATTTTTCTTTTATGGCTTGTCTATAATTAAGATACTGTTGGTCACTTCACGCGGACCGTTATCATCGGTTGGTGTATTCCAAATAGGGAATTTTAATCCACCGTCTTCACCTTCCTTACGCACAATCAGCGTTGTGGATCCTCCACCATCTAAATTAATAGCATCTTGACAACCGACAGCTTTCATCAAAATTGCCAATTGAGGTAAAGTCAAACCTTTTGCATAATAAGCATCTTTCATTCGTCCATCTACAACAAACAAATAGAGCATCTGACGGTTTTCTGAGATTCCTACACTTGTACGCGGATGAAAATCGGAAGCTATAGCAGCATCTTCAACATCCATATATTCAGATGTAATTTGTCCCCCGTCAATCAGCGTTCCATATCCACCCACCGCATGAAGCAATTGATCACCATGCTTCAATGCTTCTTCAGCCAGTCCGATGTATGATTCCCCATTTTTCAATTGATATACCACTGCTTCATGGCCACTCCAAGCCTTGTCGTTGATGGCCACTCCATCTTTAAAGAAGATTCCCATCACTTCATATTTAGCCGTATAAAAATCACCATTCACGCCTAACCATACTTTTTTCCCGTTTTGTTCTGCTGCATACGCATGATAAGGAAGTATGGCATCAGAATTCTCATCAACAGCAGGAACGTTTTTGTCGTCTTTGGTTCCGGGGGTAAACGTAACCTTCGTTAAATCCACCCCAGCTACATAGACATGTTGATTGTATTGGCCTGTCCTAAAGAATAATTCTGTAATAGTAACGCCATCTCTTAATGCCACACTGCGGTCCCAATACATTTCTGTAACAATAGACGAGTTGGCCATATTCTTACCAAAAGGTGTTTGACCTACATATATATCCGATTTGTTGTCTGAACAGGCACTCGTTATTACCATAAAAGAAGCCAATAGACACATTAATCTGTTTTTAATTTTCTGTTCCATAATTTTCTATGTTAAAAATTTGATGCTTAAGTTCACTATTTTACTTGATATTCATAAGCTCCCACATCAACCGTATTGTCTGAAATACGCATGCCTCCGATTATATCCTTGTTCACGCCGATTGTTTCAATAATTGCATTGTCTCCTTTGTTTATTAACGGAGAAGTACTCTGCAAACGATAATCTCCATCAGTCGGAGCTACAAACAACGGTCCGGTATTATCATTAGCCAAATTAGTTATACAGTTATTGACAATTGGCGAGTAATTGGATTGTGAGGTAATATTCACCAGCACACAATTGTATAATGTACAAGCTGTGGCATCAGCAACATGGAACTGTGGGTTCTTAGGATTAGCACACTTGTTGCCCCAAACAACAGTATTATACATTTTAATGTTATCAGCAACGCGTATAACGTATGCACTATTCCATTGATCTCTAATCTCGTTATTCACTATAGACGAATTATACACCGAAGTCTTACCCAAGAAATAAATACCACCGGATGTTTCTGTCGTTGTATTACCATAGAACAGACAATTGATGATCTTACAATTATCGTAATAACCACAAGCCGCTCTATAGAATGAATTTCCATGTACTATATTATTACTAAAGAGGCGTTTCCTTATTCTTAATACTCCACCCCATTCTGAATTAGATTGTGTAACTGTACCTGTAAGAACAAAACCATCAAAGTAATAGTATATATCACCCGGTCCTTCTGTTTCAGACCGCATCAAGAAGAAATCACCACCTTTTATAGTCGACTTCCTGCTCTGATCCCGATCTTTCAGTTTATTTTCAGTACCGATGAATCCACCATAAACATTGACCGCATTCAACACCAAAGAGTTTTTCAACTGGTATTCGCCTTCTGCTACCCAAATATCGATGTTACTATGATTTCCACAAGCACTTGCAGCCGCCTGAATATCTCCGTAAGCATTCTCCCAACTTGTTCCATCACCGACTGCACCTGGCTTCACGTATATACGGCGCGTTCCTGGCATCTGCGAGATATAATAGATGTCGGATATGTCAGAGCTTTTATCTTTAATCCTAATGTATCCGGTCCTTTCCACTCCGGTGGTATTGTTGGAAACGGAGGCCTTAATCGTAATTTCCTCGGCAATATCACCACCACCAAATTGAGGTACCGAAGTCACTGTTATCCAATCTTGTCCGGAAACCTCCAACTCATATTCAGTATTCAATATGACCGGAATTTCCACACTCTTGGCATCTCTAGTAAACAATACATCCTTTTCTTCCGGAGCAAGCGTAATGTTCATCATCTTCTCCTGATTACTTTGTATCACAGTCAGTTTGGCTTGCCGATCGCTGTCTTTTGCCTTTAAGGTTACAACTATTTCCCGTTCTGCGCCAGTGGTATTCCTGGCAACTTTAACTTTCAGGCTATTTTTCCCCGCTGCCTCAAATGTAAAGCCGTCTTTCTCCTCTATATCCGTATCCCATTCAAGATCTGTGAGAACAGGTAACACTGCCTCTCCTCCATTGATATTAAAATAAACGACACTCTTCGGAAGAGTAATCAACGAACCTCTACCCTCTTGTCTAACAATGATTCTAGTAGACATTTGATCCATCAAACGGACTTCAATCCACCCTTCGCGTGGTTCCATCTCGGGATTTTCGGCTATCAGCGTTACGATAGAATCAGGAAGTTGCATCTGACCACGGTATCTTGTCAACTGAATCCAAGAATCGGAAGCCTCGGCAAACCACGGGTAAGAAGACCGTAAATCGATAACTTCCCTACCTCCTTCCGGATTTATTATAATCTCCTCTTGCATATCTATATGCGGATTGATCTTGCCTTCCAATGCGTCATCGCATGAAATAAAGAGAGCCGTTACAAAAAGGAACAATAAACCTTTTGTAAATAAATGAGGAAATTTTGATTGTATTTTCATATACTCTTTTATTTAATTACTGTTTCACAATAACTTGCAGCCCGTTTGCTACGTCTTTTTCCTTACATTCAGACGGTTGGTTCATGAGCTGAAAATCATTTTCACCAACCTTCCGTACCATTGTTGACGAGGCATCACCCTCTAAATTTATGGCTTGGTAACATCCCGCACCCTGACACACCAACATAATATCTTCGAGGCGCATACCATTAGAATATTTTTCCTGTTCTCCGTCAACAACAAAGAAATAGGCTTTCTTATGATCTTTTGATACTCCTACAAAAGTGTGGGGACGAAAGCCCATTGTGTTAGCATTAACCGTAAATTGGCATACCTCTCCATCAATAATCAAGGGATAGTTCCCGCTAACAGCGTTTACTACGCTCTCCTTTACCAGATTAAATTCAGGAACTGTGGTGATATGGAGAGAACCATCATCCAACATATAAAAAACCTGTTCCGAATCACGTCCGAAAGTGCCCTTCAGTTCTTTCCCATCTTTATAGCAAATTCCGGCAGAATGCCCATTAATCGCAAGCAATACATCCTTACCGCTTTCTTCTGCTTTCATGGCCTGCTGCTTTACCGTCTGAGTGACCTTACCGACTTCATCCTTATTGTCGGGAGTGGAAGTCACTATCGTGACGTTCTTATTAAGATCGATTTCAGCAATAAGCATCCGCGTCGGTTTCGTACAATATATAAAAGAGACATCGGTAACACTAACTCCATCACTGATTTTAATAATCTCTTCTTTCTGTATTTGTTGTATATACGATACATTATCGGCAATACCTTGCATGAGCTGAGTGGTTGCCCCTTTGTATGGTATCTTCTCTCCGTCATCATCTGAACATCCGATAAAAATGGCAGTCACTATGAGCAGCAACGATATATATATGTTTTTTATCATACTAAATATTGATTTCATAATTCTAAAATATTTTATAAGTACCATTATTACCATCCTGGATTTTGAGGCAATAAATTCGGATTCAGAGAAATCTCGTTTAATGGAATATTATACAAATAATATTTATCCGTAAAATTCATGGTTAATGTAGACTTTTTAGTATACGGAGTGATAAATCCGTCTTTATCAAATCCTACTTCATCTTCAATTAATTGTATTTCATCTTTTGTATAAAGAGCCGGATCCATCTTAGCCCCTCTACGTTCACGATTGTATACAATCTCTCCCACATTCCAACGGCAAACATCATCCCATCGATATCCTTCTGCAAAAAGTTCGATTCTCCGTTCTCTCCGTATTTCACGAATCAAATTAGCATTGGGTCCTGTCACATTGGGGTATTTAGCCACTAGATCAGGATCTTCGTCCGGCTCCATGGTTAACTTATGCGAAAATCCTACACGACTGCGAAGCGCATTGACCGTTTTGTCCAATTCCGGATCTTTTCCCAATTCCGCACCAGCTTCCGCCCGTATCAATAATGCCTCAGCATAACGCATGACAGGAGCATCGATACTACCTTTATGATTTCCAACTGCATGTTCTGAAGCTTTATAAAACTTAGCAATAGCATATCCTGTAGATGAAGTTCCATAAAAAGGCTTCTTTTCCGTTCCTTCCAAAAGTCCGAAAATGCTGGATGCACCACCGGTCATGACTCCATTTACTTCTCTAAACAAGTAACGGCTATATTCGCCTGCTTTTGGCAAACATACTGTCTGCAACAGTCTGCCATCCCGGTTCTCCATTTCTTGAATTTGCCCCATATCCGGATTATGACATCCGCATTGGGAAATAGGCTTGCCGGTAGTGGCACAAAGATACTCTTCAAAACAATCTCTACTCATACCCATAATTGCCCCTGGTATGCTATTGGAAACGTTATTGCCCATATTGATAGAAGCATCATATTCGCGGGCCAATATCACTTCCGGATTAGTATCATACTTATCTTGGATAAACAAGTCAAAATAGCTCTGTTCGGGAGTAGCAGATTTATACAACGAATGTCCCATATCCATCAATGCACCCGCTGCTTCATAGGCAAGCTTCAAATATTCAGCATCACCTTCCAAATTGCGGTAACGTCTATATGTACCTTCGTACAAACAAATCCTTGCTTTTAACAATAATGCCGCATCTCGACTGATACGATACACCTTCGTCTTAACAGGCAAATACTCAATAGCAAGATCTATGGTCTTGACTATATTTTCCATTACGGAAGCCCGTGGATCACGTCCCTTATATAATTCAGGGTCGTTCTTGTTCAAAGTCGTGTCATACCAAGGTACATCACCAAAAAGCAATACCTTACCATAGTAATCCAATGCTTTAAAAAACAGCATTTCGCCGGCATATCGCTTTTTGTCGATGTTTGAAGCCGGTGAACGGTCATAGTTCTGAAGAAATTCATTACACCCTCTGACTATCGACCAATCCCAATCACTACTGGTTATCAATGTACTACTCTGACCGAATGTAATAATATTGGCAGATGGTCCCAATAGATTGTCCGATTTATAATCAGATTCTATCATATTTCCGATTGTCCATGCCAAAGGGTCTCCATGTCCCTTTATGAGCTTGGGGTAGTAGGTGTTACAATATTGCTCCAAAGCGGCTGAGTTTGCCGTTTCCCAAAAATGATCACTTGATATGACATCTCCCGGCTCGGTATCCAAATAATCGCATCCGGAAAGAGAGAGACATAACAAAAAGATAAAAGAATATATCTGTTTCATATTTATTACTGTTTAAAATGTAACATTCATTCCAAATGAAAATGTTCTCATAAAAGCATATTGCTTACCTAAATTAGCTCCATTTATGTTTTCCGTACTAGTCATCTGATCCACAATATCAGGCATCATAAAGGGAGGCAGCGCTGTTTTCTCCCACAAGTTCATTCCATTGACATAAATACGCGCTTGCTGCAATCCAATTCGCGACAACCATTTTTGGGGTAAATTGTAACTGATTGTAATATCTTTCAAGCGAATATAAGCGGCATTCTGCAAATACTTTGTTTGAATCTGCTTGTTTTTGGAATTTCCGTTAGCACTTGGCCGAGGATAATAGGCGGTGGGATTTTCATAAGTCCAGGTATTGTCTATATGATATTGGAATACATTGGAATTGTAAATACCTCTTGAAAATCCCCAAAAAGTATCACTACCAGTCCATAAGTCTCTTTTAGCAACCCCTTCAAATATAGCCCGTACTTCAAAGCCATGCCAGCCTATTCCACCCTGCAGATTAAAACGATAACGCGGGGTGGTATTGCCAATAACAGTTCTGTCTCCCGGATCAGATAAAGTGTTACTTCCTAAATCGATTATTCCATCACCATTCAAATCTTTATAACGGATGTCACCCGGATACCATGTACCATTTATAAATTTTTGTATATGATTCATACGTTTAGCTTCGAAATCATCTAATATATATCCATCAGTCACATATCCCCATATTTCACCCAGCTTCTGTCCCTTATGGTACATTCCTGTAGCCAAAGAACCGTTTGGATTATCATATTTGGTTATTTCCGCCTGATAATCGGAAAGGCCTACGGTGAAAGAATAGTCGAGCGGACTACCCCATACATTGTCAATCTTATCTTTCCATGTCAACTCCAATTCCCATCCGGTAGTACGCATATCGGCTATATTTTCCTTGCCGCCACTCGTTCCCAAGACAGCGGGAAGAACAACCGAACGTACCATATTTTTTGTATCACGAACATAAAAATCAAACGAACCGAACAAACGGTTATTGAATAAAGACCAATCGAGACCTACATCCTTGGTAATGACCTTTTCCCATGTCACCAAACTTGGCAAAGTAGGAATATCCAAACCATTAACAATGGCGCCATTCATCATATAATTGGATAAAACTTTACCGGAAAGATATGACATATAATCATGATACCCTTCAGTAACCTGATTCCCCAATGCACCGAAAGAGGCTCTGATTTTTAGATTATCTACATATTTAGTTAGTGGCTTGAAAAATTTCTCTTCCGAGATTCTCCAACCCACGGATGCGGAAGGGAAAAAAGCCCAACGATGGTCTTTGGCATATTTAGAAGAACCGTCATAACGGCCATTCACTTCCATTAAATATTTTGATTGATAATCATAGTTCAACCTAAAGAATGCGCCTTGCACTTTCCAAATATCCTTAGTTTCACTATTCTCCAGATAATTGATTGCCAGATCAGAGATAGGCAATTCGTTGTCATATAGATTGGACATTTTATAGGATGTTGAAGCAAGGGTCTTCTGTTCCTGATTATAACCAGCCATCAATACCATGTTATGCGCATTTTTAAACGACTTTTGATATTCAGCCCATACATTTAATGCCTGATAAATGTCATTGGAGTTTTTATTTTGTACGTAGTTGGGGCTCTCTACCGTCCATGTTGCTGCACCTTCCGGAAAAGTCTGTGTCATTTCCTTTCTGTGTACCTTACGACTTGCAGAGTAACGGTTCCATGAATAATCTCCCTTAATAGATAATCCCTTAAAAGGTTTGATGTTAAAACGGCCGGTATACCACTGGTCCCACGCCTCCTGCTTGTTACGTCCTGCCAATGCCATTTTCCCTACAACATTATAATTACCGCTATTCAAATACAAGCCGGCAAAATCTCCATTTGGCAAAAAAACAGACAAAGTAGGAAACATTCGATACACCTCGTAAAACCAGGTTTCAGAACTTGAACCATTATCATATTTGAAAGGTTCGTCATTTTGGATGTTACTCATACGAGTAGAAAAACTCAGATCAAGCCAATCGGTTATCTTCGTCTCAAAATTAAACGATAGATTCATTCGTTTGTAGCTATCATTTCCGTATCTGAAAATACCGGTTTGATCTTTATAACCTACCGAAGCATAATAATTATTACGATCCGTTCCTCCAGAAATACTTACATTATGTTGCTGCATGAAAGCTGCATTTTTATAAAAAGCATCCAACCAGTCGGTATTACCGACATAAGCCCATCCTGGATTACTCGGAGTATAGTTGCTGTTCTGAATGCCTTCTGTATCCACAAGAATAGCCGGATTATTTACCGGATCGGCTATATGCGCATCAAGCGCGGCTAAAAAACGGTCGTTGAAATAATAGCTTCCGGGACTCTCATAATCGTATGCTTTGTTCCACATACGCGCCCACACATCAGCACGAGGCATCTCCGGTAGACGGGCAGGTGAACTCCATGAGAGATTATTGTTATAAGTCACCCGTGTCTTTTGGTTGCGGTTCCCTTTTTTAGTAGTAACAAGCATTACCCCGAAGGCAGCACGCGCTCCGTAAACGGCAGCTGCGGAAGCGTCTTTCAATACTGAAACACTTTCTACATCTTGCGGATTAATGAGTGATAAATCTGAGATTTCAACCCCGTCTACTAAAATCAAAGCATTGCCTCCATTCAAAGACGTATTTCCGCGGATATTAATCTTGGCCGCTTCATTAGGTTGTCCGCTGTCAAATGTTATATTTAAGTTAGGTACGATTCCTTGTAGCCCCTGCGCTATATTACCAATCGGACGATTTTCCAGAATATCGCCTGAGGCAGTCGTTACAGCCCCTGTCAAATTGAGTTTCTTCTGAGTACCATAGCCCACAACTACCACCTCATTCAATGATGCCGAACTTTCTTCAAGTACGATTTTTAAAAAGTCAGTCTCATCCGACACCCAGACTTTCTTTGTGGAAAAGCCAATATAAGACGCAACAAGCAGCGCTCGTTTCATATCTTTTATCTGCAATATGAACGAACCGGAAAGATTGGTGGTCACTCCTTGAGTAGTGCCCTGTATGGTAATATTAACACCCGGTAACGGTTGTCCACTGGCATCAACGACTGTTCCTTTTACAGTATAATCTTTTATTTCTACAGGTGTTTCTGATTTTTTTTCTTCTTTCCGGGGAAGGCGGACAATAATCACTTGTCTTCCTTTTACTGTATATGTCAGTTGTTTAGGGGGTAATATTCTATTCAAAATAGACACAACCGACTCGTTTTGTGCTTTGACTGTTACTTTTTCATTTTTCTGCAAGACATCTTCTTTAAAAAAGAATACATAATCACTCTTCTTTTCCAATGTCTTAAACAATGTCTCCAATGATACATTTGTCAAGTTTAATGTGACGTACGTGGATTGAAGGAGCATACCCCCATCTTCTGCCGAAATCTTAGGTAAATGGGATGTTAAAAAAACGCATAAAAGTAAAAATCGAAAACCAATATTAGTTAAATATTCACCTCTATTCTTTATCTGAGAGTTATTTTTCATATTTTTGTATAATTAGATTGGTTATAACTTTGGTGAGTTATCTTCAGTCCTAATGTGAACCGGATGATATTTCGCAGATATTATCCGGTTTTTTCTGTTTTATTTTAAGGTGGAATGTTTTTCATTTCTTTCTTTTTAAAGGTTATACTTCATTTGAGTTTCTCAAGGCATGATGTATATTACATCCCCTCGCCTAGTTATATTTAATGGCGTAGTCAATGAGATGGCCTCCAAAACTTCGTCAAGCGTACAATTCAAATCAAGACTACCATAATATTTTTCATCTTTCAAACTTCCTGATATTTCTATTTTTGTATCATAATATCTCGACAGTGATTTCAGCACATCAGAAAGTCTCTGTCCATCGAAATTCATAGCATCGTCTTTCCAACAAATATAGTTGTATACGTCCACTTCATTCACTTTTACTGCACCGTTGTCTTTTGAAAGACGTTGATTAGGGAGCAAGCGCTTTTTCTCTTTATTGTCTACTGTCACATCTACACTTCCCTGAACAAGTACCACTGCTGTCTCCGTATCTTTTACATAATCGGTTACATTGAATGATGTTCCCAGCACGGTAACTTCTAAACGATTCGTCTTCACGACAAAAGGGTGCTTAGCATCTTTACGAACGTCCAAATATACTTCTCCTTGTACATTCAACTTTCTATTCTCTAGAAAGTCCGAAGCATAAGATATGCATGAACCGGAATTAATCCACAATAAAGAACCATCCGGAAGGATTATTTTAGAACGCTTCCCATAAGGTACCATTATCTGATTCACCGATATCTTTTCTCCTCTGGAAGCAGCTACCAATTGTTCGTCCACTGTAACTGTACCGTCCTCACCTACCCGGATTTCAGCATTATTTTTATCCAAACCAACGGCCTGTTTACCATCCAAAATAATCTGTATTTGCCCTGAATGACCTAAAGAGTCTATAATATTGGCTGTAACATCTGTAGTTTTCTGCAAATTGGATTTGGATAGAATATAATAAGTCCCCAAACAGATGAATAGTAAGGCTGCCACACTTGCCACATAAGCCATTACTCTCCGATAAGGTAATGTTTTTTTGTGAAGCTGTACCGGTTGCGAAGATTCATGTTGAAGCCTATCCATCATTCTGGCAAAACTTTGCATCTTATATTCCTCAGATACAGGTTTGCTATCTTCAACCACTTTCATATTTTGAATCACCGCAATAGCCAATTCTATCTTTTCTTCACAACCGGGATGCTGAATCTTATAGAATTTAATATCAAACCCATTATCAGAAAAACCATATCTTGCCCATTGGAAGAAATCATCATCCAACAAAAATTCTTCTATATCTCTAAATGTATATTGAGCCATTTTCTGCCTTATTTTCTATGATGACAAACGAGCAGATGAATTTATACTCATCAGGAGAAAAAAAATCAAAAAAAGACAGACGGGATAAGTAAAAATGAAAGAAGTATGCTATAACAAGTTACTATACAATTATATAGAAAGCACATTAATAAGAAATAAAATAGTAGCGGATGAAGATTCTTTCCTAATCTTTTCCATAGAACGGAACAATAGATTTCGGGCAGACTGGATATTAATTTTCATTATTTCTGAGATTTCTTCAAAACTCATCTCATGGATAAAGCGAAGATAGATTATTTCTTTCTGACGTCCGGTAAGTCCTTTCAATATATGATGAACCTCATCTGACAGCCCTTGGTCATGCATCCAAGACAATTGCTCATCAATTGTATAATCCAAATCAAATGCAAAGTCATAATCCGGCAATGATTGAAGTTTCGCATTACGAAGTAATTGATTATAAATCAAATTCTTTAATGCACGAAATAAGAAGGAACGTAACTTTGTATTATCTTCAAGAATTATCTTTTTCTGATAAAGTTTCAGAAACAGGTCTTGAATCAAATCTTCTACCATCTCATTATCTCCCCCCACTCTACGACCATAAGCTAATAAATCATCAAAGCATAAACAGTACAATTGAGAAAATGCCATTTCATTTCCACCCCAAAATTGTACCCATAAATCTATTATGCGTTTCTGATCATTGAGAGTCATAAACTGTTTTTTAAGTCAGGTTTCAAGATTTAAACTATACTCTTTCGTATTTTATTCAATACTAATTCAAGGCAATATTCGCAAAATATATTGAGATATACAAATTTCCGGAATGGTTCTTCTTCAAATTTGATGGTAATCTCTTTTAATATGCCTCTTGAAACCGACTTATTTAATGGAGTTATTCCAAAGAAATTACCTCTCTGAATAGTTTGCCAGATTGTAACATACCGGCTTCGTGCTATTACCTACACGGTAGATACCGAACTTAAAGTAATAACCATCATCGTCGTTACGTCCAATCATGATTTTCTCATTGTCCACAATGTGTTTATTAACCTTTTTCCCTTTTTCCTGATAATCCATCTGTACATCGAGCATACCCGGCTTTACAATTGTTTCCGCCTCTTTGCCATAGACTGTCCAATCGATATGAATACGGAATGTAATCCAACAATCTTTCGGAAAATCGGCGAAAGGCATTTTGTAAGCAATGGTCGATGCTTTATATGTAGATGTCACAGGTTTCATAACCGGTGTCTTTTCCGGATTTGCGTTGCAACGGTCGTCTTTATCTGTCAACCATTTACGGTCGGAGTTTGCTTTGATATAAAACCATCCGCCTGAAAATCCGAATGCCAATGGAGGATAGCCACCTTGTTCCACCAGCCATCCGTTGGCCTTTCCGGCTTGATAAACGGGATTGCCTTGTTTGTCTTTCACCGGATTACCTTGCTTGTCCAGCTTGGGTTTCTTTTCGTATCCCATGTTTTTCTTAAAAATAGTAGTTTTGTCCAGTTCCATGAACTCATCAGCTGTCAGTTTCTTCACTTCACCCTGTGGAGTCTGTACCAAAGTACGATCCGGCATTCCATGCCATTGAGCAAAAATGGTGGAAACATCACTGCCTAATGTAGAAGGGATATATACCGAAAACTCATAATCGCGGGAAGCACCTTGCGGACAAATACCTTTTCCATGATGATATACAGTTTTCATTATTTGTGCTTTCTTATATGTATCGGCTGGTTTGCCTTTGAAATCATCGGAAGTTGCATAACAATAAGAAAATTCCGCACGCCCTTTTGTTTCCCCCGCTGCATATCCGGATAATGTGTTATCATCTTCTTTCAGTTCAAAACGATAAGAAGGTTTTCCGTTGAACATAAGGTTGAAATCACGTTGAATGGCATGCGCTTTTTTAGCTCCGACTGCTACCCAGCAACCATCTATAATCTGATTGACACATGCCGAATCTGCCTGTACATTTACACGCTCGGTCAGTGGCACCAAAGTCTGTGTTTCTATAGCCGGACCGGGTTTCTCGACTTGTTCAGCCATCGCCGTGCATCCTGATGCCAGCACGCAAATAATAAAAATGCTTTTCTTCATTCTATTCGATATTAAGTTTGTTGACGGTGCAAAAATACGAAAGGCAACCTCATCAGTTGCCTTTCGTTTGTCTCAAATGCTTTCACATTTGTGTAATTTTGCTGTCAACACCTGCCTGGAGGCTTAATTCGGTGCTTCATCGTTCAAATCTTCTTCAAGCATATCGACTTTCCGTATACTCATTTTTCCATCGGCGGTGATCGTTATAGAAAGCGGCATATACAAATCTGTCTGCGGATAACAAACACTTGCGGCATATACAATGCCCTGCGGAGTGGTCTTGTCGTATACAATTCCTTCCAATATAGATTTCGAGAGAAATTTTGCATCGACTACGGATGAAAAATCATTCTTAGTAAATGTCTTGTTCAATACCGTTTCGTTACCGCGTGTCAGGTGCAGCACTATTTTATTGTCGACATAAGTATCTCCCATCTCATTTGTTACATGAGGCAGACTTTCGTCCGGAGTACGTGAAACAAAGGAATGATAATCTTTTCCTTTGAACTTAAAGTTAGTTTCGCTCTTAGACGTCTGCATACGCTGCAATCCGTGAGCATCTATACTGTCTATTCTTGCCAGTAGCGACTGATTATCTGAAGTTCCTTTTTTACCGCCACATGCACTCACAGCCACTGCCAACGGCAATAAAAGCCAATAAACTAGTTTTCTCATACGTAAGTTTTCTGTTTATAAATAGATGGCAAAGGAACAAAAAGAGCGGGATATTTACAAGTGTAACCGACATTTTTCCTACATTTGAAGGAAAGAAGGAATGGAAAGGCTATCACAAAGGGGGGCTTGACAACAGTGGCAAACCGGCCAGTGCATTTAATGCTTTCAAGAGATAAGATTATTGAATCCTTTTTTATAACTTTACGCCGAATCCAAAATATTTTATACCTGAAAAGTAAAAATGAACATGAAACACCCCAAACAGTTATTAGCTGTACTTTTGATGGCCGCCGCCTGCACTATGCAAGCGCAACGCAGTGAGGCACTGCTGGAGAAGAACTGGAAATTCAGTAAAGGAGATTTTAAAGAGGCCAGTCAGCCGGAGTTCAATGACACTAAATGGGAATCGGTTGTTATTCCACACGACTGGGCGATTTTTGGTCCATTCGACATGAACAATGATCTTCAGAATGTGGCAGTGACACAGAACTTTGAGAAAAAAGCTTCCTTGAAGACAGGACGTACCGGCGGTCTTCCTTATGTAGGTACCGGATGGTATCGTACCAGTTTTGACGCCCCTGCCGACAAAGAAGTGACACTACTCTTTGACGGTGCCATGAGTGAAGCGCGTGTCTACATCAACGGAAAAGAAGCTTGTTTCTGGCCTTTCGGCTACAATTCTTTTCACTGTAATGTGACTTCCTTATTGAATAAAAACGGTAAAAACAATACGCTTGCCGTGCGTTTGGAAAACCGTCCGCAATCTTCGCGCTGGTATCCGGGAGCAGGTCTGTATCGCAATGTACACCTGATTGTGACTGACAAAATCCATGTGCCTGTATGGGGAACGCAAATCACAACTCCTCACGTCAACAAGGATTTTGCAGCCGTACGTCTCCAAACGAAGATAGACAATGCCGGTGAGAAAACAGCCATCCGTGTAGAGACGGAAATTCTTTCTCCGGAAGGTAAAGTTGTTACCCGGAAAGAGAATACAAGCCGCATCAATCACGGACAACCTTTTGAACAAAATTTTATTGTAAACGCGCCCGAACTCTGGTCGCCGGAAAGTCCGTCGCTTTACAAGGCTGTCTCTAAAATTTATGCGGATGATAAACTGGTAGATACTTACACCACACGTTTCGGTATCCGCAGCATTGAATACATTGCCGACAAAGGATTCTACCTGAACGGGGAGCACCGCAAATTTCAGGGTGTATGCAATCACCACGATTTAGGTCCGTTGGGCGCCGCTATCAATGTAGCAGCACTGCGTCATCAGCTTACGCTATTGAAAGATATGGGATGCGACGCGATCCGTACTTCTCATAATATGCCGACTCCCGAACTCGTTGCATTGTGTGACGAAATGGGATTTATGATGATGATCGAACCGTTCGATGAATGGGATATCGCCAAATGTGAAAATGGTTATCACCGCTACTTCGATGAATGGGCGGAACGTGATATGATAAATATGCTTCATAATTACCGGAATAACCCTTGCGTCGTTATGTGGAGTATCGGCAACGAAGTACCGACTCAATGCAGTCCTGTCGGTTATAAAGTGGCCAAATTCCTGCAGGATATCTGCCATCGTGAAGATCCTACCCGTCCTGTCACTTGCGGAATGGACCAGGTGACTTGTGTACTTGCCAACGGATTTGCAGCAATGATTGATATTCCGGGACTTAATTACCGTACGCAACGCTATCAGGAGTCATACGACCAACTCCCGCAGAATCTGATTCTGGGAAGCGAAACGGCTTCTACTGTCAGCTCACGCGGCGTGTACAAGTTCCCGGTGGAGGATAAGAAAGGGGCCAAATATGAAGATCATCAATGCTCTTCATACGATGTGGAGGTTTGTCCCTGGTCGAATATTCCGGACGAGGACTTTGCATTAGCTGACGATCATCATTGGACCATCGGACAGTTCGTATGGACCGGATTTGATTATCTGGGTGAACCGTCACCATACGATACGGATTCATGGCCTAACCACAGTTCAATGTTTGGTATCATCGACCTTGCCAGTTTACCCAAAGACCGCTATTATCTTTACCGTAGCGTGTGGAACAAGGAAGCGGAAACCTTACATATCCTGCCTCACTGGACCTGGCCGGGACGTGAAGGTGAAGTGACTCCCATTTTTGTGTACACTAATTATCCTACTGCCGAATTGTTTATCAATGGCAAAAGTTATGGAAAACAAAGCAAGAATAATAGTTCGCTAAAGAACCGCTATCGTCTGATGTGGATGGATACAAAGTACGAACCGGGGGAAGTGAAAGTAGTAGCCTACGACAAAAACGGAAAAGCGGTAGCTGAAAAAGTAGTCCATACTGCCGGAAAGCCTCATCACATCGAACTGGTAAGCAACCGTAACGAACTGACTGCAGATGGAAAAGACCTGGCTTATGTGACTGTTAAAGTAGTAGACAAAGACGGTAACCTCTGCCCTACCGATAATCGTCAGATAAATTTCTCGGTAAAGGGAACAGGTAAATATCGTGCTGCCGCCAATGGCGATCCGACGAACCTTGAACAATTCCATCTTCCGAAGATGCATGCTTTCAACGGCATGTTGACAGCTATCCTGCAAGCCGGTGAAACTGCCGGTGAGATTGTATTTACAGCAAAAGCAAATGGAGTGAAAGCCGGAAATATTCGTATTCAGACGAAATAAGGCATACGCTTCAGCATATAACAAACCCAGCGGATTTCTTTACTGAAAAGAAGTCCGATGGGTTTCTTCATACAACTATCTCCGAAACTTGCTCACTTGTGCTCAATAAAAGCGACGTTATAAGTACTTTAGCTAAATAGCTTTCCAGAAGGCCTGAAAATCACGATACCTGCCGTAGCAGACCAATTCGTCTCCTTCTTCCACTTTCTCATTTCCCGGTAATTCATTCTTCACATGAAGCTCGGTCAGAGAGATACCCAGGCAGTTGGTGATCTTATTCGCCCGTTTCAATCCTATCATTTTTAAATGAAACTCTTCATCCAGGTTTAACTCATTCACAAAATATCCTACAAATTTCTCCGGAACCGTGAACTTCACAACATAATAATCCTGATCGATGCGGAATCCTTCCATGTTAGTACCGAAATCGAGCAGTTGTACCAGGCTGCGGGCAGCATCTTCTTCCGGAGTCAGGATTCGTTCCAGATCAAAAGCTTCAAGCACTGCTTTATGTACGGCATCAATAGCACGGGCAAAAATACGGGGAACCTTTTTCTGCTTCAACAGGGCAACGACTCGTATCGACGCACCAAAATTCTCTCCAATCGCTACAATAACTATATCCACACTATTCAAGGGCAACACTGATAATGATTGTTCGTCAGTGGCATCAATGACAAAAGCTGTAGCAACCTTATCTTTGATGGAGTCTACACGACTTTCGCTTATATCCGCACCTATAATTTCGTGTCCCAAGGCGGACAGTTCTTCCGCCAACACATGGCCGTAATTTCCTAAACCAATAATAATATACTTCATAGCTTTAGTTTATTATGATGTTATCACTCGGATAACGGTATTTTGTATTCTTTTTCTGTTTGACGATTCCCAACATCAATGTTATCAATCCCACACGACCAATAAACATCAACAAAGACACCAATAGTTTGCTTGCGTCGCACAAATGAGGGGTCAGATTCAGACTGGAACCTACGGTACTAAGCGCAGAGACACATTCGAAAGTTAATGCCATAATGGAAACACCCGGTTCGAGTATGCTCAATGTGAAAATGAAAATGAATAAGACTCCCAATGACATGACTACTGTTGCATTGGAACGCCGGATTGAATCGTAAGACAATTCTCTGCCGAACACTTCCACTCGTTCAGTGCCACGCAATACGGCCACAAGATTCAGAACTACGACCGCAAAAGCATTCACTTTCACACCACCTGCCGTGGACTGTGATCCACCGCCCACCCACATCAGGAATAGATAAACCAATAGCGTCTGCACACTCAATGATGCCAGGTCGACACTACTGAAACCGGCTGTTCGCGGACAAGTGGCATTAAAGAAAGCTTGCGTCCACTTATCTGCCACAGGCATACCGGCAAAAGAACCATTCCACTCAAAAGCAGCAATAGCCAATGTGCCGATTAATAAAAGCAGGAAAGTCATGATTAACACGATTTTCGTATTCAGGTTATAGAGGTGCTGCATTTTATGCCGATCCAGTTTGCGGGTACGAATCAATTTCCAGAAACGACGGAGGTGATACAATACAATATCCTTGAAATTGACAAGGATGGGGAAACCGATACCACCAAATATAATCAATAGAGAAACGGTAATAAACAGCCAATTGTGGTTAGTCATCACCATCGGATTTCCTAAATTGCCGGAAAGTGTAGAAAAGCCCGCATTGCAAAAAGCTGAAATAGAATGGAAAGCAGCAAAACCCAACTCTCCTTCCAGGGTCATTCCCAACGTTCCGTGAATACTAAACCAAATCGAAACCATGCCGATCCCTTCAATCACTAAGGTGAAGCCTAATATATATAATAAAGTAGACAGCAAAGAACCTAATGAATTGGAACTAACCATATCACGCACAACAAGCTGATTGTAAATGGAGGTATTCCCCATAAAGAACATGGCGAAGAAACTGGTTAATGTCATCACTCCCAATCCGCCAATCTGAATCAACAGGATAATGACAACTAATCCCGAAGTAGTGAATGTAGTAGACACGTCTACCGGTACCAAGCCTGTAACGCATACGGCACTGGTAGCGGTAAATAAAGAGTCTACCCAGGTGATACCATTTACCGTGCAGCGCGGAAGCATCAACAAGCCTGCTCCAATCAGAATAATAGCCATAAAACTGACTGCCAATATCAAAGACGGATTGGTACGCCGTCCCAACAGACGCACCAGCCCATTAGACAGATTGAGGAAAGAAAGAACTAACAATAACAAAAGATGATAAAACTTCCCATGTAAGAATTCCCAAATATGCAAAATAGCTCCTTCTTCTTCCGGACGATGGAATATAACAGGTACTAAAGTGAGATATAACAACCCACTCAAGATCCAAGCTAATCGCCGGTATTGCTTTTTGGTATTCCGGTATTCTAGCGAGATATGTAAAGTTACATCAATCAGAAAGATGATCCAAACAGTTTTATACAATGTCTGTAAATTCGCCACTTCATCAATAGACAAGGGAAAGCCATGTTCATATACTACTCCGACAATCAATAATAATGACGCCAGATAGGTGAGTGCTTCTACCAGCCCTAACAAGATACGTACATAGGGTTTTAGCAGTTTATTCTGATACAATAAAAACTTATGATAAATCTTCATATCATCTTTTTTAACGGGGTCGTGCAAACTTAACTAAAATAACAATCAAATGCGATTCTTTGTTGACAAAATTTTCCGAATATTAAAAATTTGAGTACTTTTGGCAACAGAAAACTAAAAAACTACAATATTATGAGTGAAAAAAGAAAACGGTATATTCTACCGGAAGAAGAAATTCCACATTACTGGTACAACATTCAGGCTGATATGGTGAACAAACCTATGCCTCCGTTGCACCCGGGAACCAAACAACCGCTGAAAGCAGAAGATTTATATCCGATTTTCGCAAAAGAGCTGTGTCATCAGGAGCTGAATCAGACGGATGCATGGATCGAAATACCGGAAGAAGTGCGTGAAATGTACAAGTACTATCGCAGCACTCCGCTGGTTCGTGCTTATGGTTTGGAAAAAGCACTCGGCACTCCGGCTCATATCTATTTTAAGAACGAAAGCGTAAGCCCTATCGGTTCGCATAAATTGAACTCTGCATTGGCACAAGCTTATTATTGCAAAGAAGAAGGGGTGACCAACATCACCACTGAAACCGGTGCCGGACAATGGGGAGCCGCTCTTTCTTACGCAGCCAAGGTTTTCGGTCTGGAAGCTGCCGTTTATCAGGTAAAAATCAGTTATGAACAAAAACCATACCGCCGCAGCATCATGCAGACTTTCGGAGCACAGGTCACTCCTTCTCCATCTATGTCTACCCGTGCCGGTAAGGATATTCTGACTAAACACCCCACTTATCAAGGTTCATTGGGAACTGCTATTTCGGAAGCTATCGAACTGGCACAAATGACTCCCAACTGTAAATATACGCTCGGTTCCGTACTTAGCCACGTGACTCTCCACCAGACTATTATCGGACTGGAAGCTGAAAAACAGATGGAAATGGCAGGCGAGTATCCGGATATCGTGATCGGTTGTTTCGGAGGTGGTTCCAACTTCGGAGGTATCTCTTTCCCGTTCATGCGCCACACCATACAGGAAGGGAAAAAGACTCGTTTCGTTGCTGCCGAACCTGCTTCTTGTCCGAAACTGACACGTGGTAAGTTCCAATATGACTTCGGTGATGAAGCCGGATATACTCCATTGCTGCCGATGTTCACTTTGGGACATAATTTTGCTCCTGCTCATATCCATGCTGGTGGGCTTCGTTATCACGGCGCAGGTGTAATCGTTTCACAGTTGCTCAAAGATAATCTGATGGAAGCGGTAGATATACAGCAACTGGAGTCTTTCGAAGCCGGTTGTCTGTTTGCGCAGTCTGAAGGTATTATTCCGGCTCCCGAATCCAGCCACGCTATTGCGGCGGCTATCCGCGAAGCTAACAAATGTAAGGAGACAGGAGAAGAGAAAGTGATTCTTTTCAATCTTTCGGGTCATGGTCTGATCGATATGGCTTCTTATGATAAGTATTTGGCCGGTGATCTGGTGAATTATACATTGAATGACGAAGATATTCAGAAGAATTTAGACGAGATAGGAGATTTAGCTAAATAAATTACCTACCAGTTTCAAGTTTCACCACCGATTACACAGATTAACACAGATTTAATTGTAATTCGAAGATTGTCGATATAAAAATCCGTGCTAATCTGTATAATCGGTGGTATTTTTTCATTCCCTATATTTACTTTCTCTCTATTGAATACCTCCATATAAAAGATTTTGCTATCTTTGATGCCATTATTAATCTTATGAACTAATAATGAACAGCCTTAAAAAAACAACAATCTGTCTACTCTTTCTATGTATAGGGGTTAATTGCGTTTTTTCTGAAGTTCCGGAGCAAATTAACTTCTCTTATATTTCTATTAACGAAGGATTGTCACAAAGCACCGTATTTTCTATCGATCAGGACCAAAGAGGTAATATGTGGTTCGCGACCTATGATGGAGTAAACAAGTATGACGGGTATTCATTTACAGTTTATCAACATAATGAAGAGGATCCGAACAGTATTGCTAATGACATTTCACGAATCGTAAAAACTGACAGTCAGGGACGTGTCTGGATCGGTACGCGGGATGGTTTGTCATATTATGACGAAGAAAAAGACAAATTCAGAAATTTCTTCTACGAGAAAAAAGGCAAACGGCAACAAATCAATGGTATTGCAGAAATCTCACCGGAACGGTTGCTTATAAGCACACAAGAAGGTCTGACTATGTTCGATATTAAAGAATCACGATTCGTTGATGATTCTTTTAGTACCGCTATGCACAAGCTTATAGCTTCAGCTCTTTACAGACAGGGGGATATTATCTATATCGGTACCCCAGTCGACGGGCTTTACAGCTATTCCATTCCTCAAAAGAAACTGGAAAAGATTACTCCGATAACGGAAACAAAACAGATTCAAGCCATTTTGCAGCAATCTCCTACCCGTATATGGGTAGCTACCGAAGGAGCCGGTCTGCTTCTGCTCAACCCGAAAACGAAAGAGGTCAAGGCTTACCATCATTCTTCTTCCAATCCTAAAAGTATCAGTTCCAATTATATCCGCTCTCTGGCACTGGATTCGCAAAATCGCTTATGGATAGGAACGTTCAATGATCTAAACATTTATCATGAAGGAAGCGATTCTTTCGTTTCCTACAGTAGCAGTCCGGTAGAAAACGGCAGTTTGTCACAACGTTCGGTTCGCAGTATCTTTATGGATTCGCAAGGAGGTATGTGGCTTGGAACCTATTTCGGGGGATTGAACTATTACCATCCTATCCGCAACAGATTCAAGAATATCCAGCGTATTCCCTATAAGAATTCTCTAAGCGATAACGTAGTCAGCTGCATTACGGAAGATAAGGATAAGAATTTATGGATAGGAACGAATGATGGCGGTTTGAATCTATATAATACAAAGACGCAACAGTTTACGCACTATATCTTACAGGAAGACGAACGGGAAATCGGTATTGGTTCCAACAATATCAAAGCCGTATATGTAGATGAACAAAAATCACTTGTATATATAGGGACACATGCCGGCGGACTGACTGTTCTCCATCGAAACAGTGGAAAAATGGAAAGTTTCAATCAGCTGAACAGCCAGTTGGTGAATGAGAATGTATATGCAATTCTTCCTGACAAAGGGGGGAATCTCTTATTGGGGACATTAAGTGCTCTGGTTAGTTTTAACCCGGAAAAAAAGAGTTTTACCACCATTGATAAGGAAAAGGACGGTACTCCATTTACTTCACAACGAATCACAATCCTGTTCAGAGATTCCCATAAACGGCTTTGGGTCGGGGGTGAGGAAGGTATATCTGTCTTTCAGCAGGAAGGAATCGAGATAGAAAAGGTGCCTATTCTGCCGGAATCATCTGTAACAAAGACGTTTACCAATTGCATTTACGAGGCTGCCAACGGTATCATTTGGGTAGGTACGCGTGAAGGCTTCTACTGTTTTAATGAGAAAGAAAAGAAAATCAAACGATATACTACGGCTAACGGTTTGCCTAATAATGTGGTATATGGTATTCTGGAAGATACTTTCGGACGTCTTTGGGTAAGTACCAACCGTGGTATTTCCTGTTTCAATCCGGAAACAGAGAGGTTCCGTAATTTTACGGAATCCGACGGATTACAGAGTAATCAGTTTAATACTTCTTCGTTCTGCCGTACTTCAAGCGGTCAAATGTATTTCGGGGGTATCAACGGGATCACTACTTTCCGCCCGGAACTGTTGCTGGATAACCCTTATACGCCTCCGGTAGTTATCACTAAACTTCAACTGTTTAACAAGACAGTTCGTCCGGATGATGAAACTGGTATCCTGACTAAAAATATCAATGAAACAGAAAGTATCACCCTGAAATCATGGCAAACTGCTTTCACGATTGAATTTGTAGTATCCAATTATATTTCCGGACAACATAACACTTTCGCTTATAAACTGGAAGGATATGACAAAGAGTGGTATTATCTGACAGATAAACGTACTGTCTCCTACTCCAACCTGCCACAAGGCACTTATCACTTTTTGGTAAAAGCTGCCAATAGTGACGGAAAATGGAATACTGTACCTACAATGTTGGAAATCATAGTTCTCCCTATCTGGTACAAGACCTGGTGGGCAATCATGATTTTCCTCGCCACTTTTATCGGGTTTATCACTTTCGTCTTCCGCTTCTTCTGGATGCGTAAGAGTATGGAAGCGGAACTGGAACTTGAACGCAGGGACAAGGAGCATCAAGAAGAAATCAACCAGATGAAGATGCGTTTCTTCATCAATATTTCGCACGAGCTTCGCACGCCGTTAACTCTCATCTTAGCTCCTTTACAAGAAATAATCAATAAGATTAGTGATCGCTGGACTCGTAACCAGCTGGAATATATCCAACGCAACGCCAATCGTCTGTTGCATCTTGTCAACCAGTTGATGGATTATCGCCGTGCCGAATTGGGAGTTTTTGAGCTGAAAGTAAAGAAAGAGAATGCGCATCAACTGATACAGGATAATTTCTTGTTCTACGATAAACTGGCACGCCACAAGAAGATTACTTATACTCTCCACTCCGAACTGGAAGAAAAAGAGGAACTTTTCGATCCGAATTATCTGGAACTGATCGTTAATAACCTGCTTTCAAATGCTTTCAAATATACAGAAAGCGGGCAAAGCATTACTGTTACGTTGAAAGAGGAAAACAATTGGCTGGTACTGCAAGTTAGTGATACCGGTATTGGTATTCCTATCAACAAGCAGGGGAAAATATTCGAACGTTTCTATCAGATAGAGAGTGAGCACGTAGGAAGTGGTATCGGTCTTTCATTGGTACAGCGTTTGGTGGAACTGCATCACGGACGTATTGAGTTAGACAGTGAAGAAGGCAAAGGCAGTACTTTCTCTGTTTATCTGCCACAGGATATAAACATCTACAAATCTTCCGAATTAGCTTCTAATGACGCTAAAAATGAGGAGGACCAAGTTTATTCTACCAACTCGAAAGAGATGTATTTCATTGATACGGAAAAAGTAGAAAACGAAACGATCGAAACCGGTGACAAGAAACGTGGTACGATTCTTATCGTAGAAGACAATAATGAAATCCGCCATTATCTAAGTAGCGGACTTGCCGAACTTTTCAATACACTGGAAGCTGGAAATGGTGAAGAAGCCCTGGAAAAGCTGAAAGAGAATGAAGTGGACATTATTGTGACTGATGTCATGATGCCTGTGATGGATGGTATCAAGCTATGCAAGAATGTGAAGCAGAATATCCGTACCTGTCACATTCCTGTGATTATCCTGTCTGCCAAAAGCGAAACCAAAGATCAGATGGAAGGCCTGCAAATGGGCGCGGATGATTATATCCCGAAACCATTCTCGCTGGCTATCCTGACTACGAAGATACAGAATATGATGCGTACCCGCAGGCGTATGCTTGAACGGTATTCCAAATCTCTGGAAGTGGAACCGGAAAAGATTACGTTCAACGCCATGGATGAAGCTTTGTTGAAACGTGCCGTTGCCATCGTAGAAAAGAATATGGATAATATTGAATTCTCTACCGACGAGTTCGCCAGAGAAATGAATATGAGCCGTTCTAATCTGCACCTCAAATTGAAAGCTATCACAGGTGAATCGACTATCGACTTTATACGCAAGATTCGTTTCAATGAAGCGGCAAAACTACTGAAGGATGGCCGTTATACAATAGCAGAAGTCAGCACAATGGTAGGATTTAATACGCCGTCTTACTTTGCTACGAGTTTCAAAAAGTATTTCGGATGTTTGCCTACAGAGTATATTAAGAAGGCAAAGGGATAAACAACTAGAGAGGTAAATCCAAAAATATTATGATTTTTACGGAATCCAATCCATAAAAATCATAATATTTTTGGATTGGAAGAGAGTTTATACATAACAAACAACCCCAATGTATAAAACAGTACTTTTCTTTTTTTCAGTAGGGTTTTGAGCTAAATTCATAGTTACAAGGATTAATCTAGCACAATAGTCTTTTTAATAATTCTTCTTGGAGCTATTATTTTCTTCGTTCCCTAATAAATTTGCGTTCCACTTAAGTGGAGCGATAGTTCAACTTAAGTGGTTCTATCGTTCGACTTAAGTAGAACACAAACTAGAATGTAGAGCTAATTATTATTTATAGAAGATAGGAAACTAAACACAGTATTAAGACAGCTTATCTCTTATTGACAACTAGCGTTTAGTTCGTCTCCGTACCGTTTCCCTCCCGTATCAAAATGAATTAGTTCATTTCATAAAAGAATAATGAAAGTTACATTATGATGTATAAAAAGCTTAATATCAGCCTAAAAACCGTTTTTCTAAACATTATTAATATATGATTCAACAATATTAATATCAAAAAATCATTTTTTGAACAAAGTGTGAACAGGACAAATCATCATTTCTAAATAAACAGATTACATTTGCAAACAGTAAAATATAACTTTTAATAATTAAAACCTAATAAAGTATGAAGAACATCTTTATTTGTTTATTCGCAATGTTCTTTCTGTCTAATTGCACAGACGACAAAGACGAATTAATCATTGGAGAACCCAACAACGACAAAGAAAACATTCTTCCCGATGAAGGTGAAGGAATTGAAAAAAAACTATTTGAAGTTATCAATCTAGATTATAAAGGTCTAGAAAAAGTAAAACAGTACTATGAAGCAGGAAACTATCAATTAGCTGCTAATGCATTACTAGATTATTATCGCATGCGTACAGATGTAGTAAACCCGAATGTAACTCTTTTAGGAACTACAGCATCAGCAGTGGAACTAAACATTGCAAATCAAGCTCTGGACTATCGCTTTTATGTAAGGAACTTCCCTGAAACTAGAGGAGAAACCGATGGAGTTAGAGACGAGTCGAAAGATATTTACTATTCTTTCAAAAATAGTGATGGAACAATAAATTGGGACTTAAAGGTTGACGGCATAACAGATAATGAGTTCAAATATCAGCGTCATCGTCATCAGTGGATGGTACCTCAAGCTAAAGCGTATTACATGACTAAAGACGAGAAATACATACTGTCTTGGAAAGAAGTTTTCACCGATTGGATGAAAAATTATCCATGTCCGGAAGTTATTAAGGATGAATATTTTCCATGGTCCGGATTACAAATCGCAGAGCGAGTTAGCTCACAAGCAGATTTAATGACCTATTATATACATTCTGCCAATTTCACTCCTGAATGGTTATCCATCTTTCTCACTCAGTATGTAGATCAAGTGGAGAGCATCCGCAAACTCTATAAACCGGAAGGTAATATATTAGTAACACAGTTATATTCACTGACTTTAGCTGGTGTTTTATTCCCAGAACTAAAGAAAGCAGAAGAATGGGTGGAAGAAGGTACCCGCAAATTAAATGAACAAATAAAAGAACAGTTCAATCCCGACGGTATACAAAACGAGCTTGACCCGAGTTATCATGTAGGTGCTATTTCAGACTTCTATAACGCCTACGAAGTGGCTAAAGAGAATAATAAAGCACATTATTTTTCAGCCGATTATATGCCGTCCTTACGTAAAGCAACAGAATTTGTGATGGACTTAGTTTATCCGAACTACTCTGTAGAAAATTTTAACGACACTCGTTCAGGACGTATGCAAAAGAGTATGTTGATAAAGAATTTCACACGCTATGCACAGATGTTTCCGGACAACGAAGGTATGAAATGGATGGCTACCCAAGGTAAAGAAGGTAAAAAACCAACTTATACATTAAAAGCATACGAATATTCCGGTTATTACATGCTACGTAATGGATGGGATCAAGACCCTAGTAAAGTGTCCATGTTCATTTTAAAGAACAACTATAATCCTAAAAAGAAATGGCATTGTCAAGCGGATAATAATACATTCAGCTTATTCCATAAAGGACGTAACTTCTTCCCTGATGCAGGTGTATATGCATATAGTGGTGATCCCGCCAGAGATAAATATAACCAAAGTTTCTGGCATAATACAATGACGATTACGACCACAAATATCAATAAGATGGAAGGCCATTATGTCCATAAAGGAACACAAGACAATACAAATTACATAGTTACAGAGAATGAACCATACGAAAATTCATCTCTAACCCATAGACGTTCTGTATTCCACGCCAACAAAGAGTTCTTTGTGCTTGTTGATGAATTATACATGAAAAATCCTGAAGAAGCGTATAATACAGGCAAATACAATTTGAATTTCAATCTTTGTGCACCTGAAAATGAAATAACTTTCGACAATTCGAATTCCAAAGCAGCCCATGGCATACATACTAACTACAGTGATAATAACAATATTGTTATTTATACATCATCTGAAGATTATGATTCATCTGCAACTTTTAAAAGCAACGTATCCAATGATCATGGTGTGGTTAATATTGAAAATCGTTTAGGATATAAAATTTCACTTAGAAAGAACAAAGATAGAAAAACAATTCGTGCTATTACCGTCATATACCCGACTTCCAATCCAACAGGTACCACAATTAATGCTGAATTTACCGATGGAGGTTACACAGGAAAAGCTGTTGCTATCAAAGTCACGGTAAATGGTACTCCTTATGAGTTAAGCTATACAATACCAGAAAATAATAACTAATATCATAACACTATGAATTTAAAAAAACTAACCTCTAGATTCCTGGCAATCTTATCTATAGTAGTCCTGACTCTTACAGGCTTCTCATGCACGGATACAGAGACTACCAACACAACTGGCTTTGCCATCTATTATTACAGCCTCACTGATATAGGTCCATCAATGAATGCAGTGATTGAAAAGCCTACATATACAGGAGGTGAACCGACAGATTTCGTTATCACCGGAATCACTTTTAATGGTGAACCATACACATCCGAATCATTTATCATTGACAGCAAGGATGGTAGTGTTCGAATTGTTAACTCTGATAATCTACCGGTGGGATTATATTCCATCTCTGTAGGATGTAATAGCAATGGCAACTACCATGAATTCAAAGATGCCATACAAGTAAAAATGTTGCCCAGCGTTCCCGATGGAATTAAAGTAGAACCTGATTATATTGAAATCGACTTTGAAGAAATTGGAGAATCGAAAGCTACTGCAAAAGTAATAACAGAAGGTGAACACGTCACAATCCCCAGCGGCGGTTATGCAATAGCAGATGGTCCGGAGAAAGAATTCTTCAAAATTTCTCAAAGTGGAGTTATTTCTATTAATCCAGATGAAGAGGCTATAAAGAAGATGAAACCGGGTTTGCACAAAGTATCATTAAAACTGACTACTTTAGCAGGAGAAGGTATATTTGCTGATGCTATCACATTCAATCTGACTTCCAAACCAATAGATGTAACGTATAACGCTACCAATAAAGGTATCATGGAGAAAGAGTCTGAAACGAACGGACAAACTGAATATATCAGTCCTATACCTGTCATTGAAGGTTCAACAGAGGAAGCTAAGTTCAGTATAGCTAACATTATTCCGGAAATAGCAGAAGGAAAAGTGACTATCAATGAAACAACCGGAGCTATATCAATCGCTAAAGGACATGGTATCACAGAAGCCGGAAACTATGAAATCACTATAAAAGTTTCCAACAAATTCGCTCCTGAAGGTGTAGAAATGCCAACTAAATTCACAATTCAAGTAGTTGATGAAATCACTCCTATATCAGGATTTGAATACGCAGCTTTAGAGATAGCACAATACGCGCCTATATCAGCTCAACCCAAAGAAGGAATGCAAGGAAACTATGTCACCTATTCATTCGTAGACCTTGACCAAAAGTTTGAAGGACAATTGACTATCAATCCGAGTAATGGTAAGATCACTGCAAAAAAAGGAAATAGTATACCAGAAGGCAGATATGAAGTTAAGGTACAAGCTGATAACAGTAAGGGAAATCCGACTATCACAACTTTCTTATTAACAGTTACTCCAAATCCTAATAATATAGTGTATGTATATTACGGTAATAACCTCGGATTGGATAAGGCAACAGAAGCTTCACAATATCGTATTAGAAGTGCAGCAGAATTGGGTAGTTTGGTTTTAACTCCAGAAACGAATTTAGATGATAAAGGTATTGTTTTCAAATGGAAGATAGCCACTAAATTCAATTTAGACGATCCTAATCAAACAGGATATCCTATGATTGATGAAGCAACAGGTGTAGTCCGATTCTCCCCGGATAATTTCAAAGAAGCTGATGCTCCTATGGCTTATCTTATAATAGAAGCCACTGCCGGAGAAGGTGATCTTGCAAGAACTTTCAAAACATTCGTTGCTTTTGACTTTAATCCTAGTACAAATCCTATTAGAATAGAATATACTCCATTTGTATTCAAAGTAAATCCAAGAAAGGGAGGAATTTCTGTAGAACCTACGTTAGTCGGAGTAACAGATGTTTCACAATTTGTAATGGATTATCGTCGTTCATTCCGTTATCAAAATCTGGAAGGGCCTAAAACACATAAATCGGGAGCAATCACTACTGGAGATAAAGTAGATGCAACAGTATTTATGAACCAAGTATGGCGTAATTATTACGGATCAACAGCACCCAATTATGGAGCAAGAGCACCTATGTCCTATTATGATGGAATTTCTAACAAAATTAATAAGAAGTTATCAGATGCATTAGGTTATGTCGACCCGACCAAAGGATGGGCTGTTACCATTAATCCCAACAAATGGTTTGGTGATCCTACGTATGGAGAAGAAAACGGACAATTTGCCAATGGTATTATGACTGGTCAAATGACCTATAGAACAGATGGAGATTCAGGCAAATTAAGCTCTGATAAGAATTGTCCCAAAGCATTCCCATTATTGATATGGTTTGATGAAAATTTCTAAATTAAAAGACATTACAATTATGTACAATATATCTACAAAAGCAATAAGCAAAAGAGGGTGGTTCACCCTCTTAGCTCTCATAGCTACAATCTGTGTTTCGGCACAAAACGTCAAAGGTGTGGTAGTAGACGAAACAGACATGCCTATGATTGGTGCTACCGTCATGGTAAAAGGAAGTCAAACCGGAACGACAACTGATTTTGATGGTAACTTCACTATCCAAGCCCAAAAAGGTTCAACACTGGTATTCAGCTATATTGGTTATAAAAATCAAGAAGTGAAAATTGCGCAAACAGACAAAAAGTTAAACATTAAAATGGAACCGGACAATGCAGTGCTTGATGAAGTTATTGTAGTGGGTTATGGTTCTATGAAAAAAAGTGACTTGACTGGTTCTGTAGCTTCTGTTGCCGCCAAGGATATAGAAGAATTTAAAAGTAGTTCTGTTATGGCAGCTTTAGGAGGTCAAGTGGCCGGTGTACAAATTACCCAAACTGACGGAACTCCAGGCGCAGGATTTGATATTAAGATTCGTGGTGTAGGAACATTAAACGGTGACGCTACTCCCCTTTACATTGTTGACGGTTTCCAAGTTGACAACATTGACTACTTGGCAAACTCTGATATTGAATCTATTCAAATTCTAAAAGATGCTTCTTCATCAGCTATTTACGGTGCGCGCGCAGCTAATGGTGTAGTGATGGTAACCACTAAATCAGGTAAGGTAGGTAGACCAGTAGTCAGCTACAATGGTTCTGCTACTTATCGTAAAATCACCAAACAATTAGACTTGCTCAACGCCTATGAATTTGTAAAACTACAGGGAGAACTAGATACCAAGTTTATCCCCGGTTATTACCGCAACGAAATCAATCCCGAAACAGGGGAGTATTACAAATATCGTACTTTGGACGACTATATTGGAGTAGAATCTGTAGATTGGCAAGGAGAAACTTTCAGTCCTACTTGGTCGCAAGATCATAACATTTCCGTAACAGGAGGTAATGACGGTACCAAATACTCTGCTTCTTTCTCTCATTACAAAGAAAACGGTATTTTCAGAAATAGCGGTTTTACTAAAACAACCGGTAAAGTTCGTATCAATCAGAAGATTAATAAGTATATTACAGCCGATGCTACTATCAATTATTCCAATACATTGAAAGAAGGTGCCGGAACTTCCGGTGATGGAGGACGTTTCAATATGTTAGGACAGATATTAAGATCACGTCCTACAGGAGGTCTGGCTAAAACCAATGAAGAATTACTAGCCAGTGCCATCGACCCGGCTATGTTGGAAACAGGCGAAAGTCTGGCACAGGTGAACCCCATCCTACAAGCTGAAAATACGACAGACAACAAGCGCTCTGAAATGTGGAGTGCCAATTTGTCTCTTACTGCAAAAATCACTAAGAAATTAACATTTAAGACAGCTGGTACATACAATACGACCAACACCCGTAGAGATGTATTCTACAAAACTCAGACAAGACAGGCCTACACTAATGGTCAAATGCCTTATGGAGAAACTCAGATGGGACGCGAAAAACGTTGGACCAATTACAACCAGTTAACATGGGTAGAAAAAATAAAGCAACATCGTTATGAAATAATGTTAGGTGAGGAACTCGCATACAGAAGTTCCGAATTCTTATTGGGACAAGCAAAAAATTTCCCTTCAGATAATATCGGTAATGACAATCTAGGTCTAGGTGCAGTTCCCAGTAAAGTAAACACCTCGTTTGGAGATAAAACCATGTTATCATTTTTTGCGCGAGGAAATTATTCATTCAACGACAAATATATGCTGACAGCTACTGTACGTGCGGATGGTTCTACTGTTTTCTCATACAAAAATAAATGGGGATTTTTCCCGGCTTTCTCCGCTGCATGGCGTATCTCGGAAGAAAAATTCATGAAACAGAATCTTCCTTTTGTATCTAACATGAAACTTCGTTTAGGATGGGGTATTGTAGGTAACGACCGTATTGCTAATTTCCTGTCATTAGACCTCTATACACAAAGTAAATATGGTATTGGTAACACAACTTCCACTGTACTGACTCAATCTCACCTGAAGAATAAAAATTTGAAATGGGAAGGTTCAAGTACTACCAATCTGGGTGTTGACCTTGGGTTCTTTGATAATCGCCTGAATGTTACAGCTGATTTCTTTATCAAGAATACCAAAGACTTGCTACTTGCACAAAACCTAGCGTATGTTACCGGATTCTCATCACAAATGCAGAATATTGGTAAAATCCAGAATCGCGGTATCGAATTGGCTATTAATAGCACTAATATCCAAAATCGTAATTTCACCTGGAGTACAGACTTCAATATTTCATTCATTCGCAATGAACTGAAAGCTTTATCTTCCGGTGCCAATTATGCAGAAGCATATTCTAACTTCGATAGAACCAATTATACTCAATCAGACTATCGTGCCATAGTAGGCGAATCATTAGGATTGATTTACGGTTATGAATTCGATGGTATTTATCAAGTAGACGATTTCTACACTTCAGCCGCTACAGGAAAACTCATCTTGAAGCCGGGTATTACAAACAACACACGTTATGATGGTGGGGCTGCTCCGGGCGTAGTAAAATACAAAGACCAAAACGGTGACGGAAAGATCACTACCGCCGACCGCACAGTCATCGGTAATGCCATGCCGAAATGGTTTGGAGGTATCACCAACTCTTTTAGTTTCAAAGGAATAGATTTTAGTTTCATGTTACAATACAGCTATGGCAATGATGTGTTCAACGCAACCCGTCAGTTTGCAACCGGTTCACAAGACCAGCGCTACAATATGCTGGCAGAAGTTGCCGATCGTTGGAGTCCTACCAATGCATCCAACAAAGTACCCTCAACGAAAGGGTATGTAAAGGGAGACGTGTACTCACGCTTCGTAGAAGACGGTTCGTTCCTACGACTGAAGAACATGACATTAGGATACAGCCTGCCGAAAAAATGGATTAACAAAATCCACATATCCAAACTTCGCATATATGGTACTGCACAGAACTTGTTCTGCATCAGCGGATATAGCGGATATGATCCGGAAGTCAGCACAGCAGCCAGCAATCCTATGACTCCCGGTCTGGATTGGGGTGCATATCCAAAGAGCAGAGTATTTACATTCGGACTTGATGTTCAATTTTAAACGAGTATAACAATGAAAAAACTAATATATTATATATCAGCACTGGCTTTATGCACATTGTCTTTCACTTCATGTTCCGATTTATTGGATGAAGATCCGAAATCAGATATTAGAAAGAACCAATATATGAACAATGCATCTGAAGCCAACAATGTATTGTTAGGAGTTTACCGCAACATGGTGGCAGATAACCTTTATGGTATGAACCTATCATGCATATTTGATTTAACTAATGACCTGGCACAATGTGAAGGAAACAGTACCAGTAGTTTCCGTGAATATCCGGCTAATGCATTCAATCCCAACAATTCGTATGTACAAAATACATGGGCATCCTTATATAGTGCTATTTATAGCGCCAACGACTTTATAGAGCGTCTGGAAGTTAAAATGGTTACATACAACCTAAACGATCAAGCACTCGCCACTATGTATTTAGCGGAAGCAAGAGCATTGAGAGCATTGTATTATTTTGAGTTGGTACGTTGGTATGGTAACATTGCATTAATTACTAACACATCCGAATCATCTAAAAATCCGTCAGAGTTCGTTCAAGCAGATCCTCGCGACGTATACAAGTTCATTGAAGAAGATCTTAAATTTGCTATCGAAAATTTACCGTTTGAATCGGATGACACCCTGCGTGCTAACACTCGATTCCGTTTTTCTAAAGGCGGTGCATTGGGATTGCTGACTCGTGTATATGTCACCTGGGCAGGCGAACCCATTAAAGATACCGAGAAATGGAAACAAGCTGCATTGACGGCAGAGAAGCTTATCAACTCCGGCAAACATCGTATGTTGGATAATTATGAACAACTTTGGGAAAATACATGTAATGGCACATGGGATCCGGCGGAAAGTTTAATTGAGGTAAGTTTCTATGCAAATTCTGTTACTGGTACAGCCAGCGAAGATCCGGTAGGGCGTATTGGTAAATGGAATGGAGTCAGAGTTACCGAAATTCCAGGAACACGAGGACGTAATGCTGCCAACGTTAAAGTAGTACATACATTCTTCCTAGATTGGTTAAACAAAGAAAAAGGAGATAAACGCCGTGATCTTTCCATAGCCAATTACAAATATGATCCAGATAAATCTTTCTGGGCAAAACCGGAGGAAGTAGACAAACCTACAGCCGGCCAAAAAAATAAGCAAAATTATACTCCGGCAAAATGGGACACTGAAAAGTATGTAAAAGAATACAACTTCTTACTGAATAACGATAAATCAAATGTCAATTGGTATATATTACGCTATGCAGACGTATTACTCATGTATGCAGAAGCACTTAACGAATGGCATCATGGTCCCAACAATGCAGCATTAGCAGCTCTTAATATGGTTCGCCGCCGCGGATATGGACTTCCTTATAATGAAGCAAATACAACTGTTGATTTAAAATCAACATCATACGAGGGATTCCAAGAATATATCCGGAATGAACGTGCCTATGAACTTGCTTTCGAAGGAAATCGCCGCCAAGATTTAATACGTTGGGGGATGTATTATGAAACAATAGTAAATACTTATATAAAATTAATTGGTTGGTATCCGGAAGCAAACTATGTAGCTTACCAATATACCCAAAAGAATAAACACGAACTACTCCCTATCCCAGCTCGTGACATGAGTTTGATGGAAAACTTCAAGCAGAACCAAGGATGGGGCGACTAATCTTTTTCTGATAAAAAAATCTATAATTTTTCTCCAATATGCCCTAATTAGGGCATATTGGAGAAAATTAAAACCTTTTTCAACAAAATCAAAACTTAAAAAGCAGAGTTCAAACACCTTTTGGACAATCCTGCAACGGAAAGTTTTGCCTTTCAGTTACTTTTGCATCAGTTACAAAACTTCTAAAAACAATCACTTAAAATGAATAACATGAAAATGAAACTTGTTCTCTTTGCTTCGGTTAGTATTGCACTCGCGTCGTGCCAGACAACCCCAAAGGAAGACTACAGTTGGATAAAAAAAGGACTGGATGTAGCTTCTGCCCAATTACAACTTTCTGCAGAAGAGGTTAGTGGTACAGGAATGTTGCCACGCTCCATCCGTACCGGTTATGGCATGGATTTCCTTTGCCGTCAGTTGGAAAGAGATTCATCAACATTCAAAGATTCACTACGCGCACAACCCACTGCTGACCAGCTAGGCAAACGTCGCCTCTGCAACGTTTATGACTGGACGAGTGGTTTCTTCCCCGGCTCATTGTGGTACGCATACGAACTGACAGGAAACGATACACTGAAAACTCAAGCCATCCAATATACAAATCTGCTGAATCCGGTACGCTATTATAAAGGTACGCATGATTTGGGATTCATGGTCAACTGCAGCTATGGCAACGCAGAACGTCTTTCACCCAACGACACCATTGCCGCTGTGATGAGAGAAACTGCCGATAACCTCTGCGGCCGTTTCAACGATTCTATCGGCGCTATCCGTTCATGGGATTTCGGAACATGGAACTTCCCGGTTATTATCGACAATATGATGAACCTCGATCTTCTGTTTAATGTAGCAAAAGCGACAGGTGACAATAAATACAAAGACATTGCTATCAAGCATGCTATGACTACCATGAACAATCACTTCCGCCCGGATTATACTTGCTGGCATGTAGTAAGCTACAACAACGACGGAACTGTTGAACGCAAGCAAACTCACCAAGGCAAGAATGACGATTCTTCATGGGCACGTGGTCAAGCATGGGCTGTATATGGCTACACAGCTTGCTACCGTGAAACAAACGACAGTACTTTCCTGAACTTCGCTATCAAAGTAGCTGATATGATTATGGATCGCGTTAAAACAGACGATGCTATCCCCTACTGGGATTATGATGCACCTGTGACTGAAGAAACTCCACGTGACGCTTCTGCCGCTTCTGTTACCGCTTCAGCATTGATCGAACTAAGCACAATGGTTCCCGACGGACAAAAATATCTGGATTATGCGGAAAAGATTCTGAAGAGTTTGTCAAGCGACGCATATCTTGCAAAAGTGGGTGACAATCAAGGTTTCATTCTGATGCACTCTGTCGGCTCACTGCCCAACGGTTCTGAAATCGACACTCCACTGAACTATGCTGACTATTACTATCTGGAAGCATTGAAGAGATTCATGGAATTGAAGAAGTTGAGGGTTGAGCATGGAGAGTTGAGAATGCTCCAATAATACAAAAGCAAGAGTGTTCTCAATCGTAAATAGTAAATCGTAAAATCGTAAATTATATCATGAATAAAACTTTAAAGTATATCGTTCTGCTGGCAATCGCTTGTTTTGTAGGCAAAGCTAGTGCCCAAGAACTGAAAAGCGAAGTATTTTCGCTTCTTAACCTGGACTATCCGGGATTGGAAAAAGTGAAAGCTTTGCATCAGGAAGGTAAAGATGAGGATGCTGCCAAAGCATTATTAGACTATTACCGTGCACGTACCAATGTAAAAACTCCGGATATCAATCTGAACAAAGTGACTATCAGCAAAGAAGAACAGCAGTGGGCAGATGACGGATTGAAACATACATTCTTCGTACATAAAGGTTATCAGCCTTCTTACAACTACGGAGAAGACATCAACTGGCAATACTGGCCGGTGAAAGACAATGAACTCCGTTGGCAATTGCACCGCCACAAATGGTTCACTCCGATGGGAAAGGCTTATCGCATATCCGGTGACGAGAAATATGCTAAAGAATGGGCACATCAGTATATCGACTGGATTAAAAAGAATCCGTTGGTAAAGATGGACAAAAAAGAATATGAGCTGTTAAGTGATGGAAAAATCAAAGGTGAAATAGAAAACGTACGTTTCGCATGGCGCCCGCTGGAAGTTAGTAATCGTCTGCAAGACCAGACTTCACAGTTCCAGTTATTCCTCCCTTCTCCTTCTTTCACTCCGGACTTCCTGACAGAATTCCTGGTAAACTATCACAAACATGCTATACATATCCTTGCTAATTATTCCGATCAAGGTAACCACTTGCTGTTTGAAGCTCAACGTATGATCTACGCCGGTGCTTTCTTCCCTGAATTCAAAGATGCTCCGGCATGGAGAAAAAGCGGTATCGATATTCTGAACCGTGAAATTCATGTACAGGTATACGAAGACGGCGGACAGTTCGAACTCGACCCACATTATCATCTGGCAGCTATTAACATTTTCTGTAAAGCTTTAGGTATCGCAGATGCCAACGGATTCCGTAAGGAATTCCCTCAAGATTATTTGGATACCATTGAAAGCATGATTATGTTCTACGCAAACATTTCTTTCCCTGATTATACCAATCCATGTTTCAGCGATGCTAAGTTGACAACAAAGAAAGAAATGGTGAAAAACTACAAAGCATGGAGTAAACTATTCCCCAAAAACCAGGCTATCAAATACTTCGCAACTGAAGGTAAAGAAGGTGCATTGCCGGATTATATGTCTAAAGGATTCTTGAAATCAGGTTTCTTTGTATTCCGTAACTCATGGGGAATGGATGCTACGCAAATGGTAGTAAAAGCTGGTCCGAAAGCATTCTGGCATTGTCAGCCGGATAACGGAACGTTTGAACTTTGGTTTAACGGCAAGAATTTGTTCCCGGATTCTGGTTCGTATGTCTATGCCGGTGAAGGCGAAGTGATGGAACAACGCAACTGGCACCGTCAGACTTGTGTTCACAACACAGTAACGCTGAACAACAAGAACTTGGATACGACAGAATCTGTGACTAAATTGTGGCAACCGGAAGGTGCTATCCAAACTTTAGTGACCGAAAATCCTAGCTACAAGAACCTGAAACACCGTCGTTCTGTTTTCTTTGTTGACAACACTTACTTTGTCATTGTAGACGAAATGACCGGTAGCGCCAAAGGTTCCATCAATCTTCATTATCAAATGCCAAAAGGAGAAATTGCCAACAGCCGCGAAGACATGACGTTCCTGACACAATTTGAAGACGGCAGCAACATGAAACTGCAATGTTTCGGTCCCGACGGTATGTCGATGAAGAAAGAACCGGGTTGGTGCTCAACTGCTTATCGCAAACGTTACAAACGTATGAATGTATCTTTCAACGTGAAGAAAGACGGCGAAGAAGCTGTACGTTACATCACAGTTATCTACCCAGTTAAGAAAAGCGCAGATGCCCCTAAATTTGCAGCTAAGTTCAAGAACAAAGCGTTCGATGAAAACGGACTGGAAGTAGAAGTGAAAGTAAACGGAAAGAAACAGTCATTAAAATACAAACTATAATAAAGCTGACTAAAAAGTCGGTCGCATCTCAATTTCTCCTCCTTCCGGAAGGAAGGGAATTGGAGATGCAACCGGCTTTTTAGTCACTCCCCCTTCATCATTATGGAAAACTATTACACCCCCTCTGCCCTACTCCTCCCACTAGCTGCACTAAGTCTCGCTTCCTGCGGCAATCAAAAGAAAGAAGAGACCAGACAACCGAACATCATTTTTATGATGACGGATGACCATACCACTCAAGCAATGTCCTGTTACGGAGGAAATTTGATTCAGACTCCTAACATGGATCGGATTGCCAACGAAGGTATCCGTTTTGACAACTGCTACGCTGTCAACGCTCTTTCAGGACCTTCACGCGCGTGCATCCTCACCGGTAAGTTCAGCCACGAGAATGGTTTTACCGATAACGCCAGTACGTTCAACGGAGACCAGCAGACATTCCCCAAGCTGCTTCAACAAGCCGGATATCAGACTGCAATAATTGGTAAATGGCATCTTATCAGTGAACCGCAAGGATTCGATCATTGGAGCATCCTTAGTGGCCAACACGAACAAGGTGACTATTACGATCCTGATTTTTGGGAAAACGGGAAGCATATTGTAGAAAAAGGATACGCCACGGATATTATCACTGATAAAGCCATTGAATTCCTCGAAGGTCGCGACAAGAACAAACCTTTCTGCATGATGTATCATCAGAAAGCTCCGCACCGCAACTGGATGCCTGCTCCCCGCCATCTGGGTATATTCAACAATACCACTTTCCCGGAACCGGCTAATCTGTTCGACGACTATGAAGGCCGCGGAAGAGCAGCCCGTGAACAGGACATGTCTATCGAACATACACTGACAAACGACTGGGACCTCAAATTGCTGACTCGTGAAGAGATGCTGAAAGATACCACCAACCGTCTTTACAGCGTATACAAACGTATGCCTGTTGAAGTTCAGGATAAATGGGACTCTGTATATGCCGGACGCATTGCCGAATACCGCAAAGGTGACCTGAAAGGCAAATCATTAATCAGCTGGAAATATCAGCAATATATGCGTGATTATCTGGCGACAGTTCTGGCAGTAGACGAAAATATCGGCCGACTGCTGAATTATCTCGAAAAAATTGGTGAGCTGGACAATACAATTATTGTCTACACCTCCGACCAAGGTTTCTTCCTTGGCGAACATGGCTGGTTTGACAAACGCTTCATGTATGAAGAATGTCAACGCATGCCGCTTATCATCCGTTATCCGAAAGCAATTAAAGCAGGAAGTACCAGTAATGCCATCAGCATGAATGTGGACTTTGCTCCTACATTCCTCGACTTTGCCGGAATAGAGATCCCATCAGATATCCAAGGGGCCTCCCTGAAACCCGTATTGGTGAATGAAGGCAAAACTCCTGCCGATTGGCGCAAAGCTGCTTATTATCATTACTACGAATACCCTGCAGAACATTCTGTGAAGCGTCATTATGGTATACGCACGCAAGACTTCAAATTGATTCATTTCTACAACGACATCGATGAATGGGAAATGTATGACATAAAAGCTGACCCAAGAGAAATGAACAATGTCTTCGGCAAACCGGAATATGCTGAAAAGCAAAAAGAACTGATGCAACTGCTTCAGGAAACTCAAAAACAGTATAAAGATACAGACCCGGATGAAAAGGAAAAGGTTCTTTTCAAAGGTGACAGAAGACTGATGAAAAATCGCTAAATGATTATTTTGCGGAGTGCCCTGAAAGGGCTTAATTATATAGCGTAGGGCAACGCCCTACGTAAAAACGACAATCTGAATTTGCGCCCTGAAAGGGCATAATTGTATACAGTTCCGCCCTTTCAGGGCTTGTGGCTGGTGTGTTTTTTTTCGTAGGGCGTTGCCCTACGCTATGTAATTAAGCCCTTTCAGGGCACCCCAATAAATATATAATTGTAAGGCTTTCAGCCTAACTGCAAAATTCTCATTTAACCGATAAATTCCCATTTATATAAATAAAGATTAACCAAAAACAATTATATCATGGATAGAAGAAAGTTTTTAAAAAACACAGGCTGGTCTTTCCTCGGACTGGCAGCTTCGGGCAGCTTGCTCGGTTCTTGCGCAGCAGGAAGCAAAGAGGCTAAGAAAATTATGCCATCAGCCAGCAACCTCAAAATGTATTGGGGCGACTTACACAACCACTGTAACATCACATACGGACACGGCGACATGCGCGATGCTTTTGAAGCAGCGAAAGGACAATTGGATTTTGTTAGTGTTACTCCTCATGCTATGTGGCCGGATATTCCCGGAGCAGATGATCCCCGCCTGAAATGGGTGATCGATTACCACACGGGAGCTTTCAAGCGTTTGCGTGAAGGCGGTTATGAGAAGTATGTAAAAATGACAAATGAGTATAATAAGGAAGGTGAATTCCTGACTTTTGTAGGATACGAAGCTCATAGTATGGAACATGGAGACCATGTTGCGCTGAACTATGATTTGGACGCACCACTTGTAGAATGTACTTCAATCGAGGACTGGAAAGAAAAAGCAAAAGGACATAAGGTATTCGTTACCCCGCACCACATGGGTTATCAGGGTGGCTATCGCGGTTACAACTGGAAATGCTTTACCGAAGGAGATATTACTCCATTCGTAGAAATGTATTCCCGTCACGGTCTGGCAGAAAGCGATCAGGGAGACTACCCCTATTTGCATGATATGGGGCCACGCCAATGGGAAGGAACCATTCAATATGGTCTTGAATTGGGCAATAAGTTTGGTATCATGGCTTCCACTGACCAACATTCCGGTTATCCGGGAAGCTATGGAGACGGACGCATCGGTGTCTTGGCTCCGTCACTGACTCGCGATGCCATTTGGGAAGCTCTACGTACCCGTCACGTATGTGCTGCAACCGGTGATAAGATTATTATCGACTTCCGCCTCAACGATGCTTTCATGGGTGATGTAGTTCGCGGTAACAGCCGTCGTATCTATCTGAATGTCACAGGTGAAAGCTGTATTGACTACGTAGATATTGTAAAGAACGGGCAGATTTTAGCTCGTATGAGCGGTCCGTTGACTCCCGTTGCTCCGGAAGGTGATACGGTACGTTGCAAAGTTAAAGTTGATTTTGGTTGGAATCGTGAAGAGAAATACGTACATTGGCAGGGCAAACTGTCGGTAGACAAAGGACAGATTCATAGTGTAACTCCTTGTTTCCGTGGCGCAGCATTCACTTCTCCGCAAGAAGGTGAAACAGAATTCCACACACATGTCAACCGTATTGTATCCGTTGGCGACAAGGAAACCGAACTGGATATGTACAGCAGCAAGAATCCGAATACGACTACAGCAGCCATGCAAGCTGTAATCCTTGATGTGGAAATGCCAAAAGACGGTAAGGTCATTGCCGAATTCAATGGCAAGAAGTTTGAACATACGTTGGGCGAGTTGCTTGAAGGTTCACGTTCACACTTCATGATCGGTTGGTTGAGCGAGGCTATTCTCTTCAATCGTGCCATGCCGGAAAGCTGTTTCACTCTGGAACATTACATGGAAGATAAAGAGCCGCAGCGGGATACGGATTACTACTATGTACGCGTTCGCCAACGTGACGGACAATGGGCTTGGAGTTCACCGATTTGGGCAGAAAGAGTGTAGTTTTTAAGTATTAAGTATCAAGTATTAAGTATTAACGTGGTATGGAGAAAGAATACGCTATAGGAATTGACCTTGGCGGAACTTCTGTAAAATACGCCCTTATTGATAATGAAGGCGTATTTTACTTTCAAGGGAAGTTACCGTCGAAAGCCGATGTATCAGCAGAAGCTGTCATCGGACAGTTGGTTACTGCTATCAATGAAGTGAAAGCCTTTGCACAGGAAAAAGGCTACAAAATTGATGGTATAGGAATTGGAACACCGGGCATTGTGGATGGTACGAACCGTATTGTTTTAGGAGGTGCGGAAAATATCAACGGCTGGGAAAACATTCACTTGGCAGACCGCATTGAAACGGAAACCGGACTTCCTGCTTTATTGGGAAATGATGCCAATCTGATGGGACTGGGAGAAACAATGTACGGAGCCGGTCAGGGAGCCACTCATGTTGTTTTCTTGACGGTAGGAACGGGTATTGGCGGTGCAGTAGTCATCGACGGCAAATTGTTCAACGGTTATGCCAACCGGGGAACGGAGCTGGGACACGTGCCTCTCATTGCCAATGGCGAACCGTGTGCTTGCGGTTCCGTCGGCTGTCTGGAACACTATGCTTCCACTTCTGCTTTGGTACGCCGCTTCAGTCAACGAATAATAGACGCAGGCATCTCCTACCCGAATGAAGAGATTAACGGAGAATTGATTGTCCGCCTTTATAAACAAGGAGATCCGATTGCAAAAATATCATTGGAAGAACACTGCGACTTTTTGGGACACGGAATTGCAGGCTTTATCAATATCTTCAGTCCGCAAAAGATTGTGATTGGTGGAGGGCTCTCCGAAGCAGGAGACTTTTACATTCAGAAAGTAAGCGAAAAAGCGCGTAGTTATGCCATCCCCGACTGTGCTGTGAATACTCAAATCATAGCTGCCGCTCTTGGAAACAAGGCCGGAAGTATTGGAGCTGCGTCACTTGTATTTACTCAATTATCTGCTCCAAACCTGATTAAATTATGAGAAAGAATTTAGGAATGTTGGCGCTGATTATGGCGTTCTGGTTCACCATCTCGTTTATTACTAATATTCTGGGACCACTCATTCCGGACATTATCCACAACTTCAATCTAAGTGACCTGGCGATGGCGGGATTTATCCCGACCTCTTTCTTCCTGGCATACGCCATCATGTCTATCCCTGCCGGATTACTTATTGACCGTTTCGGTGAGAAACCGGTATTATTCGGTGGCTTCCTGATGCCGTTCATCGGCACCATCCTGTTTGCCTGTATGCATACGTATCCGATGTTATTAGCTTCTTCTTTCATCATCGGATTAGGAATGGCCATGTTGCAAACTGTATTGAATCCGCTCCAGCGTACTGTAGGAGGAGAAGAAAACTATGCATTTATAGCCGAACTGGCACAATTCATGTTTGGCATCGCTTCTTTCCTAAGCCCTCTGGTATATACTTATCTGATTCGTGAACTTGACCCGGCAACCTATACAGCCGGTAAAGGTTTCTTTATCGACTTGTTGGCCGATATCACCCCACGAGAAATGCCATGGGTATCTCTTTACTGGGTATTTACCATCCTGTTGTTAGTCATGCTGATTGCTGTCGGTGTCTCCCGCTTTCCCAAGATTGAATTGAAAGAAGATGAGAAAAGCGGGTCTAAAGATTCATATCTGGCTTTGTTCAAACAGAAATATGTATGGTTGTTTTTCCTGGGGATTTTCTGCTACGTAAGCACGGAACAGGGAACTTCTATATTTATGAGTACCTTTCTGGAACAATACCACGGAGTCAATCCGCAAACTGACGGTGCGCAAGCCGTGAGCTATTTCTGGGGATTGATGACAGCCGGTTGTCTCGTAGGTATGATTCTACTCAAGTTGATTGACAGCAAGCGATTGCTGCAAATCTCCGGAATCCTGACCATCATCCTATTATTATCGGCATTGTTCGGAAGCAAGGAAGTATCTATGGTCGCTTTCCCTACTGTCGGATTCAGTATTTCCATGATGTATTCCATCGTATTCTCATTGGCTTTGAACTCTGCTTCACAGCATCACGGTTCATTCGCCGGTATTTTATGTTCGGCAATCGTCGGTGGTGCCGGTGGTCCGATGATTGTGAGTACGTTGGCAGATGCAACATCACTCCGCACAGGTATGCTGTTTATCCTTGTTTTCGTAGGATACATCACCTTTATCGGTTTTTGGGCACGCCCACTGATTAATAACAAGACCGTTCGTCTGAAAGACTTGTTCAAACAACGTTGAACGCTGAACAACAAACGACGAATAAAAAAATGCAAGGTTATATGATGAAACAACGAATATCTATTTTTCTCTTGTTCACCATTCTGCTATCCGCCAACGGGTATGCGCAAAAAGGAATCATGCGCCTGACTCAACAGACTTTGATGCACGAGGTACGCGAAACGCCTTCACCACTAGACGGACAGCATATCACTGTCAATCCTCCACGTTTCATGTGGCCGGACAAATTCCCTCATTTGGGTGCCGTATTGGACGGAGTGGAAGAAGAAGACTACAAACCGGAAGTAACTTACCGCATCCGGATCGCACGCGACCCGGAATTCAAATCGGAAGTGATAACCGCTGAAAGGAAATGGGCCTTTTTCAACCCATTCAAACTGTTTGAAAAAGGAAAATGGTATTGGCAATATGCCTACGTTGACAAGGATGGAAAAGAAGAATGGTCGCCCGTTTCTCATTTTTATATAGACGAGCATATACGTACATTCAACCCGCCTTCTCTACAAGAGCTGTTAGCTAAATTACCCAAGACGCATCCCCGCATCTTGCTTGATGCCGAAGATTGGGACAATATCATCGAACGGAATAAAAACAATCCGGAAGCACAGGCTTACATCCGGAAAGCCGATAAATGTCTAAATCATCCGCTGAAACATTTGGAAGAAGAAATTGATACGACCCAGGTTGTCAAGCTGACAAACATCGTTCAATATCGTTCCGCTCTGATTCGGGAAAGTCGTAAGATTGTAGACCGGGAAGAAGCGAATATCGAAGCCATGGTACGTGCTTACTTGCTAACGAAAGACGAGGTATACTACAAAGAAGGTATAAAGCGTCTTTCCGAAATTCTTTCATGGAAGAACAGTAAGTACTTTGCGGGAGATTTCAACCGTTCCACCATTTTGTCTATGAGTACTTCCGCGTATGACGCATGGTATAACCTGCTGACTCCGGATGAAAAGAAACTACTCTTAAGAACGATTCGTGAAAATGGAAAGAAATTCTACCATGAATATGTCAATCACTTAGAAAACCGTATTGCTGATAACCATGTTTGGCAAATGACTTTCCGTATCCTGAATATGGCTGCGTTTGCTACGTATGGCGAACTGCCGATGGCTTCCACCTGGGTGGATTATTGCTACAATGAGTGGGTATCCCGTCTGCCGGGCCTCAACACGGATGGAGGATGGCACAATGGAGATTCTTATTTCCAAGTCAATCTCCGCACATTGATTGAAGTTCCTGCTTTTTATTCCCGTATCAGCGGATTCGATTTCTTTGCTGATCCCTGGTATAACAACAATGCGTTCTACGTCATCTATCAACAGCCTCCATTCTCGAAATCCGCCGGGCAAGGAAACTCACATGAAAGTAAGCTGAAGCCAAACGGTACACGAGTAGGTTATGCAGATGCCTTGGCACGCGAATGTAACAATCCATGGGCAGCCGCTTATGTACGCACTATTTTGCAGAAAGAACCGGATATAATGGAGAAGACTTTCCTCGGAAAATCCGGAGACCTGACCTGGTATCGCTGTACAACAAAGAAAGCGCTCCCCAAAGAAGGTCCTACTCTTGCAGAATTACCGATGGCAAAAGTATTCAATGAAACGGGAATCGGTACGATGAATACTTCTTTGGGAGATACAGACAAGAATGCAATGCTGTCGTTCCGTTCCAGTTCCTACGGTTCCACTTCCCATGCACTAGCCAATCAGAATGCTTTCAATACATTCTACGGAGGTAAAGCCATTTTTTACAGTAGCGGACATCGCACTGGTTTTACAGACGATCATTGTATGTATTCTTACCGTAATACTCGTGCGCACAACAGTATTTTGGTGAATGGAATGACGCAGAAGATCGGGACGGAAGGATATGGCTGGATTCCACGGTGGTATGAAGGAGAGAAAATCGCTTACATGGTAGGAGACGCTTCCAATGCTTATGGTAAAGTGACTTCTCCCCTATGGTTGAAACGTGGCGAATTATCCGGTACGCAATATACGCCCGAAAAAGGATGGGATGAGAACAAGCTGGATATGTTCCGCCGTCATATCATCCAATTGGGGACTACCGGAGTTTTTGTGATTTATGATGAACTGGAAGGAAAAGAAGCCGTAACATGGAGTTATCTTTTACATACCGTAGAACTGCCTATGAAAATACAGGAACTGACGGATGAAGTGAAAGTTATTGGTAAGAATAAAGCCGGAGGTGTTTCTGTTGCCCATCTTTTCAGTTCGGCAAAAACGGAACAAGCGATGGTAGATACTTTCTTCTGTGCGCCAACCAACTGGAAAAATGTGACGAACGCACAAGGGAAAGCGTTGAAATATCCTAATCACTGGCATTTCTCTTCTACAACAGTTCCGTGTAAAACCGCCCGTTTCCTGACAGTGATGGATACGCATGGAAAGAACCGCCCGGATATGCAGGTAATTCGCAAAGGTAATACCATTCAGGTAGGCGACTGGACTATTACTTGTAACCTGACAGAAAAAGGGAAAGCTGCCATCTATGTAAGCAATAAAACGGAAAAGGTTTCTTTAAACTATGATGCCGGTAAAAAGGAAGGTGCAACGATAGTCACAGATCAGGTAAAAGGCAAACAGGTTAACAAAGTCCTGACAGACTATTTACCGGATTTTGAGATTTAATTTCTCCCCGCTTTAGATGAAGAAACATATACTCCTATAAAAACGTTATATTTGCAGAGTAATTTTAAATAAAGAAGTAACCATGAAATATATCGGAGCACATGTAAGCGCGTCCGGCGGCGTAGAGTTCGCCCCCGTTAATGCGCATGAAATAGGAGCAAATGCTTTTGCGTTATTCACCAAGAATCAACGCCAATGGGTAAGCAAACCTTTAACAGAAGAAAGTATCAGCCTCTTTAAAGAGAATTGCGAGAAATACGGTTTTCAGCCGGAATATATCCTGCCACATGACAGTTATCTTATCAACTTGGGACACCCGGAAGAAGAGGGACTTCAAAAAAGCCGTGCCGCTTTTCTGGATGAAATGCAACGTTGCGAACTGCTTGGATTGAAACTTTTAAATTTCCATCCAGGCAGTTCTCTCAACAAAATTTCAATAGAGGATTGCCTGTCGCTCATCGCAGAAAGTATTAATATCGCTTTAGAAAAAACAAAAGGCGTAACAGCCGTTATTGAGAACACTGCCGGGCAAGGAAGTAATCTAGGTAGCGAATTCTGGCAACTGAAATATATCATCGACCGGGTAAACGACAAGAGCCGGGTGGGTGTTTGCCTCGATACCTGCCATACTTATACCGCCGGTTATGATATTGTCAATGAATATGATAAGGTATTTGATGAGTTTGACAAGGAAGTGGGATTCAATTACCTTCGCGGTATGCACTTGAATGATTCAAAAAAAGCACTGGGCACCCATGTAGACCGTCACGATAGTATTGGTGAAGGATTGATCGGAAAAGCATTTTTTGAAAGATTGATGCAAGATTCGAGATTCGATAATATGCCGCTGATACTAGAAACACCGGATGAAAGTAAATGGAAAGAAGAAATTGCATGGCTAAAGAGCATGGAATAATATTTTCACCACAGAGGACACGGAGGACACAGAGGTGAATTTAGTTTATGACTTACGCTTGTGACCCTAATTTTGATGCATAATCCTCCTCCATAAAGTTGAAAAAACATGAAAACATCTGCCACCTGCAACCAAACGCGTGTAATACACTAGTTAATAAGTAGTTGGAGCGTGGCAGATACTGTTGCAGATAGGTTGCAGATCAAAGTATCTGCAACACAGTATAAGCCTTGCATAAGCCAATTCTCCAGGAAGGCAAAAGTTTATTGTATACATTAACTTCCCGTTTCCAGGCGGGAAACTGTCGTTTCCGGCATTAGAAATTACAGTTTCCACGGTAGGAAACGAGAGTTTCTAAGGCAGGAAACGACAGTTTCTACGTAAGGATACTGTCGTTTCCCCGTAGAGACACTATCATTTCTCCATAGAGTCACCCCAATTATCCCATAGCTTTACATAAAGGAATCAAGGCTTTTTCTTTGATTATATAACGTGTTGCAGATACTTTATCTGCAACCTATCTGCCGCAGGTATCTGCAACGTTACAACTATCTATTAACTAGTGTATTACACGCGTTTCGTTGCAGGTGGCAGATGTTTTTATGTTTTTCAACTTTATAGTAGGAAAAACTTTCGTTCATTTCTGCACCGTTTCATTCTTTTTATACTGTTCTGAATTTATACTGCCAACACCTATACTCAATAAATATTCGCCATACTCACTAAAGGTTCATACAGTTTCTCTATATCCTGTGAGTCCATCTCTATTTGAACTTGATCTCCAGGCATTAATTTCTGTCCTTTGGGAGGCCAATTCTTACGGTCACGATGCACATTTATAATTATGCAACGTTCCGGTAAACGAAGTTCATCCACAATCTTGCCATCTAAATAAGACCCGCTCATTACTTCTACAGACAATGTATAACGGGGCTCTTCCTTAAAGGCAGGTGAATGAATCATATCATCATATAAAATTACATTGAACGGTTTTATCTGAAGCATTTCCGTAAAGTAATAGGTTAATCCACCTACAACTATAGAAGGATAAAAGACTTCCAAATGTCCCGTAATCTCGGTTATTAAGACAATAGCCGTCAGAGGTGTACGAATGACTGCTACAAGAAATGCCGACATACAAATCAACATGATATAACTGATATTCTCATAAGCAATCACACCCTGTTGAACCATAATCAATCCCACTATTTGCCCCAAAAGTCCTCCTGTCACCAGTGTAGGGATAAAACTTCCTCCCGGTAAACCCGAAGAAAAAGAAAAGGTACTAAAAACGAAATGCAACAACATCATGCCAACAATCCAAAGAATATGTGTATCCGGATGCATGGCCTGTGATAGCAAGAACTGTTCACCTCCTCCCGTCAGATTAAACTCGGCCATAGAAATCAGAAAAGCAATAAAAAGCAAATACAGCATCTTCACGTATTCAGGATGCTTAATAGCGGGATAAATACGTTTCATCTGAAGAGTAGTGACAGAAAAGAATTTTCCAAAAACAGAAACTACTGCCGCCAACAAAAGAAACAGTTTCACCTGTCCCCAAAAAGTCATTCCAGGCACAATGGCATCTATATGAAAATAAGGATTGATGGGAAAAATCCAACTGGCAACCCCGCCTGCCACGACTCCTGCCAAAAGCGTGGTAATGGCTGTTTTAGGTGCATCGAACCGCTCGATAGATTCGATGACCAACAATGAGGAAGCTAATGGGGCAGCAAAAGCAGCCGCCAATCCGGCACCTGCACCGGCAGACAATAATTGTTTCCGTTCGCCACTAAGCACCCTCCCCCATTTTGATACCAAATATCCGACATACGAACCTATCTGTACGGAAGGTCCTTCACGCCCCAAAGACAATCCGGTACTTAATGCAAGTATCCCACCCACAAACTTCGCAACCAATTCCAGAAAAGGATGCTTATAATCAACCCTCCCATTAATAACTCCACGTGTTTGCGGAATCCCCCCGCCGGTAATAAGCGGCATTTTCTTCACCAGCCAGGATACAAATACAAGTATTCCCCACATCAACAGGAAAAGAGGGATATACCAATACCACTTGGGATGAGAATCAAAAAAATCATGGCGGAGATTAAAGAAGAACTGTAATAGGTAATGATAAGGCACGGCAACGAGTCCCGTCAGTAATCCTACGAAGATACTGACAAAGTAAAGTCGTGCATCAATTAACTTCAATTTAAAGATTCGCCAACGACCCTTATCCTTCAATTTACCAAAGAAATCAAACATTCGACAAAGTTTTCATTGTTTACGTACGACACAACAACAATCAAAACTCTATTGTGGTTTCAAGCAGACGAAAATTTAATCTTTAATTATCGTCCCATCATATTCAGACGAAGTATAGCGTGTACCATAAAGTATGAACCCAGTGCATTATAGTCTGTGTCGCGAATGGCAGTAGCAGTAATTGTGCGTATCATTGAAACGTCCTGACGGAGAATATCGTATATTTTGAAGCGGAGAAGTAATTGTTTCCGCTTCAGAAAAGCTTTCGACAACTGACAGTTCCACATCAGGTTTTCGCGGGCATAACCACTATAACCATAACCGGAACGTTGAAAACATGTAAGATCACTGAACAGTTCTATGTTCCACGGAAAATAATACTGCATTTCTGTTCCAAAACGATAATCATAAGTCTCCGTACGTGTCTCTTTTACATTATTATGGGAATTATTATAAAGTAACTCCGCACGGGCACTGATTTCCATTTTTTTTGTCCGGTAAGTTAATTGCAGGCGTTGGCGGGCTGTCAAATGTTTCACTGTGCTTTTCACAGGAGCTTCTTTGTTTATTGTGCTATATCCGTTCTGATTTCTGCATTGCAAATATGAATAAGTACGAAACCTCCAATTCCGGTTCTTAAAAGGAGTATTAAGAGAAAAAGACCCCATAATACGCCAGTTTCCGTTCATATTAAGGGGAGTAGTGGTCCGCACACCAGATTCACTGTCATAAGTCACCTGATTGGTAACACTATTAATAGTGTTCTCCGCCAAAACAGAAGCAACCATATTCCGTTGATGCTTGGCATTATATGAATTAAAGTTCAGCGTAAACGTATTCGTATAGGAAGGTTTCAATGAAGGATTACCAACCCTGATATTTAACGGATTGGTGCGGTCTGTTATCGGTTGAAGATCGCGTATATTGGGCTGGCGACTTTTCCCCCGATATACAATCTGCAAACGGGTACGCTTGGAGAACTTATAGCGGAAATTGACGGTAGGAGAAACATTAAAGACTGATTTTTCCAATGGTTCTTCCAACGATTCTTTTTTCTCTAAAAGAGAATGGCTGACAGACTTTTGGGGTTCAAAGTCAGCACCTATATTATAGTTGTATTTCTTCCGGGAAGTGCGGATAGCAAGATTAAACAGGTGATTGCTGTACTGATTCTCAAAACAGTTACTTGCGTCTTCGTCATAATCAGGAGCAAATTCTTCCGTCTTCTTATCCCAGTTATAAACAAACCGGTCGGAATTGTTAATCCGATGCTGATAACTGTAACGAAACTGAAGAAAATGAAGCCAGGGCAAGGGTTCCACGTACACCAGTTGCAGTCGGTAGTTATAGCCGTCCACCTTATCTTCAATCCTCTGATTCTTAACATTCTTCGTGTTATTCTTAAAGTAATGCGTAGTAGAAAGATTCGTTCTATCGGTTGAAGAAGCATTTGTTCCATAATCAACCTTCAAAGCGATGTTTCTTCCCATCCGGCTAAGTTTCCGGCTAAGCTGAAGCATCATGGTCATGTTATAAGAAGAGCTATGAGTGGTTCCGGATGATTTCCTTTCATTCAGCAATACGTCATTGCCCCACCCTTGCTGGAAGCCACTACTGCCTCTGTCATTAACAGCCGTACGATATTGAGGACGGAAAATCAATGTTGTAACGGAGTCCATTTTCCATTCTAAAAAAGCATTTGCTACGAGATTATCATTTCCCTGGCGATTGTGTCCGGTACTTTCAGTAATAGATTTGTCTTTACGAAGATAATTATCGACTGTAGTACGACTATCCTCCAACCGGTCTGTTCCCACATATTGAATGTTCGACCGGAGTTTGACACGCTGCCAGTCATAAGTGACGTTCACTCCCAAAGAACGGGAAGTGGTCAGTCCTTTTTGAGTGCGAAGATTACCGGAGGAACTGGCAGATTCTCCTTGCATCTCCGAAAATCCCTGATTGTTTGTATTATTCAGATTCCCGATAACCGTCAATTGAGAGTTACTCCGGAAACGATTTAAAGTATTAGCTAGTTCATAACGGTCTTTGCTTCCATATCCGCCCATGAAATTCTCCATCCAGCCCCGTTTCATATTTTTCTTGACCGACAGGTCAAGAATCATTTCCTCTTCGCCATCATCAATACCAGTAAGACGGGCAAGATCGGACTGGCGTTCGTAAGCTTTCAGTTTCTCTACCATCTCTACAGGGAGATTTTTAAGTGCTGCCTTCGGGTCGTCGGAAAAGAACTCCTTCCCATCCACCAGAATCTTTTTCACTTCCTTTCCATGAATCAACAGTTTGCCATCCTCGTCTATTTCGCCGCCGGGAAGTTGTTTCACCAATTCTTCCAGCATAGAGCCTTCAGGAGTACGATAGGCCGAAGCATTAAAGACGGTAGTATCTCCTTCGGTCACAACCATCGGTGCTTGTCCCACAACAACGGTTTCTGTTAATGAAATGCTCTCCGGAGTCAAAGAAATATCGCCTAAAATCGGTGTTTTGTTATCTGTTGAAGCTGATATAGTCCGAAAAACAGGGGTATATCCGATATAAGAAATATGTAACAGAATGGATTTACTTTTAGGAATAACGACGGCTAACTGAAATTTGCCTTGTGCATCTGTTGCCCCACCCGCCAGTAAGGTACTATCCGGTAAAGCCAAAAGCCGGACCGTAGCAAACGGTACCGGCTGATTGGTTTCAGTATCAATCACACGACCGGAAAAACGCTCTTTGCCGGACTGAGCAAAAACAGTCAAACTAATCAGTAACAAGACATAACAAGTAATCAAACGGTACTGAAAAGAATAAATATGGCTGCCTATGTTCAAATTGTGTTGATTTAGTAAAATAAAACTATAATAAAATAAACCTAATCTTTATTTCGGGGCTTGACGCGGAGCACGAGTTTTTTGTCCCTGGTGGTGTCCCTGTCCCGGTTTCTGACCTTTTCTGCGGTCAAATTCTTTTCTGAATTTATTAGCATTCATCTTTTCCTGCTGATAAATTTTCAGAATCTGCTTCTGCGAAAGTATCTTGCTGAATTCATTGTAATACTTTTCACGAATATCCAGCATTTTACGACTTTGAGTAAACTGGTTCCGCAACATGGTTGCAATCTCGTCGTCAGTCATGGACGGACGTTCTTTCTTAGCATTAGCGTCTGTGCCTTGTGCTTTAGTTTTCTCTGTTCTCGCCTTATGAGTCATCATACGACATTCACGCAATTCTTTCAGATACTTCTCGTATACCGGAGTAAATTTAGCTGCCGTTGCATCATCCAACATCAACGTATTTACTATTTGTTTAGTCTGCATCTGCACCATTTGTTCCGGTGTAGGACGCTGTTTTTTTTGTTTGTTATCCGTATTCTGTGCAGACAAAGTCATCTGGCTTCCCATCAGGAGAACGGCCATAATTACATAAATAAATTTAGTCTTCATAATCTTCACGTTTAAAATAATTAATTGAGTTACTTAATTCAAAAATATATCATTTTCAGAGAAGCTGACGAGCTCTTCCAACTCCTCATCTGATAGTTCTTTAATCCATTTATCTACCGGTTCCGTACCATTGGCTAATACTTTCGAAGAAGATGTTGTCACCTCATCTGCCTGTCGCAAAGACGGAACAAACAGAAATCCGACCCATACGGCTGCTATGGTAATCACCGTAGAAATAATCAGCTTCGTATGAGACTTCCGCTGTTGCTTCACTCCGGCACGTTCCATCACCTTTCGTTGCACGTCCTCGAAGAATCCATCGGGGGTACGGTAAGGTGTCCGTTTTCCAATATCATCAAAATCAAAATCCTTTTTCATCGTTCTATCTGTTTAATATATATTCCTTTATCTTCTCTTTCGCATAGTGGTAATTCACTTTTAGTGTATCCACTTTACTATCCAGTACACGGGCGATCTCTTCATATTCAAGTTCATCGTAATAACGCAAGTTGAATACCAGCCGTTGCTTTTCCGGCAGACTTAAAATAGCTTCCTGAAACTTTACTGCCAACTCATTCTCATAATCAATGTAATCGGAAGCCTTCAACTTGCCCATCAACTCTTCCTGAACATCTTCCGCGGAAACAACTCCTTCATCTTTACGTCCGTTGAGCAAACGTAAACTCTCATTCGTCGCAATCCGGTAAATCCAGGTTGACAGTGAACTTTCTTCGCGAAACTGATCGATATGCCGGAATACCCGGATAAAGACTTCCTGAAGCACATCTTCCGCATCTTCATGAGATACAACCAGTCTACGGATATAATTATATATCGGCACCTGAAAAGAGTCCATCAGCATCTTGAATCCCCGTTCGCGATTCGAGGCACAAGCTTCACGAATTTTATTCTCGTTTATCATCAATTCTTTTTCTGAACTTTATTAGTTAGAACGCGGAAGATTGCCGAAGTTAAATATGGGATTTGGTATTTTGCTTTTATTAACAAGAGAGGGAGAACTGGCGGAAATCATTGTCGGTATATACGATAGGAATAAACACATGATTCCTGATGACGTTTAGATGAAGGTAGAAAATTATAGTGACGCTATATGCTTGGGATAGTGACGGCATGAGACAATGATGCCGTCACTATCCCGAGCATATAGCGTCACTATGTTTTTAGTAGAAATACTCTATTTATAAGCTGTAAACAAGGAGATAATTACCAGAACTTATTGTGTTCCGCACTATATTCAAAGCCTGCGGCTTTCAACTGATTCACTAATTCATCCTTGTTCACATTCATATCTTCACAAAGTTCGTCAAGTGAAGAATAACAGTCGCGCAACTTCATATTGATGACGCTGAACAACATCATCGGATCTTTTGGTAATTCCATAACATACAATCTTTTAAACCGGGTGCAAAGGTACAGCAATCCTGTTGAATGGCAAAATAAATCAATCTCCTATTTCTTCTATCTTCAAAGAGATTTTTTCTATTAGTTTGCTGATTTCTTCTTCCAATGGGATCACATTGAAGTCTTTCCAAAAGTTCTCATCGTATTTGAAATATGTGTCGGAGAAGATTGTACGAGTAGGCAATCTTTCTGTACGGGGAAACGCGACTACCTGTCCGGTTTCCACCTTGCAAGTAATCATCTCAAACCAGATATGAAGATCGCGACTGCCAAACAGCATTTTTGTACGTTTCACTTTGAAATGAAGATCGCCCCGGATATGATGTATGTAATAAGTTCCTTGCCACGGTTTATAAGAAATGGTATATACCACTTTTTGAGGAATCATCCGTACGTTGCGTGCGCGCCTTTCGACGAACATACCTGCCGCATTTTTCACATATACAGGATGAACTTCCAGACGGGCTTGCAATAAGGCGCTCGTTTCAGAATCAAGGAATAGTTCTCCGCAAAAAAGAGGTTCACTGATTCCTTTTTTCTGTTCAAAATGCACCACATTTACAAACCGGTCTTCTAAAAATGTCACGCCCTCCGAAGTATAGGTATAAATGCTATTCTCGATACTGGGAGTCAGGAATTCGGGCATATCTTTTATAATATCCATCTGGATACAAGCCTGGATTCCCGACTTTACTTTTACCAATAAGCTATCTTTCGCTTCCACATTGCTTAGTCGACTCATTTTCAACAGCTTCACTTGATCTGGCACTGCTGAATGTGAGGATGTCTTATAAACCTTGAACACTGCTTCCGACAAGTTTTGAAATTTATTTTTCAACTGAACTCCTTCACGATAAAAGGTAGTCAGATACACGGGAGTATGCGAATAGTTCTGTTCCCTCCGTTCAATCATTTCCCGCAAAAGTTTCTTTGGTTCACTTCGACGAATCACTACTTCCTGCAAAGGAACCACTTTAGGTTCGAGACTAAGTATATTGTGCCGTCCAATCAACAAAGCAAACTCTATATCTTGTGAAAGATAACCTATATGAGAAAAGGTAATCGAATCGTTTTTTAAAGAATCGGGTAAGGACAGTTTAAAATCTCCATTCTGATTTGTTATGCTGCCGATAGATGTCCCCCTCACTCCAACAGTAGCTGAAGAGATGGGCACACCCGTCTCCTTATCCAGCAAAGTGCCGGTAATGGAAAAGTTAATAGGCTGCTTCGGAATGGAATCCTGTTGTATATGAATCTTTTTCTCCGAAGGGAGAGTAATCAGAATATGAGTACCAATCACCTGAAACTCCAAACCGGTATCTCCCACTATATCGTACACCGCTTGGCGAATAGATCGTTCTCCTCCCTTTATCTTCACGACAGCATCATTATCAATAACTTTACTGTCATAAATAAACATATATCCCGACTGTTGGGAGACATTACCTAATAATGAATAAACAGTGCCTTTTGTCTTTGGAAGCCGAACTATCCGTTCCAATACATCGCCCCCATCCGCTCTCATCGTATCGACTACGAAAAAGAGTATGAATAGAATGGATAGATAGCGATAAGCCTGTTTCATTTTCTCAAGTTGAAATGAGTTTTATTCTGATAACAAAAGAATATCACCTTGCCGGACACATTGCAGACCGAGTGCGCTAGCTATCAGAGTAGCTACGACTTCAGAAAACTCATCAGAAAATTCAACCGTCAGTCTGCGTTCCTCCAATGCAGGTGAAGCCACTTGAATCTGCAAACTATCCGAATTCAGGTTCATCACTTTCAGAATGTTCGCCAAAGATTCATCTTTAAAACGTATGTGTTTAAAAAAGCTCCCCCACTCTTCATTCTCTTTATCCGCATCGAGAACGACTAATCGTTGCGATTGCACCACTACTGCCTCTCCCGCTTTTACATAACATTCCTGATTTCCTTTTTTTAGAGTAACTTTCACGATCCCTCTTTGTACAGATAAGCGGAACGGAGCATGTTCATCGCTCTGTACACTGAAAGCGGTTCCCAAAACTTCAATTTTAGCTTGTTCCGTATCAATCCAAAAGGGTTGTCCCTGCTTCTTTGCTACGTCGAAGAAAGCATTTCCCTGCAAACTCACTTCCCGTTTATCAGCAATAAAGTGCTCCGGATATAATAAGGAGGTTTCCTTTGCCAAAAGTACCACAGAACCGTCTTCAAGAGTCGTTGCCAAAGTGGAAATGCCTTGATTTTCCTGTGTAAGAAAATTCCGTGCCGGTTCTCTTTCAGAACCGGTCATCCAATACAAAGCTCCCCAGATGACGCCTATCAAAACGGAGGCAACTGCTCCGTATCTGATCCATTGTGAATGTTTGCGTATAGAACGGCCTTCATCAACTTTCGCAAGTAAACGGTCATTGTCCAGGCGATTATACAATCGGTTCCATGCCTGATCTGTCTTTATTTTATAAATTTCTGTTTTCATCACTTCATGTGAATATAAGTTTCAACTTCTTCTCGTAATGTCCGGAGGGCTTTTGTCATTTCAGCTTCTACTGTTTTTACTGAAAGAGAAAGCTGTGTTGCTATCTCCACATATTTCCGCCCCTCCAAACGGTGCATCTCAAAAATCTGTCGTCTGCGGACTGGCAGCTTTTCAAGAGTGTTATTTATGAATTTCTGTAATTCCTCATACTCCATCTGTTGATGAGGATCTGTCGACTGCTCCGGATTGGAAGTGTTCAATACTGCTTCACGATATCTGTTCCTAACTTCTTCGTGTTCACAATACTGCAAAGATTGATTGCGAGTCGCCCTGTACAGATAGCTTTTAACGGACTGGAAAATCTGTAAGCGCACCCTTTCTTTCCAAAGTACATAGAAAAGCTCTTCTACAATCTCTTCCGCTACCGCCATCTGCCCGGTAATGCCTGCCGCATAACAGCAAAGAGGAAAATAGTAACGGCGAAAGAGTTCCTCAAACGCTTTTATGTCACCTTCCTTTATCTTTTTTAGTATGAGCAGTTCATCCAGCATACTTGCTTTTCTTTATGATTGACTTCAAATATAAGAAAACTATCCCTGTTTCAATTCGATTGCTTTTTCAATTTATCCACTGCGTGCTCTAAAGATTCCGTAGGTTCGATAATATTGTAGTTTCCCCAAAAATCCGGATTCCAGTATTCGTCTACCTTATCATAAAATATTTGATTCAGGCTGAAAGCTTCTTTGTTGGGTATATTCTCCAATACTCCTTCTTTTCTATCGGTCACTACCATTTCGGAAGCTACCGTATAGCTTGTGGAAAATAACTTCCGCTTCCAGTCACATTTAAAACGGATCGTATTACGAATATAGTTCAGATACGTTTTTCCATCTACATCTTTATAAGTGACCAGGTAAGAGAGTTCTTGCGGTTTGAATCTTAGACCGAGAGGTTTCTTATACAGAATAGCGGTAGTCGCCTTCGATTTATTCTGCATATCCAGACTCATTTCTATACGGGTGAATGACAACCGTTCACGATCGATATACAATTTACCGTATAATAAAGCGTACATAAGAATGACTTTAGGGCGGAAATTAATAACATACTGCATACGATTATCTATAAGCATGGATTCTGCCATCCAGAATTCGTAATTATTCAATTCTTCAAAATCGAGTAACGCTCCCTTGTTCTTCACGACATCCAAAGTGACCCCCAGATTAGGTCCACCCACAACTTTGACAGCTAATGTGTCACTTGCTTTCTGACTAAGCAGGCGACGTCCCTTCTCCACCCGTACTTTGTCATAGTTAATATTTCTATTGGTATAGGCTGTTTTGGATACATCGAGCACAGCTTCCGATATACCGATATATCGACGCCCTTTCTGTACGGTTTCCCGGTAAAATCCTGTCAACATATCACGCTTATCACTATAATTTAAAGGGATCTTATTGATTGCTTTCTCTACAATTATACGTGGATTTTCGGCAAATACCACCACTTCATTCAATAGATTGGAATGAGGCGTCAACCAAACTGTCAACATAGCAGCTGTTTCTTTCTCCAAAGAGATATGAGTATTTACATAACCGATATGTGAAATGTCCAGTTCACGCGGGGTTTCCGTTTTTTTTATCTTCAAAGCAAATTCTCCTTCCGCATTGGTCACAGTACCGATATTGCTACCATGCACCAATACATTTACGTTCTCCAGAGCTTTTTTATTTTGCTTGTCTTTCACCATACCAACGATCGTAAGATAATCTCCGGCATCTCCTTGCGCCCACACAGGATAGCTACAAAGCAGTAACCAAACTGATAGCCATCCAACCAAGTGTTTTTCTACATTCTTCATACTGATGCTTTTTAAAGGTAAATAAATTGCGTTTCTACTAATAAGAGCGCTCAAACCGGAAATACCCTACAGCTTTTACAAAAAAAAGAAAAAGAAATCAGATTTCAATACCATATCCGGAAATTAATAGTAATTTTCCCGGCAAATTAATGATAAAAGCAATCACTATGATACGCAAATTAGACAAGACCGAATACGCCCTAGCTGCATCGTTAGCATTGGAGGTATATATACAATGCGGAGCGGAAGACTTCGATGAAGAAGGTTTGAATTCATTCAAAAGCTTTATCTCCAGCGAGCAACTGATGAATGAATTAGTGATTTATGGTGCTTTTGAGGATAAGAATCTGGTTGGCATCATGGGGACAAAGCATGAAGGGAAACATCTTTCTTTATTCTTTATCCGAAAAAAGTACCAATGCAAAGGTATCGGCAAACAGTTATTCTGTTTCGCTATCAATGATTGTCCGGTAGATGAAATGACTGTTAATTCATCCACGTACGCTATTCCTTTTTATCAAAGTCTGGGTTTCGACAAGATTGCCGGGAAACAATGTACCAACGGGATAACCTATACTCCGATGAAATTTACGATGAGTTGGCTCAAAGAATAATTTCCGGTAGTCACTGATATAATTGTTAATTATGCTTGTGAATATGTATTTCATATAAAAATAGTTTCTACCTTTGCGACCGTTATGATGAAGTACATATTCTGTATACTATTAGGCGTATTTCTGAATTGGGGATTCCATCTGATTTCCGATGAAGCACAGGAGGCATACCGGTTAGAAACCGGTAGTACCAGTATACAAACCTATACCAAATCATACACCTCCAAAACTAATATCATACAGCTGGATAAAGAACAGAAACTAGTCAAAACAAAAGAATACACCGGAAAGCAAGATTACAATAACGATAATGGCGTTTTAAATCCATTCTCCTTCCGCCACCTCTCTCCTTTAAAGATACTACGATTCAATATTCCTTCTGTCACTATCCGTATACTAAGCTCTCTGAAGATTCAGCTTCCTCAAAACCAATGGACAGGTTTTTCATATTATACCAATCTTTTTAAATATTCTGATAGATATCATATCTATTCATTAGGTCGCATACTCATTTAGCCATTTTATATTTTTTCCGGCATAAGACTATTCCAGTCTTTGATGCCTCACTTTCTGTTTGCATCCTCCATTTAAGTGAAAAGAGTATTCACTATGGTCTGGAAGCCAATGACATTCTTTTTTTACCATAACAACCAAAGTATATAAAATGGACTTTTTATTGGATTTCATCCTTCATATCGATCAATATATGGTTATGATTGTGCGTGATTATCATGCTTGGACGTATGCCATTTTGTTTTTTATAATCTTCTGTGAAACCGGATTAGTGGTCACTCCTTTTCTTCCCGGTGATTCTCTACTCTTCGTCGCAGGAGCTATTTCTGCCTTACCTGACATGCCTATCAGTGTGCATATACTCGTTATCATTTTATTTGCCGCTGCCGTATTAGGCGATTCCTGCAATTACATGATCGGACATTTCTTCGGTCGAAAGCTTTTTAATAATCCCAATTCCAAGATATTCAAACAAAGCCATCTGGAGAAGACACACGAATTTTATAAGAAATATGGTGGGAAAACAATTATTCTTGCCAGATTCGTCCCGATAGTACGCACGTTTGCTCCCTTCGTTGCAGGAATGGGAAAGATGAACTATTACTATTTTATGATGTATAATTTAGCGGGTGGTGCGGCTTGGGTCGGCATCTTCTGCTACGCCGGTTATTTCTTCGGAGACCTTCCGTTTGTACAGGAGAACTTGAAACTGCTGATCGTTGCCATCATATTCATCTCTATATTACCTGCAATCATAGAGGTAGTACGGGCCAAACTAAAGTCTTAAAACACCAAACTATAATCTGTATTCATTTGTTACTAATATAAATAGAGAAGAAAAAACAATTTAAAGTTTTTACACTTATGAAAAATTCTTTTTTTAGCCGGTTTACTCCAAAGGAGCCCAAATTTTTCCCATTGCTGAAACAACTTTCAGAAGTGCTTTGTGAAGCATCCGTTGTTTTAACAGAAAGCTTGCAACATGACTCACCTACAGAACGTGCAGACTACTACAAGAAAATCAAAGAGCTGGAACGTGAAGGGGACAAACTGACGCATCGGATTTTTGATGAATTGGGCACTACATTCATCACTCCTTTCGACCGTGAAGATATTCATGACTTAGCTTCCTGTATGGATGATGTCATCGACGGAATAAATAGTTGTGCCAAACGAATCTCTATTTACAATCCCCGTCCTATCTCGGAGAACGGCAAAGAATTGAGCCGTTTGATTCAGGAAGAAGCGACCTACATCTGTAAAGCCATGGACGAACTTGAAACATTCCGTAAGAAACCGACTCTTCTCCGGGAATATTGCTCAAAATTACATGAAATCGAGAATCAGGCAGATGACGTATATGAATTCTTTATCACCAGGCTATTTGAAGAAGAAAAGGATTGCATTGAACTTATCAAAATTAAAGAAATCATGCATGAACTGGAGAAAACGACCGATGCCGCAGAGCACGTAGGCAAGATTCTGAAAAACCTGATTGTAAAGTACGCATAAAGTAAGCCGGAACACATGGAATTATTAGTGACTATCATTATTCTGGCTCTGATATTCGATTATATCAACGGCTTTCACGATGCAGCAAACTCAATAGCTACAATCGTATCTACCAGGGTGCTTACGCCCTTTCAAGCTGTACTATGGGCTGCTTTCTTCAATTTCGTTGCTTTTTTCATTGCCAAATACATAATAGGCGGATTCGGTATTGCCAACACAGTATCCAAAACGGTGGTAGAACAATATATCACTTTACCTATTATATTGGCAGGAGTAATAGCAGCCATCACCTGGAACCTGGTAACATGGTGGAAAGGTATCCCGTCTTCATCCTCACATACGCTTATCGGAGGATTTGCAGGAGCTGCCATTATGGCAAACGGGTTTGAAGCAATTCAACTTAATATCATTCTTAAAATTGCAGCTTTCATCTTTCTGGCTCCTTTTATCGGAATGGTGATTGCTTTCGGTTTCACTCTGTTTGTTCTTTACATCTGCCGGCGTGCACATCCTCATACAGCTGAAGTCTGGTTTAAGAGGTTGCAGCTCGTTTCTTCCGCCCTCTTCAGTGTCGGACATGGATTGAATGACTCACAGAAAGTAATGGGTATTATTGCCGCTGCCATGATAGCCGCCCATTCTATGGGATTGGGTATGGGTATCAACAGCATCAATGACCTTCCCGACTGGGTTGCTTTTTCGTGCTTCACCGCTATCTCACTCGGCACCATGTCCGGAGGTTGGAAAATAGTAAAGACAATGGGAACCAAAATCACCAAAGTAACCCCATTGGAAGGAGTGATTGCCGAAACAGCTGGTGCTTTCACTCTTTACATCACGGAAATGCTGAAAATCCCCGTTAGTACTACACATACTATCACAGGTGCAATCATCGGAGTAGGTGCAACCAAACGCTTGTCTGCCGTTCGCTGGGGAATAACAAAAAGTCTCATGACTGCCTGGATTCTTACAATTCCGGTCAGTGGACTCCTGGCAGCAGCTATCTATTATATTGTTTCCCTCTTTTTATAGAGGAAAACAATATAATGAATAATTGACTGCCGACACTCTCGAAAAAGAAAAGAGCTGAACATCCATGTCCCTTGGCTCTTTTCTGTCTAACTATCAGGAAGAAAAAAATGAATAAATCCATCACTAAATGTCACATTTACCAACTTTGATTGCCGACCTTGCGCTGATATTAATATCGGCCAGTGTAATAACCTTGCTGTTCAAATGGATGAAACAACCTTTAGTCTTAGGTTACATCATTGCCGGATTACTAGCGGGGCCTTATATAAATATTTTCCCCACAGTGGGAGATATCGAAAATATCAATATATGGGCGGAAATAGGTGTTATATTCCTGCTCTTTGCACTTGGACTGGAGTTTAGTTTTAAAAAGCTCATGAATGTAGGTTCCACAGCTTTTATTACGGCCACCACCGAAGTCGTCAGTATGTTGCTCATAGGTTTTCTGGTAGGACAATTGTTAGGATGGGGCACAATGAATTCCATCTTTCTTGGGGGAATGTTGTCTATGTCGTCTACCACAATTATCATCAAGGCCTTTGATGATTTGGGGTTACGCAACCAGCGTTTCACGGGCATCGTATTCGGTACTCTGGTAGTGGAGGATTTGATTGCCATTTTAATGATGGTACTTCTTTCTACAATGGCGGTAAGTCAGGACTTTGTGGGTGAAGACTTATTGATTAGTGTTCTCAAAGTCGTTTTCTTTTTAATCCTGTGGTTTCTCATCGGTATTTTCGTTATTCCGGCTTTTCTTAAAAAAGCAAAGAAGCTGATGAATAATGAGACGCTTTTGATTGTTTCAATCGGTCTTTGTCTGGGAATGGTGGTATTGGCCACCTATACAGGCTTTTCAACGGCGTTAGGTGCATTTATCATGGGATCTATCCTTGCCGAAACCATCGAAGCCGAGCACATCGAACATATCATACAACCGGTAAAAGACCTCTTCGGAGCTATTTTTTTCGTATCAGTCGGTATGCTGGTGAATCCGGCGGTATTGGTAGAATATGCCTGGCCTGTTATCATCATTACTCTGGTTACCATTATCGGTAAAGCCATTTTCTCTTCATTTGGCGTACTCTTATCCGGAGAGCCACTGAACACTTCTATCAAATCCGGATTCAGCCTGGCACAAATTGGAGAGTTTGCTTTCATCATTGCCGGACTGGGTGTTTCGCTCAAAGTGCTCGATCCGTTTATTTCACCAATCATTGTGGCTGTATCTGTTATCACCACTTTCACGACTCCTTATTTTATCCGTTTAGCCAACCCTTTTGCCGAATGGCTTTACAAAATATTGCCTACTAAAGTACAGGAGACATTAGATCGTTATGCTTCCGGCAAGAAGACCATGAACCACGATAGTGACTGGAAGAAATTACTAAAAAACATGATTGGCAGGGTTATTATTTATAGCGTATTGCTCACTGCTATCTGGCTGCTGTCTATACAAATCATTTATCCCGCCATCAGTGAAATGTTTGCTCCTGTTACCCTATGGATTAATCTGGTGATGTGTCTGGGTACCCTTTTGCTTATGACTCCTTTTTTGTGGGCACTCATCTCCAACAAATACAACTCTTCCGAATTATTCCTGAAGCTATGGAGAGATGAGAATTACAATCACGGACGACTGGTTTCTCTCGTTCTAGGCCGGGTATCTGTTGCTCTTTTCTTTATCACTAGCGTAGTTATCAGCTATTTCAAGCTGAACTGGGGAATAAGTGTGATTATTGCCATAGCTGTTGTGGCATTGATTCTTATTCTTAGGGAAGACCTCACGCAATATTCACGATTGGAAACGAGATTCCTAGCCAATCTTAACCGACGGGAAGAGGCTGCTAAAAAACGACACCCGCTAAAAACAAGTTTCAATAGCGAGTTCAATGACAAGGACCTTGATTTGACGTCTGTCGTAGTATCGCCTTATTCCGATTACATCGGCAAGTCTTTAGGAGAACTTTCATTCAGGCAAAATTTTGGAGTGAATGTGGTTGCAATCACGCGTGGTGATTTGAATATATACATTCCGAAAAGTTCTGAACCTATTTATCCGCAGGATAAACTGACTGTAGTCGGTACGGATATGCAATTGCAGGAGTTCAGAAATAGAATTGAAGATGTAAAAAACACAATAGATACGGATGCAGTAGATAAAAAGATGACGCTCCACTCTTTCACTGTAGATGATGAATTCCGTTTCTTAAATAAAACCATTGCGCAGTCTCATTTGGGAGAAAAGTACGACGGTATCGTTGTGGCTATTGAACGGAATAATGAATTGATCCCTCTGGATAAAGATACGGCTTTCCAATTAGGAGATCTCGTTTGGATTGTGGGGAACCGCGAGAAGATTAGAGAAATACTGTAATAAAGTCCGGGTTCAAATAAATCACATTACATATAAAACAAAAGAGAGCTGTAAACATTTAATCTACAGCTCTCTTATTTTAATTTATTGTATATTCAGCGATCTTTACTTCACTTCCTCAAAGTCAGCATCCTGAACGTTATCCCCGTGCTTGCTATTATCTTGCTGACCAGCACCACCGTTCATATCAGGACCAGCCTGTGCACCACCTTGTGCACCACCCTGTGCGTACATTTCAGCACTTGCAGCCTGGAAGGCAGTATTGATTTCTGCCATAGCAGTATCGATAGCAGCCAAGTCTTGTGCTTTGTGAGCATCTTTCAATTTCTGCAAAGCAGCTTCAATCGGAGCTTTCTTATCAGCAGGCAACTTATCACCTAATTCCTTCAACTGATTTTCAGTCTGGAAGATTACGCTGTCAGCCTGGTTCAGCTTATCGATTTTTTCACGTTCTTTCTTATCTGCTTCAGCATTAGCTTCAGCTTCAGCCTTCATCTTTTCGATTTCTTCCTTGCTCAAACCGCTGGATGCTTCGATACGGATAGCTTGTTCTTTACCAGTAGCCTTATCTTTAGCAGATACTTTCAAGATACCGTTCGCATCGATATCGAATGTAACCTCAATTTGAGGAACACCACGACGGGCCGGAGCAATACCTGACAAATTGAACTGACCGATTGATTTATTCTGAGCGGCCATCGGACGTTCTCCCTGCAATACATGAATCGTAACTTCACTTTGATTATCAGCAGCAGTAGAGAATGTTTCACTCTTACGAGCCGGGATGGTAGTGTTAGCGTCGATCAACTTAGTCATTACACCACCCAGTGTTTCGATACCCATTGACAACGGAGTAACATCCAACAATACTACACCTTTGATTTCATCTGTCAAAACAGCACCCTGTACAGCAGCACCAATAGCTACCACTTCATCCGGATTCACACCTTTAGAAGGAGCCTTGCCGAAGAAATCTTCTACCAACTTCTGAACAGCCGGAATACGTGAAGAACCACCAACAAGGATTACTTCATCGATATCAGCATTGTTCAGACCTGCATCGCTCATTGCTTTCTTACATGGTTCAAGACAAGCCTGGATCAATTCGTGAGCCAGAGATTCGAATTTTGCACGAGTCAAAGTCTTCACCAAGTGCTTAGGCACACCACCTACCGGCATGATATACGGCAAGTTGATTTCTGTACTTGTAGAAGAAGAAAGCTCAATCTTAGCTTTTTCAGCAGCTTCTTTCAGACGTTGCAAAGCCATCGGATCCTGAGTCAAGTCAGCACCTTCATCGTTTTTGAATTCCTGTACCAACCAGTTGATGATTACCTGGTCGAAGTCGTCACCACCAAGGTGAGTATCACCGTTTGTAGAAAGTACTTCAAATACACCACCACCAAATTCGAGGATAGAGATATCGAATGTACCACCACCAAGGTCGAATACAGCAATCTTCATATCTTTGTGAGCCTTATCCAGACCGTAAGCAAGAGCTGCGGCTGTCGGTTCGTTTACAATACGTTTTACTTCCAGACCGGCAATCTGTCCGGCTTCTTTTGTAGCCTGACGTTGAGAGTCGGAGAAATAAGCAGGAACGGTGATGACTGCTTCTGTTACTTCCTGTCCAAGGTAGTCTTCGGCAGTCTTCTTCATTTTCTGAAGAATCATTGCAGAGATTTCCTGCGGAGTATACAGACGTCCGTCGATGTCAACACGCGGAGTGTTGTTGTCACCTTTCACTACTTTATAAGGAACACGAGTCACTTCTTTTTGTACCTGATCCCAATTTTCACCCATGAAACGTTTGATAGAGAAGATTGTACGTGTAGGGTTCGTAATAGCCTGACGTTTTGCAGGATCACCCACTTTACGTTCGCCACCATCAACGAAAGCGACAACAGAAGGAGTTGTACGCTTACCTTCACTGTTTGCAATTACTACAGGTTCGTTACCTTCGAATACGGCAACACAAGAGTTTGTAGTTCCTAAGTCAATACCAATAATTTTTCCCATGATCGTTATTTTTTTATTTATTATTTATTCAATGATTTCTTTTTGTCCGGTTGTTTCTCTGCTCTTATCAGGGAGCTTCGCCGCGAACGGACGCTTATTAAAAAGCAAACCGTGTGCCAAAAGGAAATTATACGAATGCATGACATAATATCTGCCAAAAAGACAGTTTTAATAAATAAACACTGCTGACATAGTCATATTCAAAGCCAATCAACAACTGTTTCTTTAAACAAATACAGGCGACTCTGGTTCGATAAAGGAAAAAAAATATGCCTGTATCGTCAAGTGCGACACAGGCATATCCTATTATATATAACTCTTCTTTATTACTTTTCCAGCACGATGACCAATGCACCGTTTGCGTCATACAAACCAATGCCACCACCGGACAACACATCGAATGATTTCACTTCATTGATAGCTTTCAGCACCTTACCTTCTGTTTCCATATCAGGACAAGCCATCATTGTGCTTGCTACTCCCGGGAAAGAAATAGATTTGGCATTACTTGTACTGGTTTCAAAACCACCATTAATCAAATTACATCCGGCATTGCCATGAATGGTCTTTTTCTTCACATCAAAAGCAATGAAAGGTTGTTTTTCCATACCGGAAGGAATTGCCTCACCATTCACTTCTTTAATTTTCCATTCTCCATTTAAAACTGAAAGTTTCACATCAGCCTCCTTCTTTTGTAGAACGACAACCGGACGGTTGGACGAATTGCAAAGATACATCTTATCTTTACCTGCCTTCTTGTATCCTTTTACTTGCGCAAAAGCATTCAATACATTATTTTCAGTAGTCATATCCGGACACATCATTCGGGTACTAGCCATCCCTGTAAGTTCAAGGCTTCCCGGCTTCGCATTTACATCGAAACTGCCCATCATACGATTACATCCGCTATTGCCGGACACACGACCGGTCGCTGTATCAAAAGCGATAAAAGGAAGGGTTCTACTTTCGCCCGGAGCAATTTTCGAGCCGTTGACTTCTATAATATTCCATTCACCATTGATAGATGACAGAGGAATTGCCTTCTCAACCGAACGGCACGAAGACATTGCAAGTGCTGCACCAGCCATGCAAATTGAAACAAATACTTTCTTCATATTGTTATAACGTTTAAGTTAAAATCGGGGGCAAAGATATCAAAAAGATTGGAAAATAACATCCAATACAACATAAAATATATACATTTGCCAGTAGATATACAACAAACGAACAATTTACATAGTTCACTTAAAGTAAACAAATATGAGAATAATTGTCCTGTCTTTAATTCTATTCTGTTGTGGCACGTGTCCTATCACAGCTCAAAGTGATTACATTGTCACTACTCCTTCCACGCAGGAAATCCCTGTAGGTGAAGAAGAACAATTCATCAAGAATAACTTTCCACTGCAACCGCTGTGTAAATGGACACCCGGAATGAAGTTTATGTTTGTTCCTTCTACACGGAACATGTTCCTTCCTACTCTTTCCAGCTACGACACCGAAAAAGGAATAGACAACAGCCTGCTGAAGCACAAAATTCTCACTTTCACGGGAACAGAAGAGAAGGCTCAAAATATATCAACCGGGACTAACTATTCCACTCGCTTCGTATTCGAATGTGAGGGAGAAAAATATTATTATGACATAAAGAACATGAGGCTGGACGAGATTTGCGAGAAGGCTCCCCGTGCCGGTATCAATGGATTGGTTTATCTGAAAGATGTAGATACTGCCAAAGAGTTGTTAATAGGAAAAACAGTCTATATACAATCTGAAAGTGCCCGGGTAGACGATGCCAACAATTATTCCGGCTATCAGAATATAGCAATTCCTGTCAATACGGAAGCTACAATTACCGCTATTGGAGTCGGCAGTCAGGCATATCCAGTGAAAATCGTATTCAAAGATACACAGGGACATTCTTATTATTTGGAAGTCGCTCTCTCGCGAACGAACTCCGGCATGGACCTGAATGATTTTCAAGGCGAAAAGAGAATGAAATATTTTTCAAATGCATTCAGTTTCACTAACAAGAGTCTGGGTACTATTGAAAGCCTGAAAAATAAATACTTGGGAATGACCGTTTATCCTAAAAAGATGCTGCCGGCCAAAAGAATCGTATCTTTTGAAGATAAGCAGACCGAATCACGTGTTCACTTGCCCCGATATACGGTTCTGCAAATAAAAGAGATTAAATTATCTCCCCCCGGCAGCCTGGCTACCCTGTCATTAACGGATAGGGACGGGGCAATCTATGAATTGGAAACAGATCTGAAATATGACGTGATTGTCAAAAATGATAATTATATCGAAGATTTTTTCGGATTCGAGGATATACATAAGAAATATCCGGGCATTACAGAAAAACGTTGGCAGATTATCTCCCGGGGAGATTTGGAGGCAGGGATGAGTACGGTAGAATGTCGTTTGTCCATTGGTGATCCGATAGAAATCGAGCTGAAAAAAGACAGTCGTTTCGAAACTTGGTTCTACAATGGCAAAACGCTGGAATTCGAAAACGGAACCTTGCAACGTTACAAATAAAAAGGAGTAGCTGCGCAATGATTATCTGAAAATAATCACGTATATTTGCCAAACCAATAAATCATAAATTATAATTCATTAAATACAGAAATGGGTAGAGTTCTTATTATTGGTGCAGGCGGTGTTGGCACTGTCGTTGCACACAAAGTGGCACAAAATGCCGATGTATTTACAGATATCATGATTGCCAGTCGTACGAAAGAGAAATGCGATAAAATCGTCGAGGCAATAGGTAACCCCAATATAAAAACAGCTAAAGTTGACGCAGACAATGTAGAGGAGCTGGTAGCCTTATTCAACGATTTCAAACCCGAAATGGTGATTAATGTGGCTCTCCCTTATCAGGATCTGACGATTATGGAAGCTTGTCTGAAAGCCGGAGTGAACTATCTGGACACCGCCAACTATGAGCCGAAAGATGAAGCTCATTTTGAATACAGCTGGCAGTGGGCTTATCACGATCGTTTCAAAGAAGCAGGTCTGACAGCTATCCTCGGCTGCGGATTCGACCCGGGAGTAAGCGGTATCTATACTGCTTATGCAGCTAAACATTATTTTGATGAGATTCAATATCTGGACATTGTAGACTGCAATGCAGGTAACCATCATAAGGCTTTTGCTACAAACTTCAATCCGGAAATCAACATTCGCGAAATTACGCAGAACGGACGCTATTATGAAAATGGCAAATGGGTAACTACCGGTCCGCTGGAAATCCACAAAGACCTGACATACCCTAACATCGGTCCGCGTGACTCTTATCTTCTTTATCACGAAGAACTGGAATCTTTGGTGAAACATTATCCGACTATCAAACGTGCACGTTTCTGGATGACTTTCGGACAGGAGTATTTAACTCATTTACGCGTTATCCAAAACATCGGTATGGCACGAATCGACGAGGTTGATTACAACGGAATGAAGATTGTACCATTGCAATTCTTGAAGGCTGTATTGCCTAACCCGCAGGATTTAGGAGAAAACTACGAAGGAGAAACTTCTATCGGTTGCCGTATCCGTGGTCTGAAAGATGGTAAGGAACGTACTTACTATGTATACAACAACTGTAGTCACCAGGAAGCTTATCAGGAAACCGGTATGCAGGGAGTAAGCTACACCACCGGAGTTCCGGCAATGATTGGAGCCATGATGTTCTTCAAAGGCGAATGGAACCGTCCGGGTGTAAACAATGTAGAAGAATTCAATCCGGATCCGTTCATGGAACAACTCAATAAGCAAGGTCTTCCCTGGCATGAAGAATTCGACAAGGATTTGGAATTATAAGCGTACACCTATTCATTAAAAGAAAGTTATGATAAACGTAGGAGATAAAGCACCGGAAGTCTTGGGTATCAATGAGAAAGGCGAAGAAATCCGTTTAAGTGCTTATAAAGGAAAAAAAATTGTGTTGTATTTCTACCCAAAGGACAGTACATCAGGTTGCACCGCACAAGCGTGTAACCTACGCGACAACTATTCCGAACTACGTAAAGCCGGCTATGAAGTAATCGGTGTCAGCGTAGACAATGAAAAGTCGCACCAGAAATTCATCGAAAAGAACAATCTTCCTTTCACTCTGATTGCTGACACTGACAAAAAGTTAGTAGAAGAATTTGGAGTATGGGGAGAAAAGAAACTGTACGGACGTGCTTACATGGGTACTTTCCGCACTACTTTCCTGATTAATGAAGAGGGAATCGTAGAACGGATTATCACTCCCAAAGAAGTGAAGACCAAAGAACATGCCTCACAGATTTTAAATCAATAACTCCATTAATTATATAAGAATAAGGTATGGCAAAAAAAGACGAACTTAATTTTGAAACAGATAATAAAATGGCATCAAGCGAAAAACTAAAAGCCTTACAGGCTGCCATGGAAAAGATAGAAAAGAGCTTCGGTAAAGGTTCTATCATGAAAATGGGTGATGATAGTGTTGAACAAGTAGAAGTGATCCCGACAGGCTCTATTGCCCTGAACGTGGCACTTGGCGTTGGAGGTTACCCTAGAGGTAGAATCATCGAAATCTATGGCCCGGAGTCTTCCGGTAAGACAACATTGGCTATCCACGCCATTGCTGAAGCACAAAAGGCCGGCGGTATCGCTGCTTTTATTGATGCCGAACACGCTTTCGACCGTTTCTACGCATCTAAACTGGGCGTAAATATCGATGATCTTTATATCTCTCAACCGGATAACGGAGAGCAAGCGTTGGAGATTGCGGAACAACTGATTCGTTCTTCTGCTATCGACATCATCGTTATTGACTCTGTAGCCGCACTGACTCCTAAAGCGGAAATCGAAGGCGACATGGGTGACAACAAAGTAGGCCTTCAGGCACGTTTGATGTCGCAGGCACTTCGTAAGTTGACAGCTGCTGTGAGCAAGACACGTACTACTTGTATTTTCATCAACCAGTTGCGTGAGAAGATCGGTGTTATGTTCGGTAACCCGGAAACAACAACCGGTGGTAACGCTTTGAAGTTCTACGCTTCTGTACGTTTGGATATCCGTGGTAGCCAACCGATCAAAGATGGCGAAGAGATTCTCGGTAAACTGACTAAGGTGAAAGTGGTGAAGAATAAAGTAGCACCTCCTTTCCGCAAAGCAGAATTTGACATCATGTTCGGTGAGGGTATCTCCCATTCCGGAGAAATCATCGACTTGGGTGCTGACTTGGGAATCATCAAGAAGAGCGGTTCATGGTATAGCTACAACGATACTAAGTTAGGACAAGGACGTGATGCCGCCAAACAATGCATCATGGATAATCCTGAACTGGCTGAAGAACTGGAAGGATTAATCTTCGAAGAATTGAAGAAGAAATAATTTGCTTTAATTCTGCTTTATCCACAGACTAAAACTGAATAAACAAAGGTGGGAGAAAATCGTTTACTACGATCATTCTCCCACCTTTTTCTCTTTTATATAATTCTCTCTTTTTTCCTCTTATACAAAATAAATGTATGCCAATGTGCTCAAGCTGATTATTACCCAAAGCAAAATTCCTTGAACCAAAGGCTTTATTCCAACTGCTTTCAATACATCAATAGAAAGAGAAGCACCGATGAAAAACATGGTAATCGTCAGAGTTTTACGGGCAATACCGTTAATAGCCGCTCCCAATTGTGGTACTCCATCCAGCAAATAAGTGTTTACTACCAATGCCAACACGAAGAAGAAGATAAACCATGGAATACTTATCTTTTGTCCTTTGCTCTTGAAAATAAAGGAAGTAGCAAAAGCCATCGGGATAATCCAAAGCGCACGGGTCAATTTAATAGTGGTTGCCACTTTCAATGCTTCTTCGCCATAAGCAGCTCCTGCACCTACTACAGAACTGGTGTCATGAATGGCAATGGCTGCCCATGTTCCAAACTGTTGCTGATCCATATTTAATGCATGACCAATGGCAGGGAAAATGAAAAGTGCGATAGCATTCAAGATAAAGATAGTACCCAGTGCTACAGACATTTCACTATCTTTCGCTTTCAATACCGGTCCCACAGCCGCAATGGCACTACCACCACAGATAGCGGTTCCCGAACTGATAAGATAAGCTGTATTACGGTCGATCTTGAACAACTTACGTCCGATAAACCAACCTATTACCAAGGTTCCGATCACTGAAATGACCGTAAACTCCATACCTTCCTTACCGGAAGCTAAAGCAGAATGAAGATTCATACCAAATCCCAATCCTACAACTGAATATTGCAACAGATATTTAGAGGTTTTCTTATTAAACTTAGGATGCGCTTGTCCGCAAGTCAATGCAAAAATAAGTCCGAGGAACAAAGCAACCGGAGGAGTTACCCAAGCCGACCATGCTTCCAATCCTGGAATATAGTCTAAAAAAAGAAAGAAAGTCAGAGTAGAAAGCAGTGCAACATAAATCATTTTATTATTTGCCTGCAAAGTTTTTGTAGCTGTTGAAATCATATCTTTTTATCTTTAATTGTTTTCCGGGTGCAAAGGTACGGTAAACAATCAAGACCCGCCAATAGTTTCTAATTATGCATTATAACTTTTAATTATAAGCATACGCTTCCCTACAACTACTCTTACACTGTTATAATGTCTTTCCCAAAAGGTGATAATGCCAAAGCTGCCAATTTAAAGTGCTGTAAGCCAAAAGGAATACCAATGATAGTAATACATAATATAGCCCCGAAAACCAAATGGGACAGACAGATCCAAATGCCACCCAAAAATATCCACAGGATATTCATCAATATATAAAGGCAACCGCCAGAGCGGTTTCCACTTCTTACTTCTTTACCGAAAGGCCACAAAGCAAGTCCTGCCAGTTTCAAGGTTTGCATACCAAACGGAATACCAATAATGGTAAGCATCATCAATATGCTTGAGATGAGGTATTCAACAGCAGTAAAGATACCACCAAGCAACAACCACAATAAATTCATTAAACAGCCCATATATAAATTGTATTAGTTATTTTTCCAATTTTCTTTTTGTTGTCTCATCCACTTTACCCTGATGTCACTTATTCTCTAGCATTATCATCCATTTCCAAATGGGAATCACCTCTATTGTAAAACCATCCTGTTCCACCGTACGTTCTTCATTACGAGTCACAATTTGTAACTTCTCCGCCTTTAAGAACTTTGCCGTTTTCAAAAGCCCATTTACTTCACGAGTAAAAGTTTGAGTATCAGAAATATTATATGATGCTTGAACAAGCCATTTCTGATCAGGGATATAAAAATCAACTTCTACATTTTGATTATAGAAATATAGCTCCTTTCCAACCATTCTATATAAAGAGACAGCTACTAAATTCTCCAACAACAAAGTTTCCGGATTAAAGATAAACAGATTCAAAATGCCATTATCAATAAAATAGTATTTCCGGTTACTCTCTCTTTCCGCAAAACGAGCTGCATAATTTTCAATACTGAATATCAGCCAAGTTTCTTCCAAATATCCCACATAGTCAATAACTGTTCGCACCCCCACACTCTCTCCCGCTGAAGATACTATATTTTTAAGTCGATTGTAAGAAGAGGGTTGCATGACACTTTCAGCAAGTTTTTTCACCAACAAACTCATCGAATCCGAATTACGTAGTGCATAACGGGCCACCAAATCACCAAAGAATATTTTCTGATAAAGTCCACTCAACCAAGAACGTTTATCTTTAAATGCTATCAATTCAGGAAATCCCCCATTATAAAAATAAGCATCAAAAGTGCGCACCACTTCATTACGTAAACTTGGAGTATAAAGCCAGTTTGTTTTTAATATTATATCCTGCGAAAGAAGAAACTCACGAAAAGAATACGGATATACCTCCTGAATAAGAAAACGCCCGCCTAATGTCGTAGCAATCTCACTACTCAACATCTTCGCATTACTTCCAGTCACATATACACGATATTTTTTATCTACCAACCGACGAACGAACTTTTCCCACCCGTCTACAACTTGTATCTCATCCAAAAAGAAAATAGGCTGATAGGGAAAAGTCTCTTCATAAGCTAATTTTATATCGTCCAACTCTTCCGATTTCAAGCCGATAAAACGTTCATCTTCAAAGTTGATATATAGTATTTCTTCTATCGTATGCCCTTTTTTCAGAAGTTGGTGTATCCGCTGATACATCAAATAGGATTTTCCAGCCCGGCGAATACCTAAAAACACATAATTACCCGCATCCTCAAAAGTAAAAGGACGTTCCATAAATGTTATATCCTTAACAAACTCTTGATTTTCACCAATTATTTGCTTTATTTGTTCCTTATTCATATCAGGTATTGTTTTATATATAGAATACAAATATATATTTTTTGTTTCATATACAAAACAAAATACACCATTATTTATTTCATATATACAAAAAATCCGAACCGTATTTAGCGGTTCGGAAGTATGGTTTTGTCATAGAAGCTAATGATTGATTATCTGTTTCGTATGAATCATTTATTATAAATAAATGAATATTTAATGATATTCTTATTGGTTTCCACCTCTGTTTCTCTTTCGTTGGTAGTCGTGTATTCATAACCGTATTCCGGATACCCAGGGCGTTTAAGCGTATTTCCTACAATGACATCATAATCCACACGTATTTTTTTAAACGGTTCGTTCCAGCTCATAGTTGTGACATAGCCATTATTATCAAACGCATATACAACAGGATGGACTGTTTCTGTGTATTTAATATAAGTATAATTCTCATGAACCGTTTCATTCGGTGTTGTGTAGATCGATTCCGGCCTCCCTTCACTGTCCATTTCATAATCTATTTTCTCAAGATAGCATTTTGAGCCGTTACCAAACAAACGCATAATATAAAGCATCTGATAATCGTCATCTATATCCAGCAGGAAACCGTTAGGATCAATGTTGAGTTTATCATTTGCATAACGATTGGGATAAAGCTCGTCTACGGTATATTCCCAAACTTCGTCCTCATGATAGTTTTCATGATACACGGTTTTTGTCAGCAGACCGTCTGTATAACCCAATGTTATCCAAAATTTATCGTAATCATCCTTTGTGTTTGTATTGTCTATTTTCGACAAACGATTATCAGCATTATATTCAAAACCTACATAATCCACCGGAAATGTGATACGGGTTGCAAATCCTTGCTCATTCAACATGACTGTGCTTTTTTCAATCTCTCCGTCACTACTTGTTCCATCATGATAAATCCGCCGGTTTTGAATGCGGATTTCATTGGCTATCGTATAGTCGAAAGCAATCGTTTCAGTATATTTGAGATTTGCCTCACTCGCATCGGGCCCGTTCTTTCTTACACATTCGGCAATTCTTCCTAATGAATTGTATTTAAACTCATAACTTTTATATTCATTCGAAGATTTATACTCGTCCTCATTGTCCGTGTATTCGTAAATAACTTTACGAATCATTTTTTGGAGAGTACCGTCCTGCGTTGTTCCTTTCTGTTCTATAACAATCACAATCGTGGTATCTCCGCAAACAATACGGATTTCAGCCTCGCGGCTCTGTCCCGTCAAGTTCGGTTGCAACGTCATGGTCAATGTAAACTCACCCGCACCTCCCGAATAAGCACTCAATTCCACCCAATCCACACGCCCGGCAGCCGCTTTGGTAGTTGCCACTTCGGTAATAGTAGCTGTCCATGCTTCGGTAGCTGTGAATTTGATACCGTTGTTTAGGGTCGTTTCGTCGGCAAAGACTGTTTGCG